>DASQLI010000240.1:0-2485 GCA_035630075.1 Microlunatus sp.
CTTGGCCACGGTCTGGAACTGCTTCTTGGTGGAGTTGAAGCCCAGGTAGATGTTGTCCAGGTACTGCTCGGTGAGCTCGGTGTTCAGCGTGTCCCGGGCGGCGGTGGTGATCACCTGGGCGACCACACCGTCGGTGAGGCCGCTGACCTGGGAAGTCTGCACCTCGATGGTGGCCGGCGTGATGTCGGCGACCTCGGTCTTGGAGAACGACGTCGCCTGCTTGGAGAAGTCCTTCGGGATGGTGACGACGGCGGCGTACGTGCCCGACGCGAGCCCGTCGCGGGCGTCGTCGGTGTCGGTCAGCACCCAGTCGAAGTTGCTCGTGTCGTCCTCGCCGTTCACCAGACCACCGGCCAGCTGGCGCCCGAGCGGGACGAACTGGTCGTTGAGCGTGGTGCCCTCGTCGTTGTTGACGATCGCGGCCTGGACCCGGTCCAGCCGCGTGTCCGAGTTCCAGGTCGCCCAGAGGAAGCCGGCGGCCACCAGCAAGGGCACCAGGATCAACCCGACCAGCGACACCCAGGTGACCTTCGGCGCTCGCGCGCGTTCCAGCGTCATCATCGTGTGTTCGTTCCCTCGGTTCCGTTCATGCGTGCACGTTCAGTCATCGACGTCACCGGCTGTCGGCCAGGTCGGGGACCGGGCCCAGCGTCAGGTGCCGGTACGGCGTACGGATCATGTCGTCGATCAGCGCTCGATCCCGGGCCGCGATCAGCAGCGCCCGGGAGTCCGACCCGGCCGTCTCCTCGATCAGGCTGGCCAGGGCGGCGCGGTCGTCGTCACCGGTCAGCACGTCGGCGTGATCGACCATGATCACCGCCGGGTCCCGCAGTCCCGCCGTCCGGAGGTCCTGGCGCAGACCACCCTGGCCGTCGCGCGCCGGTGACAGGGCGCGACAGTCGATCAGCGCAACCCGCCCACGGACCGCCGCCGACTGCTCGGGCAGCACCAGCCCGGCGATCTTGGCCCGGCCACCGGCCAACCGCATCCGGCCGGCCAGCGTCAGCAGGAAGGCGGTCTTGCCCGAGTTGACCCGGCCGTCGACCACCACGATCTCGCCGGGTCGCAGGGCCATCCCGAGGTCGCCCTCGTTGCCGGGCACCCGCAGACCCTCGGCGTAGACCAGATGGTCGTCGTCGGCCGTCGGCCAGTCGCGCAGCGACAGCTGGTGGGCCAGCCCCTCGCCCTCGACGTCGAAGGTCGGCAGCCGCTTGTCGATCCAGGCCGGTAGCCACCAGGCCTTGTGCCCGAGCAGCTTCATCACCGCCGGCACCAGGGTCATCCGGACGATGAAGGCGTCGACGAAGACACCGACCGCCAGCCCGAAGGAGATGGTCTTGATCGGCCCCTCACCCTCGGGGACGAAGGCCGCGAACACGGCGAACATGATGATCCCGGCGGCAACCACCACCCGAGCCGAGGCGTTGAAGCCGTCCTCGATCGTCTGCTGCGGATCGACCAGGTCCTTCGAGCCGGCCTTCGCCACGGCGTGCACGTACTCCTCGCGCATCCGCGACACCAGGAAGACCTCGTAGTCCATGGCCAGGCCGAACAGGATGCCCATCAACAGGATCGGCAGGAAGCTGATCACCGGCCCGGTCTGGTGCACGTTGAGCGGCCCCGAGAACCAGCCGTGCTCGAAGACCAGCGCGGTCGCCCCGAAGGCGGCCAGCACACTCAGCAGGTAGCCGACGGTGGCCTTGATCGGCACCGCGATCGAGCGGAACACCATGGTCAGCAGGACCAACGAGAGCCCGACCACCAAGATGCCGAAGGGGAGCAGCGCCTGGCCGAGGCGATCGGAGACGTCGATGGCGACAGCGGTGAAGCCGGTGACGTAGACCGGTACGTCGTACTCCTGGAGGAAGTGATCGTGCATCGCCCGGATCCGCAGCACCAGGTCCTTGGTCTCCTCCGAGTCCGGAGCACCGGTGGGGATCACCTGGACGATGCCGACCTCGGCGTTCTCGTTCGGCGTGGACAGCGGCACGCTGGCCACCCCGGGCAGCTCCCGCAGCTCGTCGGCGATGCCGTCCATCACCCCGAGCGGGTCGTCGGAGCCGACGATGGTCGCGCTGATGATCAACGGCCCGTTGTAGCCCACCCCGAAGTGCTCGTCGATCAGGTCGTACGTGACCCGGGCCGGTGTGCCCTCCGCGGCGGTGCCGTTGTTGGGCAGGGCGATCCGCAGGTCCTTGGCCGGATAGGCCAGCGCTCCGAGCGCCACCACCACGAGCAGGATGGTCAGCATCGGCCACTTGGTGACGCCGCGCACCCACAGCCGCGGCACCGGGGTCCGCTCTTTGCGGGGCTTCGCCGGGCGGTCCGCGTCGGGCTTCGGCGGCCGCACCGTGCGCGGCTTGGGCCGCAGCTTCTCGCCGGCGAAACCGAGCATGGCGGGCAGCAGGGTGAGGGCGATGACCACGGCGATGCCGACACCGATGGCTGCCGCGACCCCCATGGTGGTGAGGAAGGGGATGCCTGC
>DASQLI010000241.1:0-2074 GCA_035630075.1 Microlunatus sp.
CGCCGGTGATCATCGGTGGGCGGGGCAAGCGTCGTACTCCTGCGCTCGCGGCCCGCCATGCGGCGGAGTTCAACCTCCCGTTCGTCTCGCCGGAGGTGACCAGCGCGCAGGTCGACCGGGTGCGCAAGGCATGCGCGGACATCGGCCGCGACCCGGACGAGCTGACGTACTCCAACGCGCTGGTGCTGTGCTGCGGCGCCACCGAGGAGGAGGTACGCCGCCGCGCGGATGCCATCGGCCGGTCGACCGACGACCTCCGCGAGAACGGGCTTGCAGGTTCACCGGCCGAGGTCGTGGACCGGATCGGCGAGTTCGCCGCGCTCGGTGCCGGGCGGATCTACCTGCAGACGCTCGACCTGGACGACCTCGAGCACCTCGAGCTGGTAGCCGCGGAGGTCATGCCGCAGCTGTGAGACGGCCCGCTGTGCGGCTCAGCCCAGCGGCCGACCTTCCGCATCAGGCACCTTGCGCAGCAGCTCGAGGATCAGGTCGATCAGCTGCCAGATCCCGCAGCCGCCGAGCGTGATCAGCTTCAGGACGCCGAGACCGGTGTAGCCGAGGTAGAACCGGTCCACCCCGAAGACGCCGAGGAAGGCCGACAACAGCACCGTAACCAGCCAGTCGCGGTGGGAGAACAGGCCGGGGAGCTGCTTGGCCGGGAACCAGCCGCCCTGGGTCGAGTCGCGCAGGGTGGCGTCACCCTTGAGCTGGCCCGTGAGGGCCATCTGGCGCAGCTGGTCGAAGCCGTAGGGGCCGTACTCCTGGCCGAGGTGCGCCAGCATGAACGATCCGGTCACCTGCTGGGGGAGCTGCCCGTATTGCTGCTGCCCGTACTGCTGCTGCCCGTACTGCTGGTCGTACCCGGGCTGCTGGCCGTACTGCTGCTGGCCGTACTGCTCCTGACCGGCCTGGGGCTGCCCGTACTGCTGGTCGTAGCCGGGGGGTTGAGCGCCGTACTGCGGGTCTCCCTGCGGCTGGTCCTGTGGCTGGTCCTGCGGCTGGTGGGGCTGGCTGGGCGGCTCGCCGTACGGCTGGTCCTGTGGCTGGTCGGGATCGGCTGGGTTCTGGCTGTCGCTCATGCCGATGAATATATGCCGCCGCTTCGGTCCACCGCCTCCCCCGCGCTCGGGACGACGATGGATAACCTAGGGCGCATGAGCCTGCCTGCTGGACCGTTCGGCCGAGTGCTGACCGCGATGGTCACGCCGTTCACCGCCGACGGGAGGCTCGACCTCGACGGGGTGGCGCGGGTGGCCACCCATCTGGCCGACCACGGCAATGACGGGCTCGTCGTCAGTGGCACCACTGGTGAGGCGCCCACCACCTCGGTCGCCGAGGACGGCGAGATCCTGCGCGCTGTCGTCTCGGCCGTGGGTGACCGGTGCACCGTCGTGGCGGGTATCGGCACGAACCACACCGAGCACTCCGTAGAGCTCGCCCGGCAGGCACAGGAGGCTGGGGCAGACGGTGCGCTCCTGGTGACGCCGTACTACAGCAAACCCAGTCAGGCGGGTCTGGTGGCCCACTTCGACGCGGTGGCCGCCGCGAGCGACCTGCGCATCATGGTCTACGACATCCCCGGCCGCACCGGGGTCTCCATCGAGGCCGAGACGTTCGCCCGCATCGCCGAGAACGAGAAGATCGTGGCGGTCAAGGACGCCGTCGGCGACCTCTACCGCGGGGTGCGGATCATGCAGGAGACCGGACTCAGCTACTACAGCGGCGACGACGTGCTCAACCTCGGCTGGCTGACCCACGGCGGCGCCGGAGTGGTCTCGGTGGTGGGCCACGTCGCGGGTGAGCAGTACGCCGACATGGTCGCCAGGGTCGACGCCGGCGACCTCGACGGGGCTCTCAAGGTCTACGGTGAGCTTGTCCCCGTGGTCGACGCGATCATGGGACGAGCACCGGGCGTGATGACCGCCAAGGCAGCGATGCAGCTCCTCGGTGTGCATGACAACCGCACTGTCCGCCTTCCCCTCGTGGAGGCGGATGACGCCCTCGTCGACGTCGTCCGCACCGCTCTGATCGAAGCAGGTCTTCTCAGTTGAGCCATCCTCACCCCGAGCTGTCC
>DASQLI010000242.1:0-36509 GCA_035630075.1 Microlunatus sp.
GGATGACGTCGACGCCGTTGACGAGGAAGCTCGTACCGTGGATCAACCACGGCGCATCGATATCCGCGCCGGAGACCTCGACGGCGCGCATCACGACACCAGAGAGGTCAGCCTCGACGAACCGAGCGCCTCGCAGATCCACATCGACGAACTGCGCTTCCTTCAGCTCCCTTGTGTGGGTGAAAGTGACCATCACTCCTCCTCGTCGGCCGACTCTCTGACTATCCCGGGATCAGACCCAGGCAACCTCACTCGCTCCGACATCGTCCCGACGATAAGGCCCGTTGCGGACGTTCACCGTCCGGAACGGGCGGTGGGTGCGCGACCGGAGTGAATCGAGTCGCGAGGGTGTGACGACTGGTTGAGGTGCCGGCCATGCGAGAGCACCGCGCACGTGGCGTCGACGGGTCGACCCTGCCCGCTCTACGATCCCGAGCTCGATCTCGCGGTCGAGACCGACGCCGGGCAGATCGCATGGCTTGCTGGCCTCAACTCGTTCGAGCCGATCACCCGCCAGCGGTCGCCATCGTCTCAGCGGTGCCGCAAGCGGGTGCAGTCGGAGGGGGTCGCCGTGGGTCAGTACCGCTGGATGGTCTGGCTGGCCATCCAGCCGATGCCGTCGCTGGCAGCCCGGGTGTAGACCGGGACGTACAGCCGTGTGCTGTGCGGATCGCGCACCGACGGCGAGCACGGTCCGGTGACGGTGTCGAACACCTGCTTGTACTTCCGCACCACGGAGTGCGAGCTGGGATTCTCCCGCACCGGCGCCGGCACCTGGTCCACCCAGTAGTAGTGCACACAAGCCGCGCTGGCCGTATCCGCCGAGGTCGCGACGATGCCGAGCGCCATGGCCACGCTCAGCCCTGCTGTTGCAGCAAGCCTTGTCCATCGAGTCATGCCGCCACCCTAGAACCGGGGTGGGTCACACCAGCTCCGGTCCGCCTGGCGGTGGTCCCTACCGCGCTACCTACCGTCTACATCGCCTCGATCAGGGCGTCCACCTCGGCCGAGGTGGGCGGCTGCGCACCGCGACGAGAGCACACGATCGAGGCGGCCGCGGCCCCGCGGGTCAGCGACGTCCGCAGATCGAGCGAGCGGCCGACGTAACCGTCCAGGAACCCTGCCATGAAGGTGTCGCCGGCGCCGACCGTGTCGACCACCGTCGTCGGGAAGCCCGGCACCGACGTCTGCTCCCCGTCCGGGCCGACCGCCACGGCGCCACCGGGCCCGAGGGTCACGACGCCGAGTCCGATGCCGTACTTCGTCACCCACCCGGTGAGCGCCTCCACCGGGTCCGCACCGGGTGACTCGACCTGCGCCAGGAACTCCACGTCCTCGTCGCTGGCCTTCAAGATCCCCTTGTGCTGGCCGATGACGCGCAGCCAGGGCCGCACCTTCGCCCAGTACTCCTCCGGTTCGGTGATCACCGTCGGCCGGACGTTGATGTCGTACGAGATCCCGGCGGGCACGCCATGGGCCCAGTCCAGCAGGACGTCACTGCCCGGGCTGACCACGCAGGCGAGCGAGGCGATGTGCAGCCAGTCGTCGGCGGAGAGGGTCGGCAGGTCCGCCTCCTCCCAGCCGAAGTTCGCGGTGTCGCTGAAGTGGAAGGTGTAGCTCGCCTTGCCGTCGTCGTCCAAGCTGACGACCGCCAGCGAGGTCGCTTGCGACGACTCGGTCGCGAGGTCGAGGGCCACGCCCGCGCCCTCGATGTGCCCGCGCAGCTGCGCTCCGAAGGCATCCCGCGACAACCGGCCCAGGAAATGCACATCCGCCCCGAGGTCACCCAGCGCCACGGCACTGTTCATCGGACCGCCCGCCGACATCGCCGACCAGGCGGAGCTCACGAATCCCTCGGGCTGGTCGTCTGCCTGGATGAGGTCGATCAGGGTCTCGCCGCACACCACGAACCGGGTTGTCATGGGGGTCAACCTAACGGAGCCCGGTCCGGCCGGCTCATCGGCCGCCGGGGCGGCGGAAGGCGTACCCGTTGCCTCAGCCCAGGGTGGCCCGCAGGTCTTCGGCGATCGCGTCGAAACAGCTGGGCGCGATCGCTTGGTCACTGATGTCGCGACACAGCGCGAGCAGCGAGTAGTCCGGCGCGACTGCTTCCAGGCGCTCGATGCAGCAGTTGAGTAGGGCGCCGTTGCCGTTCACCCAGCCTGCGATCGCCAGCATGCCGAGCGGAGCCGCCTCGTACGGCCAGACGGCCACGGACACGACCCGCCGCCACAGCGCGACGTGCTCCTCGGCGCGCGCTCGGGACATCAACGCCCAGGCCTCGTCGCGGACCAGCAGGTCGCGGGCCAGCACCGAGATCTGGACGGCCTCGGCTTCGCTGGCTCCACCCGCGGTCAGCGCCCGGGTGACGAGCTGCTTCATCCGCTTCCGCCGACGCCGCTGGTTCAGGCCACCCACCTGTTCGGCCCACCCCTCGGCCAGCCGCGTGAGCCGGTCGACGTCGGCCGCGGCCGGCCCCTCCGTCAGGCCGGCGATCTCCTCCCTGGTCGAGGATGCCGAGATCCCGGCCACCACGGCTGCTGCGGCGAGCGGATGACTGGTGATGTCGTACGGCCGGCCCTCCGGTGGGCAGCACGGTCCGCCGCAGCACACCGACCACCAGCGGTCTTCGCAGACCGCCAGCACATCCAGCAGGTCGAGGGGCACCAGGTCGGCCAGATCGCGCATCAGCTCACGCACCCCCGGGTCCTCGCTGTAGCCGACCAGAACCAGTGACCGGGTGCCGACCCGCTCACCGACCATCTCGAGCTGGTCGACCAGAGCTTCGAGATCCGCGGTGGCGCCGAGGTCGATGCGGGCCGTGACCGCGACCTGGCCCGCTCTGATGAAGGTGGCCACCAGCGAGTCGGTCGGATGGAACCCCAGCAGGTACGGGATCACGCCGAGGATGTCGCCGGGTTCGCGCACCCGGAGGACGGTCGGCTCGGCGGGAGGGGCTGGCGCTGTCGTCGTGCGTCGTGTCATGTCCCCACGTAAAGGACGACCGGCCCGACCGACCGGTATCCGGGCAGATCTGTGGACGGCGGATCAGGACCGTCAGGACCTGTGGACAAGTCCGGCGGCGGGTAGCGTACCCAGGGTGAGTGAGCGGACCGACGGCATGGGGCGACCCAGCGGGCCCGGGTTCACCGGGCCGGCGCAGCCGACCCCCTCCGCACAGCCCCGCTCGTCGGCACCCCCGACACCGTCGATCAGCCCGACGGGGTCCGGCCCCGGCAGCGACCGCAGTCGGCGGAGTGCGGGTCCTCCGTCGCACCGACTGCCGGCCGTGCTCACCGTGCTCGCCATCGGTGTCGTGGCCCTCGTCGTCGCGGTGGCCAGCGTCCTGGCCGCCCGCCAGGACGTCCGCGAGGCGACACCCCGGCCGGTCGCCACCCGATCCAGCGGCGTCGGCCCGATCGCGACCGACCGGATCGAGTTCACCACCAGCTCAGGCAGCGGAGTGCTGCAGATCGTCGACCACGGCTGGGACTCAGACGGCAGCCACGTCGACGAACCGGGCTCGCTGCTGACGCTCGCGATCGAGCTGACCTGTCGCAGCGGCACGCTCAGCTACGGTCCGGAGGCGTTCCAGGCGTTCGACCGTGGCGGCGACCTGTTCGACGCCGAGGTGCTACCCGACTCCCCCACGGCGTTGGATTTCGGGATCTTGTCGGCGGGCCAGCAGGTGAGCGGCACCGTCGCCTTCGACATCCCTCGCGGTGGCGTCACGCTGCTGATGAGCGACGAGAGCTCCCGCACGGTGACGGCCCTGAAGGTGCCGGACTGATTCCCGGCGCTGCTCAGGCTGCTGCGCCCGTGGGCCGATCCGCCGCTCTATCCTGTCCGGGTGCCTGACCCCGAAGAGCTCGTCATCCGCGGCTGGGAGGTCCTGCGACTGACCTCCGACACCCTGGTGGCGGATCTGGTGCCGGCGCTCGGCGGGACCGTGATCTCGCTGCGCCGACGCGCCGACGACCTCGAGCTGTTGTGGCAGACGCCCTGGGGGCTGCGCCACCGCGGTGCCGTCGACCTGACCGGATCGTCGGAGGTGACGATGTACGACAGCTATCCGGGGGGCTGGCACACGATCCTCCCCAACGGCGGTGACCCGGCCACGGCGTACGGCGCGGAGTGGGGCCTGGACGGCGAGGCCCGGGTGACCTGGCTGGACTGGAGCACCGATCCCGGACCGACCGGGGACGGCGAGCGGCTGGTGCTCACCGGTCGACTGGTCCGGTCTCCGTTCCTGCTGACCCGCTCGGTCCGGCTGCAGGACGACGAGATCACCGTCACCGACACCGTGGTCAACGCCGGGGCGGAGCACGTCGACGTGATGTGGGGTCAGCAGATCGCCTTCGGCGCCGCCCTGATCGGTCCCGACACGGTCGTCCAGTCGGGATCGACCACGGTGCGCTCCGACCCGCGGCTGGCGGCCGACTCCATCTCCTACGACGACCTGCTGCCCTGGCCGCGTGCGTACGGGCGAAAGGGCCTGGTCAACCTGCGCGGCATCGGCGAAGCGGAGACCCGGCTCTCGTACCTGTCCGACTTCAGCGACGCCACCATCAGCGTGCGCCGGCCGAGCAAGAACCTCTCCGTCCAGCTGCGCTGGGAGGAGTTCATCTGGCCGTACGTCTGGTACGCCCTGGAGACCGGCGCGTCGAAAGGGTTCCCCTGGTACGGAGTCGGCCGATACCTGGCCTTCACCCCGAGCACGAGCTGGCCGGCGCACGGCCTGCACGACGCCCGCCGGGTCTCCTCGAGCTTGCTGCGGATCCATCCGCAGGGCAGCCGCACCGCGCATCTGAGCGTGCGCGTGTCGAGCTGACCCCGGTAGCAGCGAAGGACTCAGCCGACCGGCTCGGGTTGACCTGACCGCACCGACGCGTACGCCGCCAGCACCACCGCGAGCCCGCGGGTGCCGGCCGAGCCGTCCGGCGCCGCAGGCGCTCGGCCGGCGACCACCTCCAGGAAGGACCGCAGTAGCAGCTCGTCGAGGTTCGGCCCGTACGGGATCCACGCGGCGTTCGCCGTCGAGGACAGGTGTCCTCCGACGCGGAGCGCGAACGGGTCGAGGTCGCTGATCCCGCCCGTGCCGATCAGCCGCAGGGTGAGCCCACCCCAGGTGGCGTAGCCGTCGGGTCGTGACCAGCTCCCGTCAATGGTCACCGGGACCGACCGACCCGTCCCCACCGTGTCCGGAGTTCCCTGGTCCAGCTCCAGCCGGAAGGCGGCCAGGCCCCCGGTCTCCACGGCCGCGTCGGCATGCAGCAGCCGGTTCGCGACGGCGTAGACGCTGCGCACCCGACTTCCCGGCCACAGCGCGTCCAGCAGGTCCAGGACGTGCACGAGATGGTCGGTGAGGGCACCACCTCCGGCCGCCGTAGGGTCGACGAACCAGGCCCGTTCACCACGCGGCAGTCGGCCGTTGTTGGTGCCGGCCACACTCACGATCTCGCCCAGGGCGCCGCCGGCCACCGTCTCCCGCAGCGCGGTGAAGCCCGGCGCGAACCGCACCGGGTGGGCGATCATCAGCTGGACACCAGCCGACGCGCAGGCCGCCGTCATGGCGTGCGCGTCCGCAAGTGTCGTGGCGATCGGCTTCTCGCACAGCACGTGCACGCCTCGGGCGGCGGCGAGCTCGGTCAGCGGTCGATGCTCGGCGTTCTCCGCGCACACGATGACGCCGTCCGGGCTGGTGTCGAACAGGGCGTCGTAGTCCTCGACGTACTCCACCCCCAGCGACGCCGCCAAGGCCGCCCCTCCGGTCTCCCCGGGTCGTCGGCGGTGATCCGGATCGGTCGCCACGACCTCCACCCCGGGCAGGGCCGTCAGCAGCCCGGCGTACGAGGCGGCGTGGGTGTGAGCGAACGACAGCAACCCGATCCTCATCGCACGACCCCCGTCAGCACCGGCTCTGCGCGCCCGCTGTCCAGCGAGCGCTGGGCAGCCTCGGCGATCCAGATCGCCGCCAGCCCGTCCCGGGCTGTCACGCGTGGTGGCGGACCGCCCCGCAGTCCCACCAGGAACTCCCGCAGCTCGGCGCGGAACGGGCTCTCGTACGGCATCGCCGGCAGCAGTCCCCGACCCGCCCCTCCCGCCACGGTATCGACGGCGACCGGTAGATCACCGAGATCGGTCCGCAGGGCCGCATGGTCGGTCGAGTCGTGGGTCAGCACGCCACCGGTCCCGGCGATGTCGAAGCTCGTCCTGAAGGTGGTGCCGGGCCGGGCCCAGGTCCCGTGCACGAGACTGAGAGCGCCGCCGACGTGGGTCAGCACGATCTGCACGCTGCGCACGCCACCGGCGGCGGACTCGAGGGCATACGCGGTCGCGACCTCCCCGGCGTTCCAGCGCGCGAAGTCGAGGTCGTGCAGGCACTGGTCGAGCACGAGTCCGCCGGACCAGGCGTCGTCGTGGAACCAGGGCGCCGCCGGCGCCGAACCGGTGCGGGTGAACCGCTGGACGGCGATGTCACCGATCGCCCCGGCTGCCACCGCGGCGTGCATGGCGGCGTACTCGCCGAAGAACCGCACCACGTGGCCCGGATAGAGCGGCAGTGCCGCCGCCTCGAAGGCCTCGATCACCTGCTCGGCAGCGGCCGAGGTCCGGGCCAGCGGCTTCTCGCAGACCACCGGCCGGCCCGCTGCCAGCGCCGCCAGGGCGATCTCGGCGTGGCTCGGCGTCGGGGTCACGATGTCGACGACATCGCACCGGGCGAGCAGCTCGTCCCGGCTGTCGACCGCGGTACCGCCGAACTCAGCGACCAGCTCGGCGGCACCGGCATGGGAGTAGACGATGACCTCGGCGCCCAGCGCCAGCCAGGCCGGCAGGTGCTGGTGCGCGATCCCGCCCGCGCCGATCAGCCCGATCCGGGTCGGTTCGGTGTGCGGCATCGGCCCAGTGTGCCGTACCGAGGCGGGTCTGGGCGGCGCGGCCGGATGTCAGGCCGCGACAAGCCCTGGGCGGGCGCTGCGGGCGGCCAGCTCGCGAGCCGCGGCCAGTCGCTCGCTGAGTCGGGTGGCTTCGCTGGGCAGTCCCACCGCCGGGTGCATCGAGGCCGGGTGATTGGCCCGGGCGTCCTGCGACACGGCGGCGTCCCAGGCCCGGGCCACCAGCCGCAGTGCCCGGGTGCCGGCATCGACCACCGCGGTCCCGCCGGCCCGCCGGTAGCCCTGCAGCAGGTAGTCGCTGAGGCAGCGCTCACTCGCCGATCCCCACCGCGCCCGCGCACCGGTGCTGAGCTCGGTGATGGTGTCCAGGGCCCCCGCCAGGTCCCAGACGGGATCGCCGAGACCGCCGCCACGTAGGTCCACGAAGCGCACCCGCAGGTCGGGAAGCTGCTGCACCAGGACCCGGGTCGCGGTCAGGTCGCCGTGGATCCAGTGGTCGGCGCTCCAGCGATCGGCGACCCGGCTGGTCGTGCGGGCCAGGCCACGATCGACGCGGAGCGTTCTCAGCACGTGCGCGCGGGCGCTCCCGGCCGGCGCATGTCGCATGCTGCGCGGCAACCGGTCAGGATCCAGCACCCACGGCAGCGGAGAGACCGGCGGCCGGCTGCCCACCTCGATCCGGGTCAGGTGCAGCGCGGCCAGGGCAGCTCCCCAGGCCTGGCAGGCATCCGCCAGCTCGGCCATGGTGCCGGTCAGATCGCTCAGCCGGGTGCCACGGATCGCCTCGGTCCAGACCACGTCACCGGCACCGCCGCGCAGCACCTCCGGCACCAGGCCGGTGTCGTCCAGCAGTCGCAGACAGGACAGCTCGCGGTTCTCCGGCTCCGCTGCCCGCGCGTACGCGATCGTCCGCCCGTGCAGCTGGAGAGCCGCACCGCGCACGGCGACCACACCCTCGGCCGCCTCGCGGGCGGTGACCAGGCCGGCCGCCAGCGCTGAGGCCAGCAGGTCGGTGCTCGGTGATGTGCTCGTCATGGCTCTGCATCCGGTTCTCGAACGGCCCGGCGGATCCGGGTCGACATCTGCAAGAGCCCGCCGGGTCTGGCGGAGATACCGCTTCGGCTCACTCGGTCCTGTGCTCTGGATGACAGACGGAGTCAGCCGCCCGCGACTCTGACGCTGGGTGATGGCGACCGCAGCCGAGCCTGTGGGCGCGCCGATCCTCCTCGAAAATCGCCGCTGAGCACATCCGGTTCTGTTGGCGATGACCAGGGTGTTTGTCCGGCTCGGGCACCCTGGATGCATGAGCCAGGTCCGCCCCCACGGCACGCCGGTCCCCCGGCCCAACCTCTCGCTGGCAACGGCGGTGGTGCTGATGACCGCGCTGCTGGCCGGTCTGTGGCTGTTGGAGATCGTCGACCAGCTGGCCGGTGAGCGACTCGACTACTACGGCATCCACGCGCGGGATCTGGAGGGACTGGGAGGCATCGCGACCGCCCCACTGCTGCACGCCGGCTGGGACCACCTGATCAGCAACTCGCTGCCGTTCTGGGTGCTGGGCTTCCTGGTGCTCCTCGGCGGGCTGGCCCGCTGGCTGGTCTCCTCGGTGCTCATCATCGTCGCCTCCGGGCTGAGCGCCTGGCTGCTGACTCCGGCCGACACCATCATCGTCGGGGCGAGCGGCCTGATCTTCGGCTGGCTCACCTATCTGCTGGCGCGTGGAGTGTGGTCTCGTTCGGCCGGCCAGATCCTGGTCGCCGTCGGAGTACTGGTGGTCTACGGGGGACTCATCTGGGGCGTGCTGCCGAGCACCGCGGGCGTGTCCTGGCAAGCGCACCTCGGCGGCGCGGTGGGCGGCGTGGTGGCCGCCTGGTTGCTGCATCGACGAGCGACCCGCCGAGTCGCCCCGACAGGCTCGTCGTGGGTTCGATCCTGACTCAGGCCAGATCCGGCTCCGCGGCGAGCTCGTCGCCGACCTGGTCGAGCAGCGCGCCTGCTCGCTCGAGCTCGGCAGGCTCGACCTCCGCTACCCCGGCCTGAGCCAGCAGCCGCTCCAGCGAACGGGCCAGCTCCGAGACGGCGGCGTACCCGAAGGTGCCGGCTGACCCCGCGAGCTGGTGAGCCGTCCGCTCGGCTGCGGCCCAGTCGGCCGCGTCCAGGCCCTCCGACGCGGCCCGATCCAGCGCCGCGCGGAGCTCGGCAGCACGAACCAGGTTGGTGCGACGCGCCTGGGCCGCAATGGCCGAGAGCACCGTGGCCATCCGCTCGGGCGGCGGTACCGGCACCTGCGAGTTGCTCACTCCTCCCACCCCGCCAGTCGTCTGATCTCTGCCGCCAGGTCCATCGGGTCGAACGGCTTGGTGATCACCCCGACCAGGTTCGGCACGGCCTCGAGCTGATCGTCGGTCAGGGGCGTCTTGGCCGTCAGGAAGATCACCGGCACGTCGCGCGTGAGGGGGTCCGCCCGGAGCAGAGCGGCGGTGCTGGGACCGTCGAGAGCCGGCATCATCACGTCCAGCAGCACGACGTCAGGCTGGTCGACCGCCGCGAGCCGGCTGGCCTCGTCGCCGCTCACGGCGGTGTCGACGTGCCAGCCACCGACGACTTCCAGAGCCACCTTGGCGACCTCACGGATGATGTCGTCGTCGTCGACGACGAGCACCTTGCGAGGCTTCACCTTGACCATCTCCGTCGGTTGTCCGTCACCGGTTGTCGTTGCGTCGTCGCGGCTCATCCTCCCAAGTCGCCATCGTAGGTGAACACCGGTGACGCCGTCATCGGGCTGCTAGCGTCACGAGGCATGGCGGTGGAGTCCGGACCCCGGAGCGCGGGCCGATCGCCTGTCCTCCTCGACGCGGACGGCGCCGAGGAGACCGAGGGTCCGCCGCGGGCCGTCCTGTTGGCGGCGGTGATCGTGGTCGGGTTGGTCGGTCTGCTGCTGGCCGGTGATCTTCCCCAGCCGGTACGGCGCAGCGTGTCAGGCGTCGCGCTGGTGGCGAGTGGCCTGGCCGTGACCGCGGCCTGTCTGATCCGCTCGCGGCGGTCAGCCGGTCGCCGCCGCGCTGCCTGGGCTCTGTTCGGGGCGGCCGCGCTGGCCGCAGCACTCGGCAACATCTGGCTCACCGTCGTCGATCTCGCGGCACTTCCCTCGCTGCGCCGAGTCGGCGACACGATCATCCTGGTCGCGGTCGCGCTGGTCCTGGCCGGCTTGCTCGCCTACCCGTTCGGAAGACGGCGACTGTTCGACGTCGTCCGGCTGCTCCTGGACGCCGTCGTGCTGGGTGGATCGATCCTGCTGATCCTCAGCAACACGGTGCTGCCCAGGATCACCGAGAGCCCCTCGGTCGCCACCTTCGCTCTGGTGGTCGCCCCGGTCATCGACATCGTGATGGCCACGGTGATCTGGCTGCTGCTGCTCCGCGCCAGACGCCGGGACCGACTCGGGCTGGCCCTGGCCGCCGCCGGCTTCGTCCTCTTCTCCGTCTCCGAGATCACCGCCGCCGTGGCCCGCTCGCACGGCGACTTCGCGTTCGGCACGGTCGTCGACCTCGGCTGGATCGCCGGCTACACGGTGCTGGCCATCGCGATCTGCTGGTCACCGTCCTCGTTCCCGACCCCGCCGGACGAGGACAGCATCGACAAGTCGCCGGTGGCCGGGACGCTGGTCATGTTCACCGTGTTCGTGGTGGCGAGCGCGCTGACCATCTCCTCGGTCCTGCGCGGTGGCGCCACCGCCACCACCCTGGCGCTGCTCGCGGTCGTGATGGTCGCGATCCTGGCCCGCCAGGTGTTGCTGCTGATCGACAACGACCGGCTCCGCGCCAGGCTGGAGCAGCGGGTCATCGAACGCAGCACCGAGCTGGCGGAGGTGACCCAGCGGTCCGACCTGATGGTCAACTCCGTCGAGGACGGGGTGTACGGCGTCGACAGCCAGGGCCGGGTGTCGTTCGTGAACCCGGCCGGCGCCCGGCTGCTCGGTTCCCGACGCAGCGCGCTGCTGGGCCGTTCGGCGCACCAGACGTTCCACTCCCACCCGCTCGGGGCCTGCTACCTCCGGACGATCCAGCGCACCGGACTGGCTCTCACCGGCATCGAGGACTCCTACCGAACCGCCGACGGCCGCGACGTGCCCGTCGAGGTCAGCGCGAGCCCGATGGTCGAGGGCACCGGGGTTCGGGGTGTGGTCGTCGTCTTCCGTGACGTCACCCGGCGACGTGAGGTCGACCGGATGAAGAACGAGTTCGTCTCCCTGGTCAGCCACGAGCTGAAGACCCCACTCACCGCGATCCGCGGCTCGTTGGGACTGCTCGCCGGCGGCGCGCTCGGCGAACTGGCCCCACCGGCCACCCGGATGATCGAGATCGCGATGGAGAGCAGCGAGCGACTCACCCGGCTGATCAACGAGATCCTCGACATGGAACGGATCGAGTCCGGGGCCATGTCGATGGAGATCGGGCCGCTCCCGGCCGCCGACCTGTTGGCCGCCGCCAGGGAGCAGGTCCAGGTCCTCGCCGGCGACGCCGGCATCGTAGTGCGCGTCGTCCGCGCCGAGGGGACCGTCGTGGCCGACGCCGATCGGGTGGTGCAGACGCTGATCAACCTGATCGGCAACGCCATCAAGTTCTCCCCACCGGGTAGCGAGGTGACGCTGGACGCTGCCCCGGAGGCCGGGATGATCACCTTCCGCGTGACTGATCAAGGACGGGGCATCCCGCCGAACCGGCTCGAGGTCATCTTCGAGCGGTTCGAGCAGGTGGACTCCTCCGACGCCCGGGAGAAGGGCGGCACCGGACTCGGCCTGGCCATCAGTCGCAGCATCGTCGAGCGGCTGGGCGGGCGGATCTGGGCGGAGAACAACACCAGCGGAGGCGCGGTGTTCTCCTTCACGCTGCCGGTGGCGACGCCGCCACCGGCGCAGCAGGAGCTCATCATCGACGCCTCGGCAGCCGGTGGTGCCACCCTCGAGTGAAATCTCACCTCCAGGCCGAACCGTCGGCCGGACGCGGCTACCGTATGCCCATGGCAACGGGTCAGGAGCGGACGGCGGTGGTCATCGAGGACGACGCCGACGTCCGGAACCTGCTGTCCGCCATCCTCAACGAGGCCGGCTTCACCTGCATCCCGGCCGCGACGGGGATCGAGGGCATCAACGCCGTGCGGGAGCACCGTCCCATCCTCACGACGCTGGACGTGAGCCTGCCGGGCATCGACGGCTTCGAGGTCGCCCGCCGCATCCGGAGCTTCTCGAACACGTACGTGATCATGCTGTCCGCACGCAACGAGGAGATCGACACGTTGATGGGCCTGGACGCCGGCGCGGACGACTACCTGACCAAGCCGTTCCGGCCCCGCGAGCTACGGGCCCGGATCGAGGCGATGATGCGCCGCTACCGTACGAGCCTTCGGGAGGTCGGCGTCGGCGCCGGCCGGCAGCCTGAGCACGTCGCGCCGGCAGTCCTGGTGACGCGTCCCGCCGCGGACGCAGACGACGAGGACGGTTGGCTCAGCCACAACGGGCTGCGGATCAATGCGGAGATGTGGCTCTGCGACCTCGACGGCGCCCCGGTCGAGCTGACCCGCAGCGAGTTCGATCTGCTGCTGGCGCTGATGGAAGGCAACCGGAGGGTGATCACCAAGGACGCGCTCGCGCTGGAGCTGCGCGGGGAGTCGCCCGGCGGGTACGTGTCCGACTCGGATCGACGCGCGGTCGAGGTGCACATGGCGAACCTGCGGCGCAAGCTGAACGATCCTGTCAGCTCGCCGCGCTACGTCGAGACCGTGCGCGGCGTCGGCTACCGGCTGGCGGAGCACCGGTCTCGCTGACATCCTGGCGTCTTCCTACCTGGCTGGCCGCGACCACTGACGGTGCTCGACAGGCTCAGCAGCGGACTCGGCTGCGCGCCCTGAGCCTGTCGAAGGGCCGTCACGGTCAGCCGCGTCCCACGGCCTCCAGCTCGGATCGAAACCTCGAGGCTGCCGACTCGGCCAGGACCAGCAACGCGTTGCGCTGCGGTGTGGAGCCGAGGTCGAGCTGGGACCGAAGCTCAGACAGCCGGGCAGCCAGCGGACCTCCGCCCAGCATCAGGCTGCTCGACTCGAGGCTCAGGATCGCCACCCGAGCACCCTCGATGTCACTGTCGTCGAGGCAGCGGCGGATCGTGTCCAGTCGTCCGCCCAGCAGCAGCAGGTAGTCGGTGACGAAGCGGTGCATGACGGCATCGTCGGGGCCCAGCGCGACATACAGATCGGCGCTGCCGCCTCCACCGTCGCCCGCGCGCTCACCGTCGGAGCCGGCCTGACCATCGGAGCCGGCCTGACCATCGGAGCCGGCCTGACCATCGGAGCCGGCCTGACCGTCGGAGCTGGCCTGACCGTCGGACCCCACCTGGCCGGCAGAGTCGGCCTCGGCACCGGGAGCGACCGGTCCCGGCCCCTCCGTGGGTGCCGAGACCGATCCTCCCTCGGACCCGCCCCCCATGGCAGGTCGATCGTGCGCGAGCCGTGCGCCCCCCAGCACCGGCTCGACGACAGAGTCCGGGATCACCGGCTCCGGACCGGCCGCCGCTGGAGCCGGTGCGGGATATCCCCCGAAGATCCCGCCCGGCTCCGCGGCTGACAGCGCCTCGCCCATCCCCATAGGCTGCGCTGCTCGGGGACCACCGGGCGCATCGTCTTCGCGGGTACACGCGAAGTGATCGATCAGCACGGCAGTCCCTCTTTCTGTCCCGGGCTCCCCGCCCCGGTGGCGAACCGTCCCCACGGCCCGAAGAGAATCTTGCTGGACCCGCCGCAAGGCCACCTGGGTTGGGGCCGAAGAGCCGCTCAGGTTTACCTCAAGATCGGCTCGCCGTTCGAGTGCGGGAATCCTGCGCTTCGTCACTCGGTGCTCGTACGTTCAGTCGCCCTGAGCCTGTCGATCCGCGCCCTGAGCCTGTCGAAGGGCCGTTCACGCCCTCTCCCCTGTCGCCCTTCGACAAGCTCAGGGCTGGTTGATCCGACAAGCTCAGGGCAGGTACCTCGGCGTCCATGTACAGGCACTGAGGTCAGCCTTCCTTCACTGGAATGATTCCAGATTAGGTGGGAATATGGGTTCGTACCCGAGAAGGAAGGCACCAAGACATGACCAGCACACTTCCCCAGACCGACAAGTCCGTTCACGAAGCACGGCCGCCGTTCAGGGCGGCGCAGCAGCTCGCCGATCACCTGCAGCAGCTGCACGTGGATCTCATCGACCTGCACCTGGTCGGCAAGCAGCTCCACTGGAACGTCGTCGGCAAGAACTTCCGCGACACCCACCTCGTGCTCGACGAGGTGGTCGAGGCCGCGCGCGAGTTCTCCGACACCGTCGCCGAGCGGATGCGCGCCATCTACGTCACCCCGGACGGCCGCCGTGCGACGGTCGCTGCCCGGTCGTCGCTGCCGGAGATGCCCGCCGAGGAGGTGGACACCGCGGAGACGGTCGATCTGATCACCGCCGCCCTGTACGCAACGGCCGCCACCGCTCGTCGGATCCACGACGACGTCGATGCCGAGGACCCGACCACCGCCGACATCCTGCACACCGTGCTCGAGCGGCTCGAGCAGCTCGCCTGGATGATCGACGCCGAGAACCGGATCGCCAACCGGAGCATCCCGCGCCCGATCAACGAATGAGACCCGGTCGGTTGATCCGACCATGAACTGAGCCGTGCGAAACCTCTCATCCACCCGGGGTGCCACAATCCCCGGGTGGATGAGTCGTCTCCGGCCCCGACCGCGACCACGGGGCTGTCCAGGTCTCAGCGCTTGGACCGGCTGCCCTTCACCCGGCGCCACGGCCGGCTCCTGGCCGGCTCCGGAGTCGGCTGGGCCCTGGACGCGATGGATGTCGGCCTGGTCTCGTTCGTGCTGGCCGCGCTGGCCGCCCAGTGGTCGCTCTCTCCCGGTCAGCTGTCGGCGATCGCCTCCATCGGCTTCGTGGGGATGGCGATCGGGGCGAGCCTCGGTGGGCTGCTCGCCGATCGGATCGGTCGGCGGCAGGTCTTCGCGCTCACGCTGCTGATCTACGGGCTCGCCACGGGCGCCTCGGCTCTGGTCACCGGGGTCGGGCTGCTGCTGGTGCTGCGATTCATCGTCGGCCTCGGCCTCGGCGCCGAGCTGCCGGTCGCCTCGACCCTGGTCAGCGAGTACGCTCCGGCCCGCATCCGCGGCCGGATCGTCGTGGCCCTGGAGGCCTTCTGGGCGCTCGGCTGGCTGCTGGCCGCGGTGATCGGCTACCTGGTCGTGCCGTCCTCGGCAGCCGGCTGGCGGTGGGCGTTCGCCCTCGGCATGGTGCCGGCGTTCTACGCCGTCGTGGTCCGCTGGGGACTGCCGGAGTCGGTCAGGTTCTTGGAGCGACGGGGCCGAGAGGCGGAGGCGGAGGCCGCCGTCCGCTCGTTCGAGCTCTCGGCTGGGATGGAGGCACCCTCCGACCAGCAGGCTCCCGCGGCCGCCGAGGGCCGGCCGCCGGCACCGTGGAAGGACCTGTGGTCACCGCAGTACCGGCGCCGGACCATCGCCTTGTGGCTGACCTGGTTCGGGACCAACTTCTCCTACTACGGCGCCTTCATCTGGTTGCCGACGCTGCTCGTCGCCTCGGGCTTCACGTTGGTGAAGTCGTTCGAGTACACCTTGATCATCACCTTGGCCCAGCTGCCCGGTTACGCCGCCTCCGCGTACCTGATCGAGCGCTGGGGACGCCGGCCGACGCTGGCGACGTTCCTGGCGGGCTCCGCCCTGAGTGCCCTTGCGTTCGGTCTCGCGGACTCCGTGCCCTCCGTGCTCGCCACCGGGATGGCCCTGTCCTTCTTCAACCTCGGCGCCTGGGGAGCCCTGTACGCGGTGACGCCCGAGGTCTACCCCACCGATCTACGGGCCACGGGCGCCGGCAGCGCTGCCGCCTTCGGCCGAATCGCGTCGATCATCGCGCCGCTGCTCGTCCCGCTGCTGCGCTCCTCCACCGGACTGACCGGGCTGTTCGTCGTCTTCGCCGTGTCGTTCGCCGTCGCCGCCCTGGCCGCGTTGGCGCTACCCGAGTGGCGCGGCCGTGCGCTGCAGGACTGATGGCGCGATCACGATCTGGACAACAGTGTCACCGGCTGCCAGGCTCGTCCGATACGTTCCTCGCACGGAGGAATCAGCATTCTCGGAGGAAACGATGTCCACGAAGATCAAGGTCCTGCTTGCCACCGCCATCGTGGTGGCGTCCACCCTTGCCCCTGTGCTCGCCGAGGCGACGAAGACCGTCGGCGGCTGAGCTCTCTCGGCTCGGACGCGATTCAGCTTCCAACCCAGCGGACGGGCCGGCGGATCTCCACCGGCAGGTGGGTCCGGGCGTCGCCGTGAGCCGCAGCGACCTGGGGCTCGGTGACGTAGAGGGCAGTCGACAGGTCTGCGCCGCGCAGATCCGCGCCGCGCAGGTCGGCGCCGATCAGGTCCGCGCCGCGCAGGTCAGCACGACGCAGGTCCGCGCCCAGCAGCAGGGCGCTACGGAAGTCGCAACCGCGCAGATCGACCCCGGCCAGGCGTGCCCCGACCAGATCGGCCCGTCGGGTTCGGCCTGGCCGACCGGTCCGGTCGCCCACCGACCGTGCTGCCGCGGTCCGCACCCGGCGGCTCACCTCGCTCAGCACGCCGTCGACGGCCGCACGGTGACCGGCGACGTCGATCTGCCGCAGCTCCTCTGCGGGCAGCGCGGTCAGCTCGCGGGTTGCCACGGCCAGCGACCAGATCTGCTGTCGGAGCACGGTGGGCTGATCACCGCGATCGGCCTGCCGCAGATACCAGCGCAGCTCCTGCAGCTGCCGGATGATCGAGAACGCGTCGAAGATCTCTCCGGCGAGGTCGGGTCGATCCCGCCAGGTCACGCCGGCGTACGTGTGCTGGGTGACCCGCTGACCGGCACCGAGGCAGTCGAAGACCGTGCACCCGGCGAACCCGCGTTCGGGCAGCTGGGCATGGATCGTGCACGAGAAGACGTCGAGATGCCGACAGGGTTGCCCAGCCGGCTTGTCGACGGCGAAGTCGGCCGACGCCGCGTACGGGAGGGCCACGCAGCACAGCGCCGAGCACCGCGTGCAGTCGGCTCGTAGGTCGGCGAGCTCCTCCACCTGCGCGACTGTACGCGGGGTGTCCGGACAAGCCAGGGCCCGATGGCTTGACGCGGAGGACCTGCACCCGCCTACCCTGAGTCGACCGGCGGAACAATTCAGGGGAAGCCATGAGCCAAGCGGACGGCGACGAACGACACCGAGCAGGATTTCTGGGCGGGTACGACCCCTTCGCCGCCCGGCGGGCCAAGGTCCTCGATCCAGGACGCGCCACTCGACGCGATGCCGAGACGTTCGAGCCGACCGTCTACATCTCGGATCGGGTGCTGGTCGCCGGGGTTCCCACGAGTGCGGGGGTCGCCGGCTTTCGCAGGTTCGCCGAGGCCGCCGGTCTGTCGACCAC
This sequence comes from Microlunatus sp., assembly GCA_035630075.1. Taxonomy (GTDB): domain Bacteria; phylum Actinomycetota; class Actinomycetes; order Propionibacteriales; family Propionibacteriaceae; genus Microlunatus. The sequence continues at coordinate 17,367 of DASQLI010000242.1, forward strand.
GGTCGACCCGGACAACGGCGATGCTCCCGAGGACGGTGACGGACCCGACGCTGCCATGTGGGTGACTCCGGTGATCCTGTCGCCAGCAGGAGACGCCACACAGATCGACGCCTGGCGGCTGATCCAGTCCTTTCGGCAGCAGATCGCACAGCAACCTCCGGAACCGCCTCCGCCGTCTCCATCCGGACCTGCCTGGTACCCACCCGTCGAGGTAGCGCTCGATCATCTGATGGCCGCCAACATCGCCGGTCAGACCATGACGTACGGCGGCACGATGACGTACGGCGGGACGATGACCTATGGCGGCACGATGACGTACGGCGGAACCATGACGTACGGCGGTGGCGCGCGCCTCCAGTACGCGACGCCTGGCCTCGGCGGTCGCACGCCGGTCGCCTATCTCGGGCCTCCGCCGCGCCGATCGAAGGAGATCGAGTCCGCGCCGGTCGTCGCCATCTTGGACACCGGGGTCGGTGAGCACGAGTGGCTGACTGATGTCGAGGTGCTGAACGGGAGCATCGGCCTCGAGCCCGAAGGGGTGGGAATCGTCCATGACCCCTTCCAGGGGACCCTCGACGACTTCTCTGGTCACGGAACCTTCATCAGTGGCCTGATCCGGCAGTCGTGCCCCGACGCCACGATCCTGATGGTCAGGCTGATGGACGCCGATGGTTACGTCGAAGAGTCGAAGATGATCAATGCGTTGCTGCGACTGGCCAGGGGGCATCGCCGTGGTGGTCGGCGACTCGATGGGGTGTCGATGTCGTTCGGCTACTACCACGAGATGCCCGGCGACGCCGACACGGATCCGATGATCATGCGCCCGATCCGCGACCTCGCGGCCGAGGGCGTGCTACTCGTCGCCGCGGCCGGCAACGACGCCACGAACCGGCCGATGTATCCGGCGGCCATGGCCCCGGGGATCGACAACCTGATCAGCGTCGGAGCCCGCAACCCGAACGGCACGGTCGCCCTGTTCAGCAACTGCGGGACCTGGGTGAAGGTCTACTGGACCGGAGCCCAGGTGTTCAGCACCCTTCCGACCACGTTCGACGGTGGCGTGCAGCCGACGGTGCGCGTCCCCGCCAGCGCCGACTCCCCGCTCCGCGAGACGCTCGACATCGACGACTTCTCCGCAGGCTTCGCGCTGTGGTCGGGCACCTCGTTCGCCGCCCCCGCCTTCCTCGGACGGTGCCTCCAGTGGAAGCTGGACCATCCCCAGGAGGACAACGCATCAGCCGTCAAGCATGTCATCGACGAGTCCAGTCATTGACCATCCGTCCGGCTCGGACCTGAACCGCGCGAACGACCTCCAGCGACGAGCGGTCCAAGCGAACGTCGAGGGCCATCCCCGTCGTGCCGAACAGCTCGTCAGACGCGGGCTCGATCTGCTGGATGCCGGACCCGAGCACGATCTGTCCATCTGTGAGCCTGAACGCTGCCGCAGCACCTCACGGTTGCTCGCCACCCTGGCGAAGTCAGAGGTCGAGATCCGCGGACTCGACCGTGCCCTGACCGTGATGGACGAGTCACTCCGCTGGGCGAGCTGTGTCCAGGACGACTCGCTGACAGCCTCCCTGATCAGTCAGCGAGCTCTCATCCTCTTCCGCGGCGGCCGACTCGCCGACGCCGAGACCGCCTTCGGCCAGGCCCTCGCACGGCTGCCGGAGTCAGGGGTGGATCTCGTCCGGCTGCTCCTCAACCGCGGGGCCTTGTTCGTCGAGATGGGCCAGATCTCCCTGGCTCGAGTGGACCTGGCCCGCGCCACACGCTGCGCCGAGGTCATCGCCGACGGCTATGCCCGGCGCATCGCCCTGCACAACCTCGGCTGCCTCGAGTTCACCGCGGGTGACCTTCCTCGTGCCCTGCAGCTCATGCACGACGGCATCGAGCTCGACGGTGACACCCAGCAAGGGATCGCCCACCTCGACCGAGCCCGCGTGCTGCTGGCGGCCGGCCTCCCCGACGAGGCCGACGACGCCCTTCGCCAGGCCGCTGAGCTGTTCCGCCGCGACCGCTGCTGGCAGGACCTTGGCGAAGTCGATCTGACCCGCGCCGAGGTCGCGCTGCTCACCGGCCGGGTGACGGACACCCGACGGCTGGCCGCCCGCGCGCGCGACCGGTTCCGCCGGCACGGCAACGACCGCTGGCGCCGAGCCGCCGAGCTGGTGCTGCTGCAGGCCGATCAGGCCGCCGGGCGGCCGGCCGGTCGGCTGCTGCCCCCGGCTCGGCGGTTGGCGGCTGAGTTCGCCGAAGCGGGTCAGACGACGCAGGCCAGCTCGGCCACCCTGCTGGCCGCCGAGCTCGAGCTGGAGCTTGGTCGAGCCGACGAGGCCGACGGGATGCTGACTCGGGCCGGTCGGCTCCGCCCCAGCGATCCGATCGCGGTCCGACTGCACAGTCACCTCGTGCGGGCGGAGATCCTGGAGCGGCGCGCCGAGCGGCCGGCGGCGCGGCGGGTCCTTCGTCGAGGTCTGGAGGACCTGGCTGCGTACCAGGCGCAGTTCGGTGGCATCGACCTGCAGAGCGCCAGCGCCGTCCACGGTCGGCGGCTGGCGCAGCGCGATCTGGAGCTGGCGCTGGGGTCCGGGCGAGCCGGCTCGGTGATCGCGGCGGTGGAACGATCGCGGGCCGTCTCAGGCCGCATCACGCCGGTCACGCCGCCGGCCGACCCGCGCACCGCCGAGCTGTTGGCGGAGCTCCGTCGAGTGGTCGAGGTCCCCGAGCCGGCACGTCAGCAGATGGCTGAGCTGCAGTCGGAGCTCCGGGCGCGGTCCTGGCTCAGCAGCGGCAGTCGCGCCTGGCACCCACCGGCCTCGGTGGCCGAGCTCCGGGCGGCGGCCGCGCTGGACGACTGCCACCTGGTCACGGTCACCGAGCTGCACGGCCGACTCAGTGCGGTGAGCATCCCGCCGAGCGGGTCGCCGAAGCTGGTCGAGCTGGCGGACGGCGACACCGTCCGGGGCTGGCAGCACCGGCTGTCCGCGGATCTGGATCTGCTGGCGAACGCCGCGCTGCCGGCGGCGATGCGCATGGCAGCCACGCGGTCGCTGCGACGGGGTGCCGCGGACCTGAGCCGGCTGCTGGCCGCAGCGCTGCCGCAGGACGACCGGTCTGTCGTGATCAGCCCGGCGGGCGAGCTGCTCGCTCTCCCGTGGCCGCTGCTGCCGCAGCTGCAGCGACGTCCGGTGTGCGTGACTCCGTCACTCAGCGGCTGGCATCGCGCCCGAGCCGGACTGGTCGGCGCCTGGTCGGAGCCGTCGACGCCCTGGTCGGTGACCGCCGTCGCCGGGCCAGGTCTGCCCCGGGCCCGGCAGGAGACGGCGGCCGTCGCCGAGGCCTGGGCAGGTTGCGCCGACACCTACGACCGCCCGACGGCGACCTCGGCCGAGGTGCTGGAGGCGATGTCGACGAGCAGGCTGGTGCACATCGCCACCCACGGCGTCCACCGCGGGCAGAACCCGATGTTCTCGTCGCTGTCCTTGGCCGGTGGACCGTTGTTCGCGTACGACGTCGACCGTCGCGGCCACGTCCCCGAGCATGTCGTGCTGTCCGCCTGCGACGTCGGACGCAGCACCGTACGAGCCGGTCAGGAGACGCTCGGGCTCACCAGTGTCCTGCTCCAGCTCGGGTGCGGCACCGTGGTCGCCGGCGTGGCGAGGGTGCACGACGACACCGCGGCCGAGATCATGCAGCGCTATCACGCCGAGCTCGCCGGTGGCCGTGGCGCCGCCGAGGCGCTGTGCTCCGCCTCCGACCAGGTCGACGCCTTGAGCCCCTTCGTCTGCTTCGGTGCCGCCTGGCAGGCGCCGGCCTGAGTCGGGCACGACACATCAGCTGCGCGGCACGACGACGATCGGGCAGTGGGCCCAGCGCACTCCCGTCCGCGCGATGGAGTCCGCCCAGCCACGGCGCCGCTGCGACTGGCGAGGACCACCCACGACCAGCGCCGCGGCTCGGCGGGAGGCCTCTACGATCGCCCGATCAGGTTCGCCGACCACGACGTCGACGCCGAACGCGAGATCCGGGTAGTCCTGTTTCCATCCGGCCAGCAGCGCGTGCACCGCCCGCAGCGACCTCTGCGGATCGTCGGAGTCGTTCGGGGCCATCATGTGGGTGGCCACCAACGGTGCCCGCAACCGGGACGCCTCCTCGCAGGCGAAGGCGAGGATCTCGGCGGCGCCGCCTGCGGTCATCTCCAGAGCCACCAGGACGGGCCGGCTCGTCCACGGCGCCGGCGTCCATCCGGCCGGGACGACGGCCAGCGGCGTGTGTACCGACGCCACCAGCTGAGCGGCGAGACTGCCGGCGATGCTGTGTTCGGGCCGGTCCGAGCGACGCCGGCCGACGACCAGCAGGGCGGCGTGATCCTCCATCTCCTTCAGCAGCACAGCAGGCGCCAGCTGGTCCAGCACCGTGGTCACGGCCATGGTCGGCGGGATCCGGACCTGACTCTGCAGCCGTTCCAGCAGCCACGCCGACGACTCGGTCGTCGCCGGCGGACACACCGCGTGGCACAGCGTCAGGTCGAGGCCGCGCAGCTCTGCCGCCCTGGCGCCGAACCTGGCCGCCGCGAGCGCCTCCGGAGAGGAGTCGATGGCGACCGCGACGGTTGTCGGCATCGGTCCTGTCGGTGGGCGTCCCATCGGTGTAGGTGCCATCACGCTCTCCTCGTCAGCTGTACGGCGGCTCTGCTTCGACGATGACAGCGAGCTGACCGGTCTCCTGAGAGGCGATCGGTCAGGACCGACGAGACTTTGGTCCCGGCCCCCTGCCCGAGGTCTGACGCTCGGTGCGAGGATGGTGGTACTTGATTACCTGAACTCACAACGAGGTGGAACTTCGTGCCCCAACCGTCCGAATCCCCCGCTCCGCTGCGTGTCGCCGTCGTCGGTGCCTGGCATGTCCACGCCCGGGACTACGCGCGGCGTACGCAGGAACATCCCGACGCCGAGCTGATCGCGGTCTGGGACGACGATCCCGAGCGAGGTCAGGCCTTCGCCGACGAGCTCGGTGTCGAGTTCACCTCGGACCTGGCCGGGCTGCTCGGTCGATCCGACCTCGACGGCGTCACCGTCACCACCTCCACCGTCGCCCACCGCGAGGTGATCGGCGCAGCGATCGACGCCGGCAAGCACGTCTTCACCGAGAAGCTGTTGGCACCGACGTTGCCGGAGGCCGAAGAGCTGTTGGCCGCCGCCCGTGCAGCCGGCCGCCAGGTTGTCGTCTCGCTTCCACGGCTCTACCACGGCTACACCACCGCGATCACCGAGGTGCTCGACGCCGGCACCCTCGGCCGGCTCACGTACGCGCGGGTCCGGCTCTCCCACGACGGGTCGGTCCACGGCTGGCTGCCGGACCGGTTCTTCGATCCCTCCGAGGCGGTCGGCGGCGCCCTCACCGATCTCGGCTGCCACCCGGTCTACCTCGTGCAGCGGTTCCTGGGCAGCACCCCGGCCACCGTCGGCGCCACCTACCGCTCCCTTACCGGCCGCTCGGTGGATGATCATGCGGTGGTCACCGCCGGCTACGACGACGGCGCCATCGGCGTGATCGAGGCCGGCTTCGTCAGCTCCAACCCGTTCACCATCGAGGTGTTCGGCACCGAGGGCAGCCTGACGTACTCCAACGCCACCGGCGAGCTGCTGGTCAGCGACGCCAAGGGCAAGAACTGGCGTGCGGTCCCGGTTCCGGCCGATGCGCCGGACGCGTACGACCGCTGGGTGGCCGCCATCCGCACCGGCGTCGAGGAGACCGACAACCTCGAGCGCGCGGTCGAGCTGACCCGACTGGTGGTGGCCGCGAACGAGGCCGCCGGCAGCGGCACGCTCGTCGACTACACCTGAGCATCGACCCCGACGCCCTCGACTTCTGGCGACTGGTCCACCGTGAACGTGGACCAGTCGACGGAAGTCAGGTCGGGAGACGCACACGCACTCCGAGATCCAGCACATCCAGCACAACCGCACCCACGACAGGAGCATCGCAGCACCATGATCAAGGTCGGAATCATCGGCGGCGGCGGGATCGCCAACGCCCACCTCCGCGGCTATGCCGCCCACGCGGATCGCATCACCGTGACCGCGATCGCCGACGCCGTACCCGAGACCGTCGAGCGACGGGTCACCGAGCTCGGCGTCCAAGGCTTCACCGACTACCGCGAGCTGATCGCGACAGCCGACATCGACGCGGTCGACATCTGTCTGCCGCATCATCTGCACCGGGACGCGATCGTCGCGGCAGCGCAGGCCGGCAAGCACATCCTCTGTGAGAAGCCGCTCTGCCTCACCCCCGAGGAGGCGGTCGACGTGCAGACGGCCGTGTCGGAGGCGGCCGTCACCTTGATGTGCGCCCACAACCAGCTCTTTCTGCCGGCGGTCGCCGCCGCGAAGGAGGTGCTGGACTCCGGCCGGCTCGGCCGGGTCTACGAGGTGCGCACCACCGACTGCTTCTACAACGACTTCGACCCGGCGAACATGGGCTGGCGGGCCAGCGTGATCACCAGCGGTGGTGGCGAGCTGATCGACACCGGCTACCACCCGACGTACCTGATGCTGCACCTCGCCGGAGCCGTGCCCATCGAGGCAGCCGCCATGCTCTCCACCCATCGGCTGACCTTCGCCGAAGGTGAGGACTCGGCCCAGGTGGTGGTCCGGTTCGCCAACGGCGCGATCGGCACCCTGTGGACCAGCTGGGCGTACGACCCCCCGGAGATCACCGAACGGTTCTCCGTCGTCGCCGAGAACGGCACCCTGCACAGCAACGGAACGACGCTCAACGTGCGTTTCCGCAACGGGGAAACCGAGTCGACGACGTACGAGAAGCAGGACACCTTCGTCGCCGAGATCGGTCACTTCGCCGACTCCTTGATCAACGGCACTCGTCCGCTGCACACCGAGAAGGAGGGCATCGAAGCGCTGGGGATGTTGCTGGCCGCGTACGAGTCGGCCCGGACGAAGACGATCGCCCCGGTGATGCAGGCCCAGGCTGCGATGGTGGCCGGGACCCAGGAATGAGCGGACCGGTGGTGCTGTCCTTCGACGGCGCCTCGCCGGTCATCGACCCCGAGGCCTGGCTGGCGCCGAACGCGACGGTGATCGGCAACGCCACCATCGAGCCGCGGGCGAGCGTCTTCTACGGCGCGGTGGTGCGGGCCGACATGGACCGCATCGTGCTGGGCGCCGGCAGCAACCTGCAGGACAACGTGGTGGTGCACACCGACTACGGCTTCCCGACGCTGATCGGGTCCGGGGTGTCGGTCGGCCACGCCGCCGTGGTGCACGGCTGCACCGTCGAGGACGACTGCCTGATCGGGATGCACGCGACCGTGCTCAACGGAGCCCGGATCGGCGCAGGCTCGCTGGTGGCCGCAGGCACGGTGGTGCTGGAGGGCACCGTCATCCCGCCGCGGTCGTTGGTCGCGGGTGTGCCGGGCAAGGTGCGCCGTTCCCTGTCCGACGCCGAGTACGACCGGGTGGTGGCCAACGCCCAGATCTACCTCGACCTGGCCGCTCGGCATCGACTTGTCACAGAAGGGTAAACAACTGCCATGGAGTTCACTCATCTCGGCCGCACCGGCCTGACCGTCTCCCGTCTCTGCCTGGGCACGATGAACTTCGGCCCGCAGACCTCCGAGCCCGACTCGCACGCGATCATGGACGCAGCGCACGACGTCGGCATCAACTTCTTCGACACCGCCAACGCGTACGGCGGCGCCGACCACCGCGGCCACACCGAGGAGATCATCGGCAACTGGTTCGCCAGTGGCGGCGGCCGCCGAGAGCGGACCGTGATCGCCACCAAGCTGTACGGCGACATGGATCCGTGGCCCAACAACGGCAAGCTGTCCGCACTGAACATCCGCCGCGCCCTGGATGCCAGCCTGCAGCGGTTGCAGACCGACTACGTCGACCTCTACCAGTTCCACCACGTCGACCGGGCCACACCGTGGGAGGAGATCTGGCAGGCCGTCGAGGTCGCGGTGCAGCAGGGCAAGATCCTCTACAGCGGCAGCAGCAACTTCGCCGGCTGGCACCTCGCCCAGGCGCAGGAGGCCGCTGCTCGGCGGGGCTATCTCGGCCTGGTGTCGGAGCAGTCGCTGTACAACCTGATGGCCCGGACCATCGAGCTCGAGGTGGTGCCCGCCGCGGAGCACTACGGGCTCGGCATCATCCCCTGGTCACCCCTGCACGGCGGCCTGCTCGGCGGCGTGATCCGCAAGCAGAACGAGGGCGTACGCCGGCTGGAGGGACGCGCCAAGGACACGCTGGAGAAGCATCGCGACCAGGTCCAGGCGTACGAGGATCTGGCCGCCGAGCTGGGCACCGAGCCCGGTGAGCTGGCCCTGGCCTGGTTGCTGAGCAGGCCGGCCGTCACCGCTCCCATCATCGGGCCGCGGATCGCCGATCAGCTGGACAGCGCCGTCAAGGCCGTCGAGCTCGGGCTCGACCAGGCCACGCTGGACAAGCTGGACGAGATCTTCCCCGGTCACAAGACGGCGCCGGAGGACTACGCCTGGTAGACGCTGGTCGGCGTGTCGATGTCGACCCCCGGATCTGCCGTCAGCCGGCCCGAACGCAGAGTCGGGCCCGCCATCCCCATGGCGGGCCCAGACTCGACTCCCCGATTCCCACCGGCGCCCTTCACGCCGATGTGAGTACTGCACTCAGTGATCACGAGGAGCCGTAGATCCTCATGTCCACTGGGCGCGCACTCAGCCCTCTGCCAGCCAGCGTCCTCCCCCTAGATAGACGCCTCGGCACCAGGCTCGGGCAGCAAAATATCCACCCGCAGAATCGGGTGTCGAGCCAGATCGAGCAATTGTCATCAACTGGTCATGGCATAAAGCGGACAGAGTCGATGTCATCAACCGGACACTGCGGCCAGCGGTCTCCTCTCCAGTCCCAGCAGCTCGCGGATCTCGTCGGCTCCGAAGCCGGCCGACGCGAGCGAGTCACCGCCCAGGACGGCATCGAACAGCGCGCTCTTGCGCTCCTTGAGAGCCATCACCTTCTCCTCGATCGTGTCCTTCGCGACCAGCCGGTAGACCATCACCGGTCTGGTCTGCCCGAGTCGATGGGCGCGGTCCACTGCCTGCTGCTCGGCGGCCGGATTCCACCACGGGTCGAGGACGAAGCAGTAGTCCGCCTCGGTCAGGTTCAACCCGAAGCCGCCGGCCCGGAGACTGATCAGGAACACCGACGCCTCACCTGCGCGGAATCCCTCGATGACCTGCCGACGGTCACTGGTGGCCCCGTCCAGGTAAGCCGTGCTCAATCCTGCCGCCGCGAGCCGGTCACGCACCCGTCGCAGGTAACTCGTGAACTGGCTGAACACCAGCGCCCGGTGGCCCTCCTCGACGATCTCGGCGAGCATCTCGACCAGGATCTCGGTCTTGCTGGCCGCCACCCCGTCATGCAGGTCGTCGACCAGCACCGGATCGAGCGCCAGCTGGCGCAGCAGGGTCAGCGACTGCAGGACGGTGAAGCGGTTCTCGTCGAGGTCGTCGATCAGGCCCAGGACCTTCTGCCGCTCGCGTTGCAGGTGGGTCTGGTAGACCCGGGCGTGCTTCGGCTGCAGCGCCACCTCGAGCACCTGTTCCTGCTTGGGCGGCAACTCAGCGGCCACCAGGTCCTTGGTGCGCCGCAGCACCAGCGGAGCGATCCGTCGACGCAGCTGTGCCAGCCGAAGGCCATCGGCATCCCGCTCGATCGGACGCAGGTAGTACTCGGTGAAGCGCTCCGCGCTGGGGAACAGGCCGGGCGCAGTCAGCGAGAGCATCGACCACAGGTCCATCAGGCTGTTCTCCACCGGCGTGCCGGTGATCGCCAGCTTCATCCGGGCCGGCACCAACCGGGCGGCCTGGTAGGTCTTGGCCCGGTGGTTCTTCACGAACTGTGCCTCGTCCAGCACCAACCCACTCCAGGCCTGCGACGCGTACGCCTGGTGGTCGATCCGCAGCAGGGCGTACGACGTCACCACGATGTCGGCTCCCGCAGTGTCCTCGCCCAGCGGGCGTCGACGCTTCGCCTGGGAACTGGCCACTGTCCGTACGTCGAGGCCCGGAACGAACCGGGCCGCCTCGGTGGCCCAGGTCGTGACCACGCTGGTGGGCGCCACCACCAGGAACGGTCCAGATCCGGGATCCTGCTCGCGGGCGTACGCGATCATCGCCAGCGTCTGGATCGTCTTGCCCAAGCCCATGTCGTCGGCGAGCAGCCCACCCAACCGGTGCCGCCAGAGCCCTGTCAGCCAGCCGAAGCCGTCACGTTGATACGGCCGCAGCTCGGCGTGCAGACCCTCCGGCAGGGCCGGAGTCTCGTTGCCCACCCCGTCGGGGCTCGGCGCGGCGAGGGCCTGCACCGCCTGCTGCCACTGGTCGGCCTGGCCGAGGACCGTCGCGACCTGGGTCAGCTCGTCCCACAAGGCGGTCTGGAACCGGCTGATCCGCAGCTGGGGACGGGCTCGATCCTGCAGCGCCCGGGCTTCCTCGATCAGCTCCCGGAGCCGGTCGAGGGTCGGGTTGTCGAGCGGCAGGTAGACCCCGGTGTCCAGGATCAGGAACTCCGCTCCGGTGCTGAGCGCGACGAACAGGTCCTCGAAGGGCACCAGCTCGCCGTCGACCCGGACCTGGATGTGTAGGTCGAACCAGTCGCTGGACTCTGTCGGATCGCTCGAGGAGGCCGCCGTGGAGACGGTGACCTCGGGATCACCCTCGGCAGGTCGGTAGTCGACCACGTCTCCATCCGTTTCCACCGCCACCCCCTGCTCGATGAGGCGCGGCAGTAGGTCGTGGACGAACCGGGCTGCGTGGACATCGCCCAGCAGCGCGTGCGCGGCCGGACGACGCGGCCGGTCCGGATCGGCCAGCTGCGGAAGCTCCCCGTACGGAAGATCGAGACCGGCGAGCAGCTGGCGCTCGGCGGCCAGGTCCCGCAATCCGGCCGAGCCGAGCGTCGAGTCGTCGATGCCGAAACGACGCCAGTCGTCTCTGTGGCGGTAGCGAACCGACCAGTCCAGCCGGATCCGGTGCTCGGGCCGGAAGCCGACGCCGAGCACGAGCTGTGGGACCGGCGTGGCGGGTAGCTCGATCGTCTCGTCGTGGGCCGTCACCGGCACCGCGCGGCGCAGGGCCGGCAAGTAGTCGGTCAGGAACCGGTCCCGGTCCGCGGCCGGCACAGCCAACGCCGAACGCTGCAGAACCACTCGACGCAGCTCGGTCGGCAGCGCCCGCTCCAGCCGGGCCAGCGTCAGCCGGCGCGGACCACCGGGCACCGACGGCGTCGACAACCAGTAGACGCCGTGAGCGGGATCACCGAGCAGACCGAACGTCGGCTCGCCGACTTCTGTGGCGTCGAACAGCTCAGCCGGCGCCCACACCTGATCGGGCAGTCCGATGTCACCGGTGAGCCCTCCGTCGGGTGCGCTCCGCAGCTCCAGTCGTACTCCCACTCGTTCCGGCAGCACCGTCGGCGGACCGGCCTTCTCCGTGACCAGCTCCAGTCCGAATCGCTCGGCACCCTCCAGCAAGGACCAGAACGCCGTCGAGACCTCCTCCAGGCTCAGCCAGGCCGACCGCGGACTCGCATAACGGGCCGCGGAGCCGGCGGCGGCCCGTAGCTGCAGCAGCAGGTCCTGCACGTCCGTCGACAGCCCGTCGGAGGGATAGTCCAGATCGGTCCACGAAATTCCCGAATAGATCCAACGGCCACGGTTCCCCCGGCGCACAGGCCGCATCAGCAGTCGGGGAGACGGCTGGAAGTCCCCGTACGACCGTCCCACCTCGACCGAGAGCTCCAGCCCGACCTCGACCGGCACGGTCGCCGGCGACGGCGCTTCCCGGACGAGACGACCCACCAGCTGCTCCCACTCCGGACGCGACGTGCGCGCCTCGTCGGCGAGCTTGGCGCGAGCCGTGAACATCACCGCTGCGGCGTGCTTGCAGTCGCGCACCACGGGACAGGTGCACGTCGCCCGGTGTCCGGTGTGCTCCCCCAGATCGACCAGCTCGACCAGGACCAGGTAGCGCCGCCGATCACTGCCCATCACCTGACCGGTCACGGTCAGCTCGTTCGTGTCGACCCGCACGTCGGCGACGTGGCCGTTGCGCGCGTACACCATCCCGCGCGCGAACGCCTCATGACCGACCATCGCGATGATCGCGTCGTTGGAGAGCAGCCTGGCCCACATGCCGGGAAGGCTAACCCCGACGACCGACATCGAGCGTCGGCTAGGCGGCAAGCTTCAGCAGCTCAGTCGACGACCGACATGCCGGGAATGGCATGGGCTGCTCGCACCGCCGCAGTCCGCGACGACACATTCAGCTTCAGGTAGATCGAGCGCAGGTGGGCTTGAACCGTCCGCCGGCTGAGTGTCAGCCGGCTGGCGATCTCGGCGTCGCCCAGCCCTTCGGCGACGAGACGGAGGATCTCGATCTGGCGGTGCGAGAGGCCGGTGGATGAGAGATCGAGGTCCTTGCGCAGGTCGTCCAGAACGGCAGTGGCCAACTCGGTTGCTTCCTCCATGTCGAGCCGACCGCCTGCGACGTACAGGTCGGTCCAGGCTCGTTGTCCGAGCTGCCGCCGGACGCGGTCCGGCTGGAGGAGGCTGCGCATCTGCGGCGCGTACGAGACACTCTCGTAGGCGGCACGCCAGCCAGCCGAAGCTCCGTGGAGCTGAGCCGCCGTACTGAAGCGGCGCAGCTCGCCGCTGAGCCGCGCGACAACGTCGATGATGTCGGCCCATTCGGCTACCAGCCGGTAGTCCCGCTCGTACTGGAGTGCACGCTCACAGGCGTCGACGGCGGCGATCCAGTCGCCGCGCATCTGATGAGCGATGGACAGCTCGAACAGCGAGCGGCATACCCCGAGGGGAGTCGACCGTTCGGCGAAATCGTCGGCCGCTCGGCTGAGCTCGTCGACGGCCGCATCCCAGTTCCCGGCGAGCAGCGCGGCTGCGCCGGCACTTTCCAGCGCCCACGCTGCCGCCTGCCGGTCGCCGGCAGCCGTGCAGCCCGCCACAGCTCGGAGGCAGTCGCTCCGAGCGCCGCCGAGATCGCCGAGGAGCATCCGGGCGTTTCCGCGGATGCTGATGCAGAGTGCCAACCCCGCGGAGTCGCCGATCTGCTCGAACAGGCCAGCTCCCTCCTCCAGCTTTTCGATGCTGCGCTGCGGATCCGACATGAGCCGCAGGCCGTAGCGCTGCAGCGCCTGAGCGCGGGCCAAGACCGCGGAGTCGGAATCAACCAGGCTTGGGAGAGCCAGAGACTCCTCCAGCACGGCACGTCGCCGAGCTTCGGAGGGGAAGCAGAAGAGAAAGAAGTGGTCAAGGGCAACGGCCAACCGCTGCGCTGCCTCGGCGTCCTGCCGCCTCATGGCCCATCCTGCGGCCGCATCGATGTTGCCGAGATCGGAGCCGAGCGGATCCGACCAGAGCGGCTCGACAGGTGTACCCCACGGTCTGCTCTCGACCAGTTCGAGGAAGTAGCTCACGTGCCGATCACGGGTCTCTGCTGGTCGTTCCAGCCGCTCCACGGCGTAGGAGCGGACCAGCTCGTGAACGTGGAAGCGGGTGCTGCCGCTGGCTTCGGGAAACCGCTGGATCAACGACAGCTCGGCAAGATGAGCAAGGGTCGCCAAGTCGGCTCCGGAGACCGCGCGCGCAGCCGCCGGGGTGAAGCCACCGACGAAGACCCCCAGCGCTGCCAGCACCGATTGCTGCGCTGGGGTCAACCACTGCCACGAGCTGTCGAGGACGGCTTGAATGCTTCGGTGTCGTTCGTCGACGTGCGGTGCGTCGGCTGCGAGCGTCGTAGCTGCCGCGGACAGATGACTCAGCAGCTCTTGTGGCGAGAGCACCCGGATCCAGTTCGCGGCGAGTTCGATGGCCAACGGCAAACCGTTGAGTACACGACAGATGTCGGCCACGGTGTGCGCGTTCAACTCGGTCATCCGGTAGGGAGGCGCAACAGTTCTCGCTCTGTCCATGAACAAGGCTGTCGCGTCGTTCACAAAGGGATCCGACTGATCGCCGACAGACCCCAGAGGTGGGATCGGATACACGACTTCAGCACCCGCTTCCAGCGGAAGTCGGCTGGTCGCCAAGACGGTCAGGCGCGGGCAGGACTCGACCATCTCAGTGACCAGAGAGCCGCACGCGCCCCTGACCTGCTCGCAGTTGTCCAGGACGAGCAGCACCGGGCGGGGCCCCACGGCTCGCGCAAGAGCGGCAGCGCTGCGCTGCGCGATCGGTCCGGAGAGCCCAAGCGCGGTCGCCGTCGCCGGCCCCACCTCGCCTGGGTCGACGACACCAGCCAGAGACACCCAGAAGACGTCGAGCGGCACTGTGGCACCAGCCCGACGGGATCTGACGCGTTTGGCCACTTCCAGCGCCAAGCGGGTCTTTCCCGCACCGCCGACTCCGCAGACGGTCACCACACGCGCATCATCGAGGCAGGATGCCAGGGCAGCACATTCGCGATCACGGCCGACGAAGCGGGTCAAGAACGTCGGCAGCGGATCGCCGAACAACTCCTCGTCTGCAGCCAAGACCGAATCCGTTCCGAGTGAACCCCGTAACTCCATCGCACAGGCTGGTTCCCTCGTGACGAGCATGGCCTCGCCGAACCGAGTAGGCAAGAACGGATCGGTCAGGCCTCTGGCGTAGTGGTCAGGTCTGACACTCCGCCGGCTAGGTTCACCCCGCGGCGAGCTCGGCGACCGTCGCCGCTGCGCCCTTGGTGTGCAGCGACTCCAGAGCGCGCAGGTAGGCCTCGGCGAAGCGGGGCTGGTCGGCGAGATCGTCGAACAGGTCAGGGTTGCGGACGAACGCCAGCGGGTCCTCCGACTGGCGGGAGGCAGCGGCCATCCGCTCCTCGGCGATCCGGTCGACCACGTCGATCGGCTCGCCGTCCTCGTCGACCCCTTCCGCGTACCGGGCCCAGCTCGCCACGATCGCTGCCGAGACGTCGATCTCGCCACCAGAGGCGAGATTGGCCTTGATCACCGGCACCAACCACTTCGGGATCCGGTCGGAGGACTCGGCGGCGAGCCGGGCCACGGTGTCGCGCACCTCGCCGTTGCCGAACCGCTCGATCAGCGAGTCGGTGTAGGCGGTGAGGTCGATACCTGGCACCGGAGGCAGCGTCGGGATCCCCTCCCGACGCATGTAGCGCAGCAGATACGCCGCGAAGGTCGGATCCTGGGCGGCGTCGTGGACGTAGCGATAGCCCATGAGGTGAGCAAAGTAGGCAACCCCCTGGTGGCCGGAGTTGAGCAGTCGCAGCTTCATCAGCTCGTACGGCTCCACGTCCGGCACCAGCTGCACACCGGCGTCCTGCCACTCCGGCCGACCGGCCACGAACGTGTCTTCGAGCACCCACTGGAAGAACGGCTCGGCCACCACCGGCCAGGCGTCCCTGACCCCGAACCGCTCGGTGATCGATGCGATGTCCTCACTCGTGGTGACCGGAGTGATTCGATCGACCATGGCGTTGGGAAAGGCCACCTCGGCCTCGATCCAGTCGGCCAGGTCCGGGTCCAGGGCTCGCGCGTACGAGCTGAACGCCCGCCGGGCCACCTCTCCGTTGCCGGGGATGTTGTCGCACGACATCACGGTGAAGGGGCCGGTGCCGCGGTCGCGGCGCCGGCGCAGACCTTCCACCACGAGGCCGAACGTCGTCGCCGGCGGTGCCGCGCCGGTCAGATCCGCGGCCACGGCCGGGTTGGCGAGGTCGAAGGCACCGGTGACCGGGGAGAAGTTGTAGCCGCCCTCCGTGACGGTCAACGAGAGGATCCTGGTCGCGGGGTCGGCCAGCCGCTCGATCACCCGCTCCGGGTCGTCCGGCGCGAACAGGTAGTCCACGATCGACCCGATCACCCGTGCCGTCCAGGTGCCATCGGGTGACTTCTCCACCAGCGTGTAGCACCCGTCCTGATCCGCCATCACCTGCCGCATCCGCCGGTCACCCGGCAGCAGACCGACACCGCAGATGCCCCACTCGTACGCCTCCCCCTGCCGCAGCAGCCGATCGACGGCGAGAGCCTGGTGCGCACGGTGGAAGCCGCCGACGCCGATGTGCACGATCCCGGCGGTGATCCGAGATCGGTCGTAGTCGGGTCTGGCGACCTCGGTCGTAGCGGTGGAGAAGACGTCGGCGCTCACCTGCTGCACGGTAGTCCGCCCGGCGGCGAGCCTGCACGCTCCCCCGGGCAGCGTGCCGCGTGTGACCCATGACACAGTGGGTATGACGTCGGCGGGACGCCAGTCCTAGCCCATCTGGGCTGCACACATCTCATCCGAGGAGGGATCGATGACCGAGTCGACTCTGGGTCCGAGCGAAGGCACAGAAGAGCTGGAAGGACCGGCCGATGGCGGCGCCAGCGGCGTACCAGGCATCCAGGACGGCGGTGCCGATGGTGGAGCCGACGGCGGGGCTGACGGTGGAGCCGACAGTGGAGCTGGCGGCGGCGCCGAAGGGCCGGCTGACGGCGGCGCGAGTGGCGTAGCAGGCGTCCAGGACGGCGGAGCCGACGGTGGAGCCGACGGCGGGGCTGATGGTGGTGCAGACGGTGGAGCCGACGGCGGCGCCGAAGGACCGGCTGACGGCGGCGCCAGCGGAGTAGCAGGCGTCCAGGACGGCGGCGCAGACGGCGGAGCCGATGGCGGCGCTGACCGTAGCGTCTAGCACGCAGCAGCCAGCGCTCTCCCGGCTGATCGGCATCGATGTCGAGGAGTTCGCGCGGAACTACTGGGGTCAGCAGGCTCTGCTGACCCCAGTGGTCGTTGACGGGAACGGTTTTGCCGACCTGCTCGATGTCGACGCCGTCGACGAGCTGGTTTCCGAACGGGGACTGCGGACACCGTTCCTACGCGTCGCGCGGAGCGGCGCCACGCTGGGCGACGCCACGTTCACGGCACCGGGCGGCGTCGGCGCGACGATCGGCGACCAGGTCAGCGACGACAAGCTCGTCCGGCTGTTCGCCGACGGCGCGACGATGGTGCTGCAGGCCCTGCACCGAGCCTGGCCACCGGTGGCCAGGTTCTGCCAGCGGCTGGCCGCCGACCTCGGTCATCCCGTCCAGGCGAACGCGTACGTGACGCCGCCTCAGAACCAGGGCTTCAGCAACCACTACGACGTGCACGACGTGTTCGTGCTGCAGATCGCCGGTGAGAAGCGCTGGATCATCCACGAGCCGGTACATGTCGCCCCGCTCCGCCACCAGCCATGGACCGATCGCCGAGCGGCGGTCGAGCAGCGCGCCGGCCAGGAACCGCTCATCGACGTGGTGCTGCGGCCCGGCGACTGCCTGTATCTGCCGCGCGGCTTCCTGCACGCGGCGACCGCACTCGGCGGGGTGAGCACGCACCTGACGCTGGGCGTGCACAACTGGACCCGGTACGCGTTGGCCGACCACCTGCTGCAGCAGGCGCTCCACACCGTCGCGACCGACCCGGAGGTGCGCGCCTCACTGCCGCTGGGGATCGAGGTGACCGACCCCTACGAGCTGACAGCCGACGTGACTCTGGTCCGTGAGCGGCTGGTCGACGCGCTAGAGAGGGTCGATCCGGCGACGCTTGCTGCCGCGCTCGCTCCGGCCGCGCGCTCCGGTCAGCGAGCGGCACCGATAGGTCCGTTGCGCCAGCTCCGGTCGGCCGACCGGCTGGACGAGTCGAGCCGGCTCGCCGTCCGGCCGTACCTGGCGGCCTCGCTCACCGACCGAACCGACGGCGCTCTGGTCGTGGCCAGCCGGGCCGGCGAGGTGACAATCGCCGAGGCCGATCGGGACTCCTTCGTCGCGTGGTGGCATGCGGGAGCCGGGACGGCCGGGCAGCTGGGTCTCGCCCTCGCTCGCACCCTGCTACTGACCGGCCTGGCCGTTCCCGGGTGAACCCGGACGGCACCGGTCGCCCCGCCACGTTCCGCTGCGCCGACACGGCTCGGGACCGCGACGACCCGCTCATCGGTACGGCGCCGACGCCGACCGCGTTCCTGTTGGTCGAGCATCCTGGCCCCTGGCGGTTCGATGCGCTGGCTGGCGCCGGCTGGTCCCCTGAGGTGACGGCGGCGTTGACGAGCGCCGTCCGCGCGACCCGCGCGCGGCTGCTCGTCATCCGACGGCCCGGTCGCCGCTCGACCCAGGGAGCTCGCCGCTGGGCGGTGGTGCGGGTGGGCGTCGGGACGCACTGGGGCAGCTGGCAGCAGGAGGCGGATCTGCTGGCCGCCGCAGACGCACTGCAAGCGCCCCAGAACCCGGCGTCGCTCTCACCCCGCCCGGTGCTGTTGGTCTGTGCCCATGGGGTGCACGACGCCTGCTGCGCCATCCGGGGTCGACCGGTGGCCGCTGCTCTCGCCGAGCGCTGGCCGGAGGAGACCTGGGAGTGCAGCCACGTCGGTGGTGACCGCTTCGCCGCGAACGTTGTGGTCGTTCCCGACGGGACGTACTACGGAGGCCTCGACGTGGACTCCGCTGCGCAGGTGATCGGGAACCATCTCGGCGGTCGGGTCGACGTGGACCACCTTCGCGGCTCCGCGCGCTGGCCGCCGGTGGCCCAGGTCGCCGTCGCCGAGGTCCATCGTCGGCTGGGACCGAGCTCCGCAGATGATATCCGGCCGGCGACTTGGATGGCGCTGGCTCGCGGACGATGGCTCGTGGACGTCGACGGTCCGGGCGACCAGAGTCGCACGGTAGAGGTGGTCGCCGCGGTGCGACCTGCCGCTCTCTTGACCTGCGCGGCGACGCACCCGTCCAGGGCGACCACCTACCGGGCAGTTGCCGTCCGCGCCCGATCCGGGCCGACTGTCTGATCACGTTTCTGTAACGACATGCCGTGGCCGGAACTCGTACAGCAGCGGGTCTGAGAGCACACTGAGCGATGCTCTGGCCCCTGCCTTCATCACTTTCCACCAGGAATCCGGACGATCACGGTGCAGATGGGCGGTCGTGAACATTCGTCTATTGCGCGAGAGAAGTGCACGGCACGTGCCGCCGAACGACCCCAGGTGTGGCAGGCTAGGCCGCGACTGTCCGGTCTGGGGTCACACAGTCACCACATGACGGATCACCGCCGCGGGCGTGGACCGTCCGGGTCGCAGCAGGGGTTCGGGTGCCGTAGGCACCCCCTAGGGGAACGAAGAGGACAGGC
>DASQLI010000243.1:0-2161 GCA_035630075.1 Microlunatus sp.
CAGGCCGAGGACGGTACCGGCCCGGGCCAGCACCCGCTCCACAGGCGCACGTGGGTCGACCGCGTGCGCCGCGTCGACGTACCAGGCCTCCAGCGGACCGGAGTCCAACGCGCGAAAGATGCCCTGCAGGGTCCAGGCCAGGACGAAGACACCGAAGCTCGGCGCGAGCACGAACGCCACCGCCGCGACGATCGCGAGCACCGCGGCCACGATCAGCACCGGCCGACGGCCCAGAGCGTCGGCCAGCCCTCCTGTCGGTAGTTCGAGGGCCAGCATCACGATCCCCTGGGTGGCGATGGCGATGGCGACCTGGCCGATGCTCAGCCCGCGCTCCAGCATGAGCAGCGTCACCAAACCGATAATCAGACCCACCGGGAACCAGCGCGTGGCCGTCAGCAGCAGCAGGGTCCGCTGCGCCGCTGCGGCGGTGACCGTCCGCTCGGTCATCGTCCGGCCTCGTCGAGCTCGGGCACGACGTCGGGGTCCACCGGCCGGGCGAAGGTGTTCACCGAGGCTCGGCGGGCCCGCGGGTCGCCCTCACCGACGGTGCGGTACTCGGCCAGCAACGCGTCCAGCCGGTTGTTGAGGTCGCGCATCTGCTCTGGAGTGACGGTTACGAAGGCGTCGTTCAGCCCGAAGACGTCCACCCACTCGGCCGGCCAGTTCGGCGCCGCGTCCAGCCAGTGCTCGGCCTTCTCGGCGAGCTGGCGGACGTATTGACGCTGCAGCCAGTCGAGCGCCGTCGCGGCGTCCTCGTCGTCTCGGAAGGCGGAGTTGGTCCACGAGTGGAAGTCGGTCGAGGCCCGCCAGAGTCGCCGCTTGCCCTCCCCCTCCCCGGTGTCAGTCACCAGCCCGACCGACTCGAGCTTGCGCAGGTGGTAGCTGGTCGCCCCGGTATTGGTGGTCAGGGCCGCCGCCAAGTCGGTCGCCGTCGCGGGCCCTGCCGTCCGCAGCCGCGACAGCAGCCGCGACCGCAACGGGTGGGCCAGCACCCTGATCGCCTGGGCATCCAGGACGATTCCGACATACTCGGATTCCTTGGCCATCTATGCACAATAACTGTGCACATATATTCTGCACAACCCCCGCGACAAGATCGCGCATCATCAACCGATTTCAGGCCGTGCGCTACAGAACGGAATGCCGGCGAAGGGAACGGTCACCGGAGATGGCTGAGGGCGGGCCGAGTTGACCTCGACCCGCCCTCGTGGATCGCTTCGACTTGCTCAGGGACTCCTAATCTACCGGTAGTCGCCGAGGTCGAACTCTTCCAGGGGTACTGCCGCGCCCGAACCCTGACCGAAGTCGTAGTCGAACGAGTCGTAGCCGACCATCGAGTACGCCTGAGCCTTGGCTTCCGCCGTCGGCTCGACCCGGATGTTCCGGTAGCGGTCCAGACCGGTACCGGCGGGGATCAGCTTGCCCAGGATGACGTTCTCCTTCAGCCCGACCAGGCTGTCAGACTTGCCGTGGATCGCGGCATCGGTCAGCACCTTGGTGGTCTCCTGGAAGGAGGCCGCCGACAGCCACGACTCGGTGGCCAGCGACGCCTTGGTGATGCCCATCAGCACGGCACGACCCGACGCGGGCGTACCACCCTCGGCCACGACCTTGCGGTTCTGACCCTCGTAGGTCAGCCGATCCACCAGGTCACCGGCCAGCAGGTCGGCGTCACCCGACTCGATCACCGTCACCCGGCGCAGCATCTGCCGGATGATGATCTCGATGTGCTTGTCGTGGATCGGTGCGCCCTGGGTCCGGTACACCGACTGCACCTCGTCCACCAGGTGCTCCTGCACCCGGCGAACGCCCAGCACCCGGAGCACGTCGTGCGGATCCGGGGTGCCGGCGGTGAGCTGCTGGCCAACCTCGACATGGTCGCCATCCTCCACCAGCAGCCGGGACCGGCGGCTGACCGAGAACTCGGCCGCCTCCGACCCGTCGTCCGGTGTGATCGTGATCTTCTTCAGCCGGTCGCTGTCCTCGATCTGCACCCGCCCGGTGGATTCCGAGATCGGCGACTTGCCCTTGGGCTGGCGAGCCTCGAACAACTCGACCACGCGGGGCAGACCCTGGGTGATGTCGTCGCCCGCCACACCGCCGGTGTGGAAGGTCCGCATGGTCAGCTGCGTCCCCGGCTCACCGATGGACTGGGCCGCCA
>DASQLI010000244.1:0-7733 GCA_035630075.1 Microlunatus sp.
ACTCGAAACTACACGGGGAGTATCTGCGGACAACCTACGCGCCCGCTGCACGATCCACCGAGCACGCCCAGCCCAGTCCTCAGGATCGAGCCCGGTTGTCCCCATGCTGGGGAGTTATCCACAGAGTTTCCCCCAGGTGTGTGGGCGGCGTAACCAATTCGCAACCTGAGTACCGGTATCCGACGCGGAAATGACAGGGTTCGCCGCGACGATGCCTCTGTGGACAAGTCAACCGCCGACCCCGATCGGCTGGCCCGGCTCGCCGAGCTGCAGACGGTGTTCGCATCCTCGATCCCCGAGGTCGATGCCGCGACGCCCGTCCCATGGTGCGGCCGCTGGGTGGTGCGCGACCTGGTCGAGCACCTGGCCGTCATCCACCACTGGGCGGCTGCGATGGCCCGAGGTGACGACGCGCAGCCACTGCCGGATACCGACGACCTGCAGGGCCGTTACCGAGAGTGCGCGGCCGAGCTCATCGACACCTTGAGACGTCTCGATCCCGAGGCGCCGACGCGCACGCTGGTTCCCGGCGGAACCGTGTCGTTCTGGCACCGCCGTCAGCTGCACGAGACGCTGATCCACCTGTGGGACCTGCGGACCGCAGGCGGCCTCGACCTGGTGGTCGAGCCGATGCTCTGGGCCGACACCGTCGACGAGGCTCTGACCGTCATGCACCCTCGGCAGGTGCGTCTCGGGCGCGCGTCCGCAGCGGGCGTACGGGTCGAGCTGACCGCCACCGACGCCGGCCGGTCCTGGACGGTGCCGGCGGCCGAGGAGGCCCTCAGCGGGCCGCCGGTGACCGTGTCCGGCCCGGCGGAGGCGCTGGCTCTGCTGCTGTGGCGGCGCACCGATGCCGAAGACCGTCGGCTGCGCCTCGCCGGCGACCCGCACGCGCTTGCGGAGGTGTTGGCCGACCGGTTCCTGCCCTGACGAGGGGTCTCCACCGGGCGCAACGATCAGCGCTGCGAAGCCTGCTGCTTGATCCGGTTGGTGAGCTCGGTGACCTGGTTGTAGAGGGAGCGTCGCTCCGACATCAGATTCTTGATCTTGCGCTCGGCGTGCATCACCGTGGTGTGGTCGCGGCCGCCGAACTGCTGGCCGATCTTGGGCAGCGACAGGTCGGTCAGCTCGCGGCACAGGTACATGGCGATCTGCCGCGCGGTCACCAGGACATGCGTCCGGCTCTGTCCGCAGAGGTCCTCGATGGTCAGATCGAAGTACGCGGCGGTCTGGGCCATGATCATCGCGGAGGTGATCTGCGCCTCGCCGCCTTCGGGGATCAGGTCCTTCAGCACCACCTCGGCCAGGGCGAGGTCCACCTGCTGCCGGTTGAGACTGGCGAAGGCGGTGACCCGGATGAGCGCACCTTCGAGCTCACGGATGTTGGTCTGGATCCGGCTGGCGATGAACTCCAGCACCTCAGGGCCGGCCACCAGCCGCTCCTGGGCCGCCTTCTTGCGCAGGATGGCGATCCGGGTCTCCAGATCAGGTGGCTGGATGTCGGTGATCAGTCCCCAGCCGAACCGGCTGCGCAGCCGTGGCTCCAGGTTCTCCAGGTTCTTCGGCGGCCGGTCGGACGTCATCACGATCTGCTTCTGGGCGTTGTGCAGCGTGTTGAAGGTGTGGAAGAACTCCTCCTGCGTCTGCTCCTTGCCCTCCAGGAACTGGATGTCGTCGATCAGCAGCACGTCGACGTCGCGGTAGCGGCGGCGGAACTCCGCACCCTTGTTCTGGCTGATCGCGTTGATGAAGTCGTTGGTCAGCTCCTCGGTGGACACGTACCGGACCCGGACGCGCTCGAAGTAGTCGCGGGCGTAGCGGCCGATCGCGTGCAGCAGGTGGGTCTTGCCGAGGCCGGACTCGCCGTAGATGGTCAGCGGGTTGTACGACTTGCCGGGATTCTCGGCGACGGCGACCGCTGCGGCGTGCGCGAAGCGGTTCGAGGAGCCGATCACGAAAGTCTCGAAGGTGTACTTCGGGTTCAGCCGGGCGTCGACCTCCTTGCGAGGCCGGACGGGGTCGTCGGGGGACGGAACCGAACGCAGGGTGGACGTGGCCGGCGGCGACTCGACGGGTCGGTACGCGGTGTCGAACGGCAGCGCCGCGTGGCCCAGGTCGGCCTGCTCGCTCGAAGTCATCGACGGCTCGGGGGAGGGCGACCGACCTGGATCGACTCGCCCTTCGGGTCGTTCGAGTGTCGGGTGGTCGAGGGCCGACTGCTCACGGAACTCGGCCCAGGAGATCGGGGACGAACCCGGGCTGCGCGGGGTCAGCTCAGGACCGCGACCGTACCGGCGCGGGTCCAGACCGGCTCTGACCGGGGCGGCGTTGCCGGACGTGGTGCTCTGACCGGAGACCGATCCCTCTGACCTGGTGGCGCTCGGTGGCGGGTTCGAGCGCTGCGGGGTCGGCGGACCCGGAGTGACCGTGGCGTCCACGATGACGGCGAGCTGCACCGCGCGCTGGAAGTAGTCACTCAGCTGTTGCTCGATCTCGGGCCGGAACCGTCCCTCGAGCTGGTTGCGGGTGAAGTTGTTCGGCACCGCGACCATCAGGGCGTCCTGGTGCATGGCCACCGGCTTGGAGTTGTCCAACCAGCGGCGCAACTCCGGCGCCGAGGTGGTGTAGACGTGCTCCCAGGCGATCGTGGTGGTGTCGCTGCCTCCTGCGTCGCTCACAGCCTCGTTCTCCCCAGGGTCGGTCTCGGGGCCAGTCTGCTCCCGGGATGGTGACGAGACACGGGAAGCCGCCGCGGTGTTCAGGTGAGGTCCGATCTCGTGTGGTGCGTTCTCGGGTGGGACATGGTGAGCCTCCCGCTCCGTACGCGATCGTGTCGAAGCCCCACACCGTAGCGCTTCCACATGGTTATCCACACCCTGTGCACGAATGCGTGGAAACCACCAGCATCACCTGCGATGAGGTGCGCACCCACGGGCAACCGGCGCGAGCTCAGGCAGATGACATCGGGTGGAACTGGATCTGTCGGGTGGAAGAACGTTGGCAGAATGACTAACTAGGGACGAGGCGAGAACGTAGCAACGGGCTTCGGCGCGCCGCAACCCATTCGTGACCTATTTTGCGGTTTGGTTCTGCACATCTCGGCGTGTCGGCTGGACACGCCGATCCTCCTACCGCAGTCACGGTCCGCCGGTTTGACCCACTTGGGTCGCCCCCGTACCGTTAGGAGGTCGCCGGCACTGCGGCGACCCCTGTTCGCTGCCCGCATTCCGGCGGGTGGTATTGGCCAGATTGACGATATAGGGAGCCTTCCCGTGAGCAAGCGCACGTTCCAGCCGAGCAACCGGCGCCGCAGTCGAGTCCACGGATTCCGTCTCCGGATGCGGACCCGGTCCGGACGCGCCATCCTTGCCGCCCGCCGGCGCAAGGGCCGCGCCAAGCTGTCTGCCTGACGGCTTCCCGGGTCGGCCTCGTGTTGCCCAGGCACGCACGGATGCGGCGGTCGGAGGACTTCCGACGAACGGTGCGGCACGGGGTCCGAGCGGGCCGCCGCACCGTGGTCGTGCACGCGTTGCGCGCCGAGGCGGTGGACGCCGACGGCGAAGGGCCAACCGGTCAACCGAGTTCTGACTCATCGGTGGTCGGTTTCGTCGTGTCCAAGGCGGTCGGGACCGCCGTGCGACGCAATCGTGTCCGCCGGCGTCTCCGTCATCTGTGTCAGCACCATCTCCAGGCCCTCGCGCAGCCGACCCTGGTGGTCGTGCGCGCCCTGCCACCGGCGGGAACCGCGGGCGCCGAGCTCGGCGAGGACCTGGACGCCGCCTGGCTGGCGGCACTGGCCAAGCTGGAGCGCTCCGGCATGCCGGAGCGCACCGGGAAGCCCGGCCGACGATGAGGTACGCGCTGATCGGGCTGCTGAAGCTGTACCGACTCCTGATCTCACCGCTGTACGGGAACGTGTGCCGCTACTACCCCAGCTGCTCGGCGTACGCGCTGCGAGCCGTGGAGGTGCACGGGGCGGTCAAGGGATCCTGGCTGGCCGGCCGGCGACTGCTGCGCTGCCACCCGTGGACGCCCGGCGGCTACGACCCGGTGCCGGGGACGCCGGAGTTCGAGGAGGAGGCCCGGGTGCAGGCCGCTACGGCTGGCCACGGTCCGCATCACGGTCTGCACCACGGGGCCCCTGACCAGGGTGATCACGACCTGCCGGCGACGGTGTCCGCGGCGGTCGCAGACCGCCCGGTGACCGACCGGTCCGAGATGTCCGACCAGCGAGCCGAACCGGCTCACGTACGAGGTGTGAATTGTTCGACCTGATCCCGCTGCTCGTCCCATTGAGCATCTGGGACCCGTTCATCGCCGTCGGCAGCGCCATCATGCGCCCGCTGTACTGGGTGGTCTCGGGTCTGCTGGTGCTGTTCCACCAGCTGTGGTCGCCGGTCTTCGGCGCCGAGAGCGGGTGGACGTGGACGCTGTCGATCGTGTCGCTGACCGTGGTCATCCGGATCGCGCTGATCCCGCTGTTCGTGAAGCAGATCAAGTCCTCGCGGCAGATGCAGCTGTTGCAGCCGAAGGTGCGCGAGCTGCAGAAGAAGTACGGTCACGACCGGGAGAAGCTCGGTCAGGAGACCATGAAGCTCTACCGGGAGCACAACGCCAACCCGTTGTCCTCCTGCCTGCCGCTGCTGCTGCAGATGCCGATCTTCCTCGCCCTCTTCCGCGTCCTGGACGGTGCGGCCAACGGCATCGCCCGCGGGCACTGGCTGCTGATCCACCCCGAGCTGGTGACCTCGCTGCAGAACGCCACCATCTTCGGCGCTCCGATCTCGGCGACCTTCATGAAGGCCGGCGCCCTCGGTGCTGCCGCCATGAACGTCCGCATCGTGACGATCGTGCTGATCTTGGCCATGACGGCCACGCTGTTCGTCACCCAGCTGCAGCTGATGCGCAAGAACATGCCGCCGGAGGCGTTGACAGGGCCGTTCGCGCAGCAGCAGAAGATGATGCTGTACCTGTTCCCGATCATCTTCGCGGTCGGTGGCATCAACTTCCCGATCGGCGTCCTGATCTACTGGCTGGCCTCGAACCTGTGGACGATGGGCCAGCAGTTCTACGTCATCCGCCGCAACCCGGCGCCGGGTACGCCCGCGTACGAGGCCTGGGAGGCCCGTCGCCGGGAGAAGCTGGCGCACAAGGCCGCCCGCCATCCCGATGCCGCTCCGGTCGCCGACTCGGGGGCCAACGGCCAGAGCGCGAACAGCAACGGCCAGGCCGCCGGTGGCGATGCGTCCGGCTCGTCGGCCCAGGACCCGCCGCGCGTGGTTCGCCAGCAGCCACGGAAGCAGCCCAGATCGCAGCGCAAGCGCTGAGCATCACCACCCACCGACCCCGTCCCGATTTCCAGCGCGCACCGCGCCACCCGGGACCACAGTCAGCACCAGGCGTGCCCCTCGACGGGCCGCCCCGAGGAGGAACATGACCAGCATCGATCAGACGTCGACCGACCCAGCCGCATCGGAGTCGGAGACCGCACCAGCCGAGGGCGTGCCGAGCGGCGCCGTGACCGAGGACGCCGTCCTGGCCGACAACCTGGCCGAGGAGCCGGTGGATGACGTCGAGCCGACGGACGCGACGTCGAGCACTGACCGGGACGAGGGTGCTGACCCTGACGAGGGTGCTGACCGTGACGAGGGTGCTGACGGGGACGAGGCGGCCGGGAGCGACGACGACAACCCACTCGACGTGGAGGCGGAGGTCGCTGCCGACTACCTCGAGGAGCTGCTCGACATCGCCGACCTCGACGGTGACATCGACACCTACGTCGACGGCGACCGGGCCCACGTCTCGATCGTCAGCAACTCCACCACCCTGGTCGGCAAGGACGGCGGGGTGCTGGATGCTCTCCAGGAGCTGACCAGGCTCGCGGTGCTCGCCGAGACGGGCCAGCGCAGCCGGCTCATGCTGGACGTGGCCGGCTACCGGGCGCAGCGACGCACCGAGCTGATCGCGCTGGCCGGCGACGCTGTGGAAGACGCCACAGCTACAGCCGAACCGGTGCACCTGGCCGCCATGAACCCGTTCGAGCGCAAGATCGTGCACGACGCTGTCGCGGCGGCTGGGCTCACCAGCGAGTCGGAGGGAGAGGAGCCACGGCGCCACGTCGTGGTTCTTCCCAGTCGTGACTGACCGAGAGTCGGCCGATCAGCCGACGGCCGCCGACCCTGGGTCGGCGGCCGTCGACGTTCGGACGGTGGCTGAGGACGTCTTCGGAATTCCTGGCTTTGAGGTGATATGTCGATACAGAGACATATTGGCAAGTCGAGGAATCGACTGGGGGCTTCTCGGTCCCCGCGAGGTTGACCGCCTGTGGGACCGACACATCCTCAACAGCACGGCTGTCACCGACTTGATCCCCGAGAGTGCAGCCGTGGCCGACGTCGGATCAGGAGCCGGGCTGCCGGGTATCCCGGTGGCCATCCTCAGAGCCGACGTCGCGATGGATCTGATCGAGCCGCTGCTCCGACGAAGTAGCTTTCTTACCCACACTGTGGACGACCTGGGGATAACTTCTACGGTCTGCGTTCGGCGTTCACGAGCAGAGGACGTCGCGCAGCGGTACGACGTCGTGCTCTCCCGAGCTCTGGCCCCGTTGGATCGGTTGATCCGCTGGTGCCTGCCGTTGATGAAGCCGAGCGGTCGGTTGGTGGCGATCAAGGGCGCGTCAGCCTCCGACGAAGTGGCTCGGCATGCCCGCTTGATCGAGAACTCGGGGCTTCGGGCCGAGGTGTTGACCGTGACCAGTGATGCACGAATCGCTCCGACGACCGTGATCCAGCTTCAGATGGGTTGAGCCTGACGCCATCAAGGAGTGGTGCAGAGCACTCGGCCTCTGGCTGGGGCCGCCGCGCCCACGGCGCGGGTGGACGGGAGCAGGCGAAAGCTGCTCGTGCGGGTGGCCCGTTTGCTCACGGAGTTGGTGATGCGTTTTACCGACTAGGCCACCGGTCGGCGGTGCCAAGCGCACATTCTGCTTGTGCTCTGGTCGGTGATGCGACTCGGCAGCCGCTCCTCGTCGACCTGGCGATGGAGGTCACCCGACTCCTCCGCGCTGTCCGCGTGACGCCCCATCCTGAGGGTGACGCCCCCCATCCTGCGGCATCTGCTGCCCCGTCAGCAGAGCACGGAACGACGCCAGCGCGCCGCCGAGGGGCTGTCGGCCTCCTCGGATACGGTTCTCGGAGGTCGTGGAGTGGAGGGTGATGAGTCGCAGCACGCTGCCAGCCAGCGAGACATCCAAGGGCTTGGGGTGGCCTCGAGCCCTCCTCCGGTTCGGTCGATCGTTGGGATGGCCTGGGTCAGTTTCACGTGAAACGTCGCAGGGCATCTTGCCTGCCGAGTCCTCGGATTCGGAGTTCGCAGCGCCCAGCAGTCAGTCCGAGGATTTCGCGGAGGTGGGTGACCGCGACGGCACAACGGAGTCTCCCAGCCTCGTGGTGACGGAGCCGTCAGGCGACCCCTCCGCAGGTGCGAAAGGACCGGTTCCGGCCATTGCGCCGGATGTGGATGAACCCCCGGTAGCACATGAATCCACGCTGCCGGCAGACCCTTCGAGCGCCTCGGGTGTTCCACGTGAAACGCTCGAGGCTGAGCTCTTGTCCGAACCCATCGTCGAGGCGCCGCCCAGCAGCGCAATCGCCGATCCAGGCGGAATAGATGATGCAGCCGATGAAGCCGGTGAGTACCCGCCCGGTACGGAGTTGGAGGAGCGAGGAGAC
>DASQLI010000245.1:0-4530 GCA_035630075.1 Microlunatus sp.
CGGCACCGTGGGTGTCGGCTACGGCAAGGCCAAGGAGGTGCCCGCGGCGATCGCCAAGGGCGTCGAGGAGGCCAAGAAGCAGTTCTTCACCGTGCCCCGGATCCAGGGAACCATCCCGCACCCGGTGCAGGGCGAGAAGGCGGCCGGCGTGGTCATGCTGCGTCCGGCGTCGCCGGGTACCGGTGTCATCGCCGGTGGTTCGGCGCGCGCGGTGCTCGAGTGCGCCGGTGTGCACGACGTGCTGGCGAAGTCGTTGGGCTCGGCCAACGCCATCAACGTGGTGCACGCCACGGTGGTAGCGCTGCAGTCCCTCGAGACGCCGGAGCAGGTGGCAGGACGTCGTGGCAAGTCCGTCGAGGACGTCACCCCGGCCGCCCTGCTGCGGGCCCGCAAGGAGGCGGTGCACTGATGACGCGCTTGAAGGTCAGCCAGGTCAAGTCCGGCATCGGCAGCAAGCAGAACCAGCGCGACACGCTGCGCACCCTCGGTCTGAAGAGGATCGGGGACGTGGCGGCGCACGAAGACCGTCCCGAGATCCGGGGCATGATCAACACGGTGTCCCATCTGGTCGCCGTCGAGGAGGTGGAGTGACATGGCGCTGAAGGTTCATCACCTCCGTCCCGCTCCGGGCGCCAAGACCGCCAAGACCCGCGTGGGTCGTGGCGAGGGCTCCAAGGGCAAGACCGCCGGTCGTGGCACCAAGGGCTCGAAGGCGCGCAACAACATCCCCGAGAACTTCGAGGGTGGGCAGATGCCCCTGCACATGCGGGTGCCGAAGCTGCGCGGCTTCAAGAACCCGTTCCGGGTCGAGTTCCAGATCGTGAACCTGGACAAGCTCTCGGCGCTGTTCCCCGAGGGGGGCACCGTCGGTGTTGCCGACCTGGTCGAGAAGGGCGCGGTCCGCAGCGGCCAGCCCGTGAAGGTGCTGGGCAACGGTGACATCACCGTGGCCGTGCAGGTGAGCGCGAACGCGTTCTCCGCCAGCGCCAAAGAGAAGATCGCCGCTGCCGGTGGGTCCACCACCGAGCTGTGATCCGCTGAGACATCAGCAGGTATGCCTGAGGGTCGTCCGGGAGACCGGGCGGCCCTCGTGGCTTGTCCGGCCGGTGATGCCGGATTCCACTCATCACTTGATAGAGTCGGGCGGTCCTGCGCGTGAGCCGCACGGGGCGCGCCGTCGCAACCGAGCGGCTCAGGTCAGGTCACGCTGAAGGAAAGGGAGGGCAGGAGTGCTCGCCGCGTTCGCTAACGCATTCCGGACTCCGGACCTACGCAAGAAGATCTTCTTCACCTTGGGGATTCTGGCCATCTTCCGGCTGGGTTCCATCATGCCGACGCCCAACGTCAACGTCGCGCAGGTCGACTTCTGTCTGAACCAGGCCGCGTCGGGTGACCAGCAGGGTCTCTACTCGCTGATCAACCTGTTCTCCGGTGGCGCGCTGCTCCAGCTCGCGATCTTCGCGCTGGGGATCATGCCGTACATCACGGCGAGCATCATCCTGCAGCTGCTGACGGTGGTGATCCCGCGGCTGGAGGCCCTCAAGAAGGAGGGTCAGTCCGGTCAGACGAAGATCACCCAGTACACCCGCTACCTCACCCTGGTGCTGGCCCTGCTCAACTCGACGGCCTTCGTCACCCTGGCCGTCAACGACCAGCTGTTCGTCGGCTGTCCCGGCCTGGTGCACGACACCAGCATCTTCCCGATCATCGTGATGATCCTGACCATGACGGCCGGCACCAGTGTCATCATGTGGCTCGGTGAGCTGATCACCGAGCGCGGCGTCGGCAACGGCATGTCGGTCCTCATCTTCACCCAGATCGCGGCCACCTTCCCCAGCGCTCTCTGGGCGCTGCGGGTGGCGCGTCCCGGTGCCAACGGCTGGATCGTCTTCCTGCTGGTGATCGCCCTCGGACTGGTCGTGATGGCCGGCGTCATCTTCGTCGAGCAGTCGCAGCGGCGGATCCCGGTGCAGTACGCCAAGCGGATGGTCGGCCAGCGCGTGTTCGGCGGCACCACCACCTACATCCCGATCAAGGTGAACCAGGCCGGCGTCATCCCGGTCATCTTCGCCAGCTCGTTGCTCTACATCCCGGCCCTGTACGCCCAGTTCCGGCCGGACTCCCAGATCGCCACCTGGATCCAGACCTACTTCGTCCGCGGTGACCACCCGATCTACATGATCACGTTCTTCCTGCTGATCGTGTTCTTCTGCTACTTCTACGTGGCGATCACGTTCAACCCGCAGGAAGTCGCGGACAACATGAAGAAGTACGGCGGCTTCATCCCCGGGATCCGGGCGGGCAAGCCGACCGAGGACTACCTCGGCTACGTGCTGTCCCGGCTGACGTTCCCGGGATCGCTCTACCTGGGGCTGATCGCGTTGCTGCCGTCGGTGGCGTTCATCTTCCTGAACGCCAACCAGAACTTCCCGTTCGGCGGAACGTCTCTCCTCATCATCGTCGGCGTGGGTCTGGACACGGTCAAGCAGATCGAGAGCCAGCTGCAGCAACGCAACTACGAAGGGTTTCTCCGCTGATGCGTCTCCTCATCATGGGCCCGCCCGGTGCCGGCAAGGGCACCCAGGCCAAGCTGATCGCCGAGCACTACGGGATCCCCGCCATCTCCACCGGCGACATCTTCCGCGCGATGAAGACCGCAGACACCCCGCTGGCCCAGCAGGTGCGGGACATCATGAACTCCGGCGCGTACGTCAGCGACGAGATCACCAACCAGATCGTGGCTGACCGGTTGGCTCAGGCCGACTGCGAGGGCGGCTTCCTGCTGGACGGCTACCCGCGCACGCCTGCCCAGGTCGACACCCTGGACGAGGCACTGGCCCAGAGCGGCACGCCGCTCGACGTGGTGCTGTCGCTGCTCGCCGACGAGGACGCGGTGGTGGCCCGGCTGCTCAAGAGGGCCGAGACCGAGGGTCGGGCCGACGACAACGAGGAGACCATCCGGGTCCGGCAGCAGGTCTACGCCGACCAGACCGCGCCGTTGCTCGAGGTCTACTCCTCGCGCGGTCTGCTGGTCGAGGTCGACGGTCTCGGTGAGATCGACGAGGTCTCGACCCGGGTGTTCGCCGCTCTGGACGAGAGGTTCCAGGGTGGGGCCGGTAGCGCGGAGCCGATCGGGGATCCCTCCTGAGCCCCCTGCGTCGTCGCAGTGGGATCGAGCTCAAGTCAACCGACCAGCTGATCGGCATGCGGAAGGCCGGCCTGGTGGTGGCCGCGGCTCTGCAGGCGACAGCGGGTGCGGTCCGGGCCGGCATCACGACCGCCGAGCTCGACAACGTCGCCGCCGAGGTGATCCGTACCTCCGGAGCCACGCCCTCCTTCCTGGACTACCACGGCTATCCGGCCGTCACCTGCATCTCCGTGAACTCCGAGGTCGTGCACGGCATCCCGGGTCCCCGGGTGCTGGCCGAGGGCGACAGCGTCTCGATCGACTGCGGCGCGATCGTGGCCGGCTGGCACGGCGACTCGGCGGTCACCGTCCAGGTCGGCGCCGGCAGCGCGGCGGCCCGCGAGCTGAGCGAGGCCACCCGCCTCGCCATGTGGCACGGCATCGCCGCCGCCCGGCTCGGCGGCGCGGTGGGCGACATCTCGGCCGCCGTCCAGGCCTACGTCGGTTCGCTACCGACGCCGTACGGGATCGTGGAGGAGTACACCGGGCACGGGATCGGCTCGGCCATGCACCAGCCCCCGGACGTGCCGAACCTCGGGCGGGCCGGCAAGGGTCCCAAGATCGTGCCGGGAATGGCGCTGGCCATCGAGCCGATGCTGACCGCCGGTGACCCGGCCAACTCGGTGCTCGAGGACGACTGGACCGTGGTGACCGACGACGGGTCGCTGGCCTGCCACTGGGAGCACTCGATGACGGTCACCGACCGCGGCATCTGGGTGCTCACCTCACCCGACGGCGGCGAGGCGATGCTGGCCGAGGTCGGTGCTCCGTTCGGCCCGCTCGCCGACTGACCGGCGTCGGTCGTCCGTCACGGCCGCCAGGCCGGGTCCCGACCGATGAAGCCCATCAGCCGGTCCTGGACCGGGGCGTCCTCGGCCACCGGCACCTTCGGGCCGTACTGTCCGGACTCCCGGAGCATCGCGTCGATCGGCTGCATCCCGGCCAGCAGCTCTGCGGCCAGCGTCGGGTCCAGGGTGTCGTCCTGACCGGTGGCCCGGGCCAGGTCCCAGGTGTGCATGAACACGTCGCAGGTGTAGAACTGGTCAATCGCGGCGTTCAGCGGATGGGTGCCGGCCATCGGGTGGCTGAACTCCCGATCCGGGTCGGGCCCGTCCAGGAGGTCCTGCATGGCCGCCGCGTGAGCGTGCCAGGCGCCGACGGGATCGTCGGCCACCGCCGGTCCGTGGACGACCAGCGTGACACCGCCGCCGGCGAGGAAGCCCGGCATCCAGTCGACCAGGTGCGCGACGACGTCCCTGGCCACCCAGCCGGGCACGGGGGCCGGGGCCGACCAGTCGCGCACACCGTCGACGCGATCGGAGAAGGTCCCGGCCACCCAGGCG
>DASQLI010000246.1:0-8751 GCA_035630075.1 Microlunatus sp.
CGCATTTGTCCACGTCGCGCACTCACCTGCTGCGGGTCGGTTGTCCTGATCTTCCACGACCATGCCGACTCGGTGGATCACTAACCCTCGGGCACGATGGCGGGATGACACGACGAGCGCTGGTGACGGGTGTGGGTCGGCTGCGGGGGATCGGAGCGGGGATCGCCACCGGTCTGGCTGAAGACGGCTGGGACCTGGCGCTGTCCTTCTGGCAGCCGTACGACCGGCGACTCGGTCTGGCCGGCGCACCGGACGATCCGGAGCGACTGGCCGATCGGCTTCGCGGCACCGGCCGTCGCGTCGAGCTGCTCGCCGCCGACCTCGAGGATCCCGAGCAGGCCGCGGCTCTGGTCGACCGGGCGGCCGACGTCCTCGGGCCTCTCGACGCCCTGGTCCTGTCCCATTGCGAGAGCGTCGACTCCGGGCTGCTGGACACCAGCGTCGAGAGCTTCGACCGGCACTACGCCGTCAACGTCCGCGCGACCTGGCTGCTCGCCGCGGCCTTCGCCCGCCGGCTGCCTGACAGCGGCGGCAGCGTTCTCGCGCTGACCAGTGACCACACCGTCGGCAACCTGCCGTACGGGGCGACGAAGGGCGCGCTGGATCGTCTGGTCCTCGCGGCGGCGCACGAGCTGGGCGACCGCGGACTGCGCGCCAACGTGATCAACCCCGGTCCCATCGACACCGGCTGGATGGACGATGCCGTCCGCGCCAGCGGGCTGGCCTCCCAACCTCTTGGGCGGCTCGGCACGCCCGCCGACATCGCCAACCTTGTTCGTTTCCTGCTGAGCGAGCAGGGCTCCTGGATCAACGGGCAGCTGCTCTACTGCAACGGCGGCTTCCCGAAGGGCCACCTGCCGGTCTGATGCCTTGCCGGCCTGACCACCTGCGGTCTGACGGCGATCGCTGATCCCGGTCGGGCGCTAGCGTCGACAAGTAGGCTCGCCGGGTGTCCACCGCCAGTGTCGTGCTCGAGCCGACGACGTCCGGCAGCGCGGACATCTCCGCTCTGGCCCGCTGGCGACGCAACCGTTGGCTCCGCGGTCTGAGCGCTCTCCTGGCCGGCGTGCTGACCGGGCTGGCCTGGCAGCCGTACGGGCTCTGGCCACTGCTGCTGGTCGGGATCCCGGCCCTGACCCTGCTTGTCCGCGACGCGAGCCCGGCCCGTCCGCGTCGGTCGGCCTTCGGCGTCGGCTACCTCTACGGCCTGGGGATGCTGGGCATCTCGATCAGCTGGATCCACGTCCTCGGCGTCTGGATCGCCGTCCTGCTGATCGCCTTCGAGGCCCTGTTCTTCGGCCTGCTCGGACTCACCCTCCACCTGACGGCCGCACTGCGCTGGTGGCCGCTGGCTGCGGCGTTGTGCTGGTCGTTGATCGAGTTCCTGTACGCCCGGGTCCCGTTCGGCGGATTCGGCTGGATCCGGCTCGCGTACGCGGCCGTCGACACGCCATTCGCGGGGTTCCTGCCGGTGATCGGCGTCGCCGGGGTCTCCTTCCTGGTGGCGCTCGTCGCCCAGCTCGTCGGCTACGCCGTCGTCGTCGTTGTCGTCCACCGGCACCACCTGTCCACCGCCGGGCGCCGACTTCTCCCGTACGGCGTGGGCGTGGTCGTGCTGGCCCTGCTCGGAGCAGGCCTGCGGCTCGTCCCGCTGGGAGCCGATCAGACCCAGGGCGATATGCACGTCGGCATCGTGCAGGGCAACGTCCCCGGCCGGGGCATCGAGGCCCTCGGCCGGATGCGGTCGGTCACCAACAACCACCTCAGCGAGACCATCGACCTGATGGTCGCGGCTCGCCTGGGCGCCACGCCGATGCCGGACTTCATCGTGTGGCCGGAGAACTCCACCGACATCGACCCCACCCTCGACCCGGTGACCGGTCGCACCGTGCAGGCCGCCGCGACGATCGCCGACCGTCCCATCCTGGTCGGCGCCGTGATGGAGGGACCAGGTCCCGATGAGCGGCAGACGGCGGCCCTGTGGTGGGATCCGGTGGCCGGAGTCCTGGCCCGCTACAACAAGCAGAACCTGGTGCCCTTCGGCGAGTGGATCCCGTTCCGGGAGCAGCTGCTGCCGCTGGTGCCGATCCTGAAGGAGGTGGGCGCCCAGTCGGTGCCCGGAACGACGCCCGGCGTGCTGACGGTCCCGCTGGCCGACCGGACGGTGAAGATCGGCGACATCATCTGCTTCGAGCTCGCGTACGACTCGACGATCTACGACACCGTGTCCTCCGGCGCCCAGGTGTTGCTGGTGCAGAGCAACAACGCCACCTACGGCGGCACCGGCCAGATCGAGCAGCAGTTCGCCATCACCCGGGCCAGGGCGATGGAGACCCGGCGGGAGATCGCGGTGGCGACCACCAACAGCGTCTCCGGGTTCATCGACCGCGACGGCCACGTCGTCGCGCGCACCGACGAGTTCACCGCAGCGTCGATGGTGGTGCCGATGCCGCTGCGCCAGGGTCTGACCCCGGCCGTGATCGTCGCCCCGTGGGTCGACCGGGCTCTGGCGGCCGGTGCGCTGGTCGCCTGCCTGTTAGGGCTGATGGCGCTCGCCCGCCGCGGTCATGCCCTCTGAGCACTCGTACGCGTCCTGAGCCGTGCAGGGTACGTGCCCTGAGCCTGTCGAAGGGCCGCGCCCTGAGCCTGTCGAAGGGCCGCGCCCGCCCTGAGCCTGTCGAAGGGTGCTTCGACAGGCTCAGCACACATACAGGGACAGGCTCAGCACCCGTACCGGCGATGGAGCGACGTCGGTAGGGCAGGATGAGCGGAACGATCACGGCGTCGACTCGGAGGCAGTGCGGAGATGAGTGAGGATCTCGGTCGTGTGCTGGTGGTGATCCCGACCTACAACGAGCGGGAGAACATCGACATGATCACCAGCCGGCTGCGCAGCGCCGTGCCGGAGGCGGACATCCTGATCGCGGACGACAACTCGCCGGACGGGACCGGGCAGCGGGCCGATGAGCTCGCGGCCGCTGACGAGCAGATCCACGTGCTGCACCGGTTGGGCAAGGAGGGCCTCGGCGCGGCGTACCTGGCCGGGTTCGCCTGGGGGTTGGAGCGTGGCTACGGGGTGTTGGTCGAGTGCGACGCCGACGGCTCCCACCAGCCGGAACAGCTGCCGCTGCTGCTCGATGCTCTGGCCGACGCCGACATGGTCAAAGGCTCCCGCTGGGTGCCTGGCGGCAAGGTCGTCAACTGGCCGAGATCTCGCGAGATGCTGTCGAAGGGCGGCAGCCTGTGGACCCGGATGATGCTCGGCGTACCCCTTCGGGACGCCACCGGCGGCTTCAACGCGTTCCGGGCCGCGACCTTGCGCGGCATCAGGTTCGACGAGATCGCCTCGGCCGGCTACTGCTTCCAGATCGACCTGGCCTGGCGGGCGCTGAAGGCCGGCTACCGGGTGGTCGAGGTGCCGATCACGTTTGTCGAGCGGGAGTACGGTCAGTCCAAGATGAGCCAGAAGATCGTCGCCGAGGCGCTGATCCGGACCACCTGGTGGGGTGTGAAGCACCGCACCAGGCAACTGCGCGGCCTGTCGAACAAGCGCCACCGCGAGCTGGCCTGATCATGGCCGGCGCACCAGCGCAGCACCAGCAACGACGCGGCAGCGGTGGCTGGATCCTGCCGCTGATCCTGGTCGCGATGGTCGCCCTGCCGATTCTGGAGATCTGGCTGATCGTGCAGGTGGCTGAGATCATCGGCGGCTGGTGGACACTGGCCATCCTGGTCGGCGAGGCGCTGCTCGGCGCCTGGCTGGTGCGCCGCGAAGGGGCACGGGCCTGGAAGGCGCTGAACGAATCCTTCGCCAGCGGCAAGGTGCCGACCGGGGATCTGGCCGACACGGCCCTGGTCCTGGTCGGCGGTGTGCTGTTGATGCTGCCCGGATTCGTCACCGACGTGTTCGGCCTGCTGTTCCTGCTGCCGTTCACCCGACCGCTGGCTCGCAAGGTGCTGGCCTTCTTCGTGGCTCGCCGGATGAGCAGGCTGGGGCTGTCGGGGGCGTACGTGCGCCGCGACGTCACGGTGATCGAGGGCGAGACGGTGCCGGACCGGGAGGGCGGTCCGAGGCAGCCGCAGGACGCGGGACCGGCTTCGGGACCGGTCATCATCGCCGGCGAGATCGAGGATGGCCACCGCTAGCGCCCGCGCCGGACTCAGCTCGGCCGAACGAGAACAACTCCGCGGGGGATGCATCTCCCGCGGAGTTGGTGTGGACAGAGCGACTCCGCGCGTGCTGGCGCACGCGCGGAGTCGGGTGACCTAGGTCAGGCGCTCTTTCGCGAGCGGTTGGTCGCCGCGTAGTTCGGGCCCAGCTCGCCGGACCGGAGCAGGTCCAGCCGCTCGGCCAGCAGGTCCTCCAGCTCGGCGATGCTGCGACGCTCGCGGAGCATGTCCCAGTGCGTACGGGCCGGCTTCTCCTCCTTGGCCTCTGCTCGGACGCCGTCGGAGCGCAGCGACTCCGCACCGCAGCGTGGGCACTCCCACACCGCGGGAAGCTCGGCCTCGGCCGCGAAGATCAGGGCGAAATGATGCCCCCGCGGGCAGTCGAACCCGATCTCCTGACGCGCAGCGAACTCGACACCCGCCTCGTCCTCGAAGCTCTTCGCACCGAGTCCGGTGCCTCGCAAAGAACGATCTGCCATGTCTTCCTCCCGACGTGCTGCCTACCTGTGAAGTCTGTTCCTCACGAGGTTCAACTATCGATGCAGGCGAAATGTTCCAGTCTAGGTCAGCGAACCTCCACGGGGTCGGCTGTGCGTCGGTCGGACGGGCCGGTTCCCGGTGGTGGCTTCACGAAGATCAGCCAGGTTGCTCCGGCGAGCAGCACGAGCGCGATCCCGAGAATACCCATCCGGTCGGAGCCGAAGCCTCCGCTGAAGGCGGCGAACAAGCCGGGGGCCAAGAAGGACACCGCGCGGCCGGTGGTTGCATACAGGCCGAACAGCTGACCTTCCTGCTGCGGCTTGGCCAGCCGGGCTAGGAACGATCGCGAGCTCGCCTGCGCCGGACCGACCCACAGACACAGCGCCAGCCCGAAGATCCAGAAGAACGTCGAGCCGGACGCGAACAGCAGCACCACCGCCGACCCGATCAGGCCGGCCAGCGAGACCAAGATGATGGTCTTGGGTCCGATCCGGTCCTCCAGCAGGCCGCCGGTGAACGCACCGGCCGCCGCGACCACGTTGGCGGCAACCCCGAAGATGACGACCTGGGAGGCGCTCAGCCCGTACACCGAGACGGCCAGCACCGCGCCGAAGCCGAAGACCGCCGCCAGCCCGTCGCGGTAGACGGCGCTCGCCAGCAGGAAGGAGACCACGTGTCGGTCGGTGCGGTAGAGCAGCCGCACATCGCCGATCAGCTTCTTGTACGAAGCCAGGAAGCTCGTCGGCTCGGTCTGGGTGGGCGGCACCTCGGGGACGGTGAGCAGCACCGGGATCGCGAACACCCCGAACCAGACGGCGACCACCAGGGCGAGGACCCGGTAGCGCAGCCCCTCGGCGTCGGTGACCCCGAACAGGCCGACCTCGGGGGCGATGAAGAGCACGTACGCCGCCAGCAGCACCACGATGCCGCCGAGGTAGCCGCTGCCCCAGCCGAGCCCGGAGATGCGGCCGATCGTGGCCGGGGTGGAGATCTGGTGCAGCATCGCGTTGTACGAGACGTACGCGAACTCCATGAACACCGAGCCGGCGGCCATCAGCACCAGTCCGAGCCACAGGTAGGCGGGTGCGTCCTTCACGAAGAACAGGCCGAGCGTGCTGACGATGACCAGTCCGGAGAAGATGGCCAGGCTGCGGCGGCGGTGGCCGCCGGCGTCGGCGCGCTGACCGGTGACGGGGGCCAGGACGGCGATCAGCACACCGGCCACGGCCGTCGAGATGCCCAGCCACGTCACACCGGAGAGCCCGAGCGCGGCGTCCGGGCCGCCGACAGCGTCGGTCAGGTAAGGCGCGAAGACGAAGGTCACCACGATGGTGGAGTAGGCCGACGAACCCCAGTCCCACAGCGCCCAGGAGAACACTGCCCGCTTGGGCTTCGCTGGTGGCTGCACCGCCATCGCGGTCGGGGTGGTCATGCGTCCCACCGGCCGCGACGCTGCAGCACCGACTTGAGCGTGTCCGGACGGTCGGTGAAGATACCGTCCACACCCGAGTCGATCAGCCGATCCATGGTGGCCTGGTCGTCGATGGTCCAGATGTGCACCTGCTTGCCGTGCCGGTGCACCGTGCGGATGAGCCGGTCGGTCAGCACGTGCAGGTCACGACCGAACACCCGCCGGTCCGCCGGCATCTGCAGCGCCGGAGCGGGAGAGTCCAGCACGGCGGTGAGCCACGGGGCGAACCGGTTGAGGGCGATGCCCCGCGCCGAGGCGGCAGACGCGGTCCGGTGGCCCACCAGCCGGCGCAGCCGCAGCAGCCGCCGGACGCCGAACGAGCTCACGCACACCCGGTCGTACGCCTCGTGATCGGCGATGGTGCGGGCCAGCACGTCCACGGCCCGATCGGACTTCGCGTCGATGTTGAAGCGGACCTCGGGAAACGCGGCCAGCAGCTCCGCCAGGGTGGGGATGGGGTCCTGCCCGCCGATCCGGGCTCGGCTGACCACGTCGTACGGGAGGGTGGCGATCCGTCCGGTGGCGTCGGTGACCCGGTCCAAGGCGTCGTCGTGGAACGCCACCAGCACCCCGTCGGCGGTCAGGTGGACGTCGGTCTCGAGATAGCGGTAGCCCAGTGCGACGGCCTCGGCGAAGGCGTGCCGGCTGTTCTCCCGATGCAGGTTCGGCGGGTAGAGCGCACCGCCGCGGTGCGCGAAGGCGAGGAAGTCGGCGTCGAAGAACGGGTACGCGTCGGCGCGCATACCGTCATTGCAGCACGCCAGCCGGCGCACGTGGGGGATGCGCGAAGAGTCAGCTCGGCGCTTCGACCCCTGGCAGGTGATCAAGCAGGTTGGCACCGACGTCGGGCATCCAGAACGGAACCCCGAGGAGCAGCAAGTAGCTGTAGCCCAGGCAACCGCAGGCGGCGAAGAACACCACCCAGAACGCGAGCTTCTTGCCTGTCGACCAGCCGCGGAACTTCCTGATCTCGGCCTTGAAGCGCTGCCGCAGCTTGTACGCCCACTCGAACTCGCTGGACCAGATGGCCAGGCCGAGCAGCACCAACGGGATCCCGCCCGGACCGGGCAGCGGACCGGTCACCAGCCCGAGGCAGATGAGCAGCAGACCGAGCACGCCGACACCGACGCGGTAGATGCGGATCTGATGAGGTTTCTGCCGGATCCGGCGGCGCCAGGCCCAACGGTCCTCGTCGGGCTCGATCAGGACGTGATGGTGGTGGTGGTGCTTGCCAGCCGGACGGGAGTCACCGGCCGAGTGCCCGGGCCCGACGGACTCGGGTTGGGTCGAACCGGCGGCAGCCGGCCCGGACCGACTCGAATGGCCCTGCGCTGGATCGGGCTGCGCTGGGCTGGGCTGTATCGCTTCGGGCGGGGCCGGATCAGGTTGCGCTGCGTCGGGCTGAGCGGGCGGAGCGGTCACCGGCGAGGTCGGAATTCTGGGAAGGGACCGATTGGCTCGGGGTGCCGGGTGAGGGGGTGCGAAACGCGTGCCGGCACGGGGATCGCGACCACCTCTGTCCTCGACGCCGGCCGACATGGCTCAACCTTAGGGGGAGGGCGCAACCCGTCAAAAGGCAGTCGGCCGCTCTGGCCCAAGCCCTCAGCCGGTCTTTCGTCGACGTTCAGGGTGCCTCGGAGCTCGCAGGGCCGCCGTCCACCGGTGCCAGAATGTCGGCCGTGACGACGATCCTGTCCATCCAGTCCTCTGTCGCCTACGGCCACGTCGGCAACAGCGCGGCCACGTTCCCCCTGATGAGGATGGGGGTGGAGGTCTACCCGGTGCTCACCGTGCACTTCTCCAACCACACCGGGTACGGCGAGTGGCGCGGACCGCTGCTGGCCGCGTCCGACGTGGCCGAGGTGATCAAGGGGATCGACGAACGAGGAGCACTGGACCGGGTGGACGCCGTGCTGTCCGGTTACCAGGGTGGTTCCGACGTCGGTGCGGTCATCCTCGACGCGGTCGAGCTGGTGAAGTCGCGTAATCCGGCGGCGGTCTACTGCTGCGATCCGGTGATGGGCGATGTCGGTCGCGGGTTCTTCGTCCGGCCCGGGATCCCCGAGCTGATCCGAGACACCGTGGTGCCGGCGGCGCAGATCATCACACCCAACCAGTTCGAGCTGGAGTACCTGACCGGACGGTCCACCGACACGGTGGAGGAGGTGCTGGCCGCGGCTGACGCGGCACGCGCCAAGGGCCCGGAGACCGTGCTGGTGACCTCGGTGGTGCACGACCGGGCCACGGAGGGCACGATCGACATGATCGCCGTGACGGGAGAGGGAGCCTGGTCGGTCACCACCCCGCTGCTGCCACGCACGTTCACCGGCGCAGGCGACCTGACCGCGGCGACGTTCCTGGCTCACCTGCTGTCCACGGGCTCCGTCGCCGAGGCGGTCGGGCGTACCGCCGCGGTGGTCTTCGGGGTGCTGACGACCACCGTCGACTCCGGCTTGCCCGAGCTGCAGCTGGTGGCGGCGCAGAACGAGATCGCCGCGCCCAGCAACCAGTTCGAGGTCACGCAGCTGCGATGAGTCGGCGTGCCGGCGCACCCTCTCCTCGCAGCTGCACCCCCTGCCGGCACCTGCACCGGCTATAGCGGGTGCACGTGCCGCGAGAGGGTGCGGCTG
>DASQLI010000247.1:0-36623 GCA_035630075.1 Microlunatus sp.
CGCCAAGCGGC
Source organism: Microlunatus sp. (assembly GCA_035630075.1). GTDB lineage: Bacteria > Actinomycetota > Actinomycetes > Propionibacteriales > Propionibacteriaceae > Microlunatus. Next base: position 12 of record DASQLI010000247.1, read on the forward strand.
TGCGCTGGGCCTCCCGCGAGATCGGTCCCGGCGCGCTCACGCTCAGCGGCGGGCAGCAGGTCTGGCCGGGCGATGAGCTGGTCGGGGTCTACTTGGGTGCCGGCTCGATCCAGGAGTGGCCCGAGACCTACCGGCCGCTGCCGATCCGCGCCGACGGCAGCGTGGACATCTCGGCCGGTACCGGAACCCGGGTGGTGCTGACCGCCACCGCCGGGCTGACCGGGCAGAACGTCAAGCGGGCCGCCGCCGGAGCCGAGGGTCCGGTCCATGATCACTACGACCCCGATGCCGCCGTCACGCATCTGGCCGCGCTTGGCGACCGGCTGGTCGCCGCCGTGGGAGCGGAGCGGATCGGCACCGTGTTCTGCGACAGCCTCGAGGTCTACGAGGCCGACTGGACCCCGCGGCTGCGGGACGAGTTCGCGGGTCGCCGCGGCTACCGGCTGGAGCCCGAGCTGCATCTGCTGGTCACCGAGGGCCCGGACAGCGCCCGCTTCCGGGCCGACTACTACCGCACCCTGTCGGAGCTGTACGAGGAGAACTTCCTCGGTCCGCTGGCCGACTGGGCCCACGGCCACGGACTGCTGCTGCGGGTGCAGAGCTACGGCGAGCCGCCGGCGACGCTGTCCAGCTATGCCAGGGTCGACGCCATCGAGGGCGAGCAGTGGGGGTGGACCACGATGCCACCCACCAAGTGGGCGTCCTCGGCGGCCCACCACCTCGGCGTACCGGTCGTCTCGTCGGAGACCTGGACCTGGGTGCACGCACCGTCCTTCCGGGCGACTCCGCTGGATCTGAAGGGTGAGGCGCACGAGCACTTCCTGCTCGGCATCAACCAGCTGATCGGGCACGGCTGGCCCTGCTCGCCCCGGCCTGATGAGACCCGACCGGAGCAGGGCCTCGGCTGGTTCTTCTACGCCTCGGGAGCCTTGGACGACCGCAACGCCTGGTGGCCGGCTGCGCCGGACCTGATGCGCTACCTCACGAAGCTGTCGTGGCTGCTGCGGCAGGGCGAGCCGGTCCGCGACGTGCTGGTCTACCTGCCGACCACGGATGCGTACGCCCGGCTGGGCACCGCGACCTCACTGGATCTGTACAAGACCCTGGCCGGCCTGGTCGACCCGGCCCTGACCGGGTCGCTGCGGACCGGCGGCTACGACTTCGCCCTGATCGACGACGACGCCACCTCGTGGGTGGAACCGCAACCCGAGCTGGTCGTCCTGCTGCCCGGCGCCGTCACGGTGCCGGCTCGCACCCAGGACTGGTTGGACCGGGTGGTCGCCGCGGGCGGTCGGGTGATCACCGTCGGCCCGGGCGACGACGCCGCGACCTTGGTCGGCCGGACCCTCGCGTCGGATCTGGCGCTGCACCCGCAGCGCGCCGACGTCGGGATGGTGCATCGCCGGGTCGGCGACATCGACGTCTACCTGCTGGTCAACACCGGGCCGCACACCAGGACGCAGCGGGTGGTGCCGCGCACCCGGCGATCCGTGCTGGAGGTGTGGGACGCCGCCGCTGGGACGACGGTGGCCAGCGACAGAGCCAACGGCAGCGGGACCGAGATCAGCCTGCTGCCTTACCAGGCGCTGGTCCTGGTCGCCCACGACCAGGACCAGCAGCGGTCCACGTCCCCGAGCCGGATCGGTCAGGATCGACGGCGGCCGGTGGACGACGGCTGGCGGCTGGAGGCCGGCGGCGGCACCGACCTGGGACCGGTCGCCCTCCCGCACCGCTGGGAGGACGACGAGCGGATCGGCCCCGACTTCTCCGGCACGGTCAGCTACGTCACCACCTTGCCGATCCCCTCGCACTCCGGCGGAGTGCGCCTCGACCTCGGCGCCGGCGAGCCGATCCCGGACGACGGCGGCGGCCGGGAGAGTGGCCTCGAGGGCCACTCGTACCGGGTCGCGCTCGTCCCGCCGGTCGGCGAGGTCGTCCGGGTCGTGGTCGACGACGAGCCGGTCGCGATGCTGTGGGCGCCGCCGTACGCATGCGACCTGACCGAGCAGCTGAGAGGCAAGGAAAGCGCCACGCTGCGCCTGGAGGTGTCCAACACGACCGCCAACGCGCTGGCTGCGGATGCGACCGTGGACGGCTGGGTGGCCGATGCCGAGCACTGGCACGGTCGGCGGTTCCGGATGCAGGCGTTGGATCGCGCCCGCGAGGGACTGAGCTCGGGCCTGCTGACCGTACCGGAGCTGCGGTTCTGAGACGGAGGAGGACTCGGCAAGGTTTCTCACACCGACAGGGCTGATTGACTGGCCGGATGGGTTTCACCAAGGCGGAGCTGCAGTCCTACGTCGGAGCATCCGTCCCCGACCTCGTCGGGCCCGACCTGAAGCTGTTGTTCGTCGGCATCAACCCCGGACTGTGGACGGCCGCCACCCAGACGCACTTCGCCCATCCCGGCAACCGGTTCTATCCCGCATTGCGGCTGGCCGGCATCATCGACCGCGACATCAGCCGGGCCGACGGCATGACCGACGAGGACCGCGCGTACCTGATCGCTCGCGGGATCGGCAACACGAACCTGGTCAACCGGGCGACAGCCCGCGCTGACGAGCTGGGCACCGACGAGCTCCTCGCCGGTCGGCTCCGGCTGGAGTCCTTCGTCGCCGAGCACCACCCGGCGGTCGTGGCGATCGCCGGCATCACCGCGTACCGGATCGCGTTCGGCCGACCGAAGGCCAAGCTCGGCGAGCAGCAGGAGCAGATCGGCCCCTCGCGGTTGTGGGTGGTGCCCAACCCGAGCGGGCTGAACGCCCACGCCACCATCGCCAGCCTGGCCGACGGGTACGCGGAACCGGCTTGTGCCGCGGGCCTGATCCTGCGCCCTCCCCCGGCCGGCTGATCTTCGGGGGTTCAGCTGCCGCCGTTGCCGCCGCCGGCTGCGCCGGCGGACACGGAGACCATCACCGCCGTCATCTCGGCGAGGGCGTCCTTGACGGCCTTCGCCGCCCAGTCACCCTCAGCCAGCTTCTTGGCCCGGGCCTTGAGGGCCCGCTTGTCCTCGACCACGACGACCTTGGTCAAGATCCCGGCGGCGTCGAGCAGCGCGATCAGGGCCACGGTCCGCTCGGTCGGTGTCAGCCCGTCGACCAGAGCCGACTGCAACCGGGCCCGGACCTCGTGCTCGGGGCCGGCGTCGCGGGTCGGGTGTCTGCGCAGGCCCAGGACCGCGCTGCGCTCCTCGGCCAGCACACCCTGCCGGACCAGCCGTGCGAGCCGTCGGTCCCGCAGCCCCTTCGAGATCGGGCTCCAGGTCATCGGGCTGATCAGGTTCTTCACCTTCTGCCCGTCCTTCTCGGACAGCTTCGCCAGCACCGCGTCGAGGTCCGGGTCGTCGGTCGGAGCGGTGTTGATGACCGTGATCTTGCCCCGCTCCCGCCAGCCCGCCTCGGCCGGAGCGATCGAGATCCGCTCGCGCAGGGCCAGCTCGACCAGGACCGCGGCAGCCATGGCCGCATCCAGGTTCGTGCTGGAGGCGAGGCGCTTGCCGGACGTGTCGTCCAGCGCCAGCAGCAGCAGTTCGTCAACGATCAGCATTCGTCCGACGCTACCGTGGGCGTGTGCCGATCCCGCCGTACGTCTTCCATGCCCGTCGCCTGGACAACGGGCTGCTGGTGATCGCCAGTCCCGACCACGCCGCCCCGTCGGTCGCGGTCAACCTCTGGTACGACGTCGGGTCCCGGCACGAGCAGCCCGGACGGACCGGCTTCGCGCACCTCTTCGAGCACGTGATGTTCCAGGGCTCGCGGAACGTCGAGTCGGGGCAGCACATCGGGCTGCTGCAGGCTGCTGGCGCTTCGGTCAACGCCACCACCTGGTTCGACCGGACCAACTACTTCGAGACCCTGCCGACCGGCGGGCTGGACCTGGCGCTGTGGCTGGAGGCGGATCGGCTCGGCACCCTGCTGGACGCGCTGACGCTGGAGAGCCTGGACAACCAGCGCGAGGTGGTCAAGGAGGAGAAGCGACAGCGCTACGACAACGTCCCGTACGGCGACGCGATGCAGCGGCTGATCGAGCTGACCTTCCCGGCCGACCACCCGTACGGGCACACGGTGATCGGCTCGATGGACGACCTCAACGCGGCCACGCTGGACGACGTCCGGACCTTCTTCACCTCCCACTACCGACCGAACAACGCCGTGCTGTCCATCGTCGGCGACTGCACCGTCGACACCGCCTTCGGCAAGGCCGAGACTTATTTCGGATCGCTGGCCGGCGGTCCGCTGCCGGCTCCACCGCCTGTCGATCCGCTGCCGCCAATGGCCGGCTTGCCCCAGCAGGAGACGACCGCCGACGTACCGGCCGACGCGGTCTACTGCACGTGGCGGCTGCCCACCCTGGGCACAGCGGACTTCGACGCGGTCGACCTGGGGATGACCGTTCTCGGACACGGTCAGACGTCCCGTCTGCACCGCCGACTGGTTCGGCGCGACGAGCTGGCCGAGGCCGCGTCGGCGAGCACCATGGGCCTGATCGGTGGCACGTCGATGGGGTACGCCTATGCCCGGGCCCGCGACGGCATCGAGATCGGGCAGGTGAACGACGTCCTGCTCGACGAGCTGCAGCAGATCGTCACCGACGGTGTGAGCGAGGTCGAGCTCCGACGGGCGAAGGCCCAGTTCGAGCGGCACTGGCTGCACGACCTGGCGCGGATCGACTCGCGGGCGGACGCGTTCGGGGAGTACGCCACCCTGCACGGCGATCCCGCGCTGGTCAACCAGCGACTCCAGCAGATCGACGCGATCACCGTCGAGGACGTGGCAGCCGCCTTGCGTACCCAGCTCGATCCCGCGGCGCGTTCCACCCTGATCTACCGCAAGGAGAGCTCGTGACCGTGACCAGCACACCGCCCCCGCTTGCCCCGCCGCCGCCGTGGTCCTTCCCGCCGGTCGAACGGCACACGCTGAGCAACGGCATCGAGCTGCACGCCTACGACCTGCCCGGCCAGCACATCGTCGCGGCGCACCTGGTGCTGGAGGTGCCGCTGAGCGCCGAGCCGCGCGAGCGGGAGGGCGTGGCCACGATCACCACCCGGTGCCTGGACGAGGGCACCCGCAGCCACGCCGGCGAGGAGTTCGCGGAGCTGCTGGAGACCGAGGGAGCCGGTTTCGGCGTCGAGATCGGGCTATCCGGCCTGCAGGCCGTCCTCGACGTGCCCGTCCGAAGACTCGATCGAGCGTTCGAGCTCTTCGCCGAGGCGGTGACCGAGCCGGCGCTGGCCGACGACGACATCGACCGACACGTCCAGCTCCGGCTCGCCGAGATCGAGCAGGGCCGGGCCAACTCCGCCTCCCGCGCCTCGACCGAGTTCCGCCGCGCCACTTACGCCGGCGACAGCCGCGCCTCGCGGATGAACGGCGGCGAGCCCGAGACGGTCGCTGCCGTCACCGCGAACGACGCCGCCGCCTTCCATGCCACCGGCTACGGACCGGCCGGCACCTCGCTGGTCGTCGCGGGGGATCTGACCGGCATCGATGTCGTCGCGCTGGCCGAACGCACCTTTGGCGGCTGGCACAACGAGCGCCAGCAGCAGTTCCAGTCCTCGCCGGTCGGACCGGCTCCCCGCACCACGATCCTGGTGGACCGCCCGGGCGCGGTGCAGGCCGACCTGCGGCTCGGTGGGTTCGCCGTCGATCGTACCGATCCCCGCTGGGCGGACCTGACGGTCGCCGGCTACGCCATGGGTGGGGCCTTCTTGTCGCGGCTCAACAAGGTGCTCCGGGAGGAGCGCGGCTACACCTACGGCGTCCGGCTCGGTTTCAGCCCGCTGCGGCAGGGCGGCTCGTACGCCGTGCAGGGCTCGTTCCGCACCGAGGTGCTGGCCGACGCGGTGCGTGAGGCCCGCGAGCTGCTGGACGTGCGCAACCGACCGTTCGACGCCGCCGAGGTGGCCGACGCGGTCGCCTACTACGTCGGCACCTCCCCGCTGCGGTTCGCCACCGCCGACGGGGTCGCGGCCCAGGCAGCCGTGCAGATCATGGCCGGCCTCACTCCGGACTACCTCGACCAGAGCCTGGCCGACCTGCAGGGGGTGACAGCGGAGTCGGCCACCGCCGCGTACGCGAGCCTGGTCGACCCGATGTCGGCGAGTCTGGTCGTGGTCGGTGCCGGCGACCAGCTCGCCGAGCCGCTGCGAGCACTGGGCTACGACGACCTGGTGGTCATCGACTCCTGAGACTCACCTACCCATCGCCTTGGCGGCTCTGTCGGTGGCAGCCTTGGCCTTGTCGATCTGGTCCTGGTAGGTGCCGAGATCACCGTCGGTGAGCGCCTTCTGAGCAGCTTCGAACGCGACCTTCGCCTCGTCCAGGGCCTGGGCCGCGGCCGGGTTGTCCGGCGAGGCCGACGTCGTGGGCGACGGCTCCCCGGACGGCTTGGGTGACGGGGCTGCGCTCGGGTTCGTCTCGCCGGTACTCGCCCCGGAGTCCCCGGCGAAGACCTGGTCCAGCGCCTGCTGCAGCGTGTCCCCGATCCCGACCTGCTGACCGAAGCGGGCCAGCACAAAACGCAACGCCGGGTAGGAACCGGTGCTGCCCTGCCGCTGCGTGTAGACCGGCTGCACGTAGAGCAGACCGCCACCGACCGGGAGCGTCAGCAGGTTGCCGTACGACGCCTGCGCCGTGCCCTGCTGGAACGGCCGCAGCCGCTCCGCCACCGTCTCGTTGGTGACCATCGCGTTGGCCGTCTGGCCGGGACCGTCGATCTGGGTGGTGTCGGACATCCGCAGGATCCGCAGCTGGCCGTAGTTGGGACTGGCCGCGTCGGCGTCGACAGCCATGTACGAGGCCAGGTTCGAGCGGCCGCGCGGCACGTACACGCTGGTCAGCGAGAAGATCGGGTCCTCGTCACCCGGCCACTTCACCGACAGGTAGTACGGGGTCTCCTTGGCCGTGGAGTTGACGGCCACCGGGTCGTTCGGCACCTCCCACAGACCCGACTGCAGGTACCAGTTGTAGGGGTCGGTCATGTGGTAGCGCGCCAAGATGCTGCGCTGCACCTTGAACATGTCCTGTGGGTAGCGCAGGTGCTCCCGAAGGTCGGCCGAGATCTCCTCCTTGGGCATCACCGTCCCGGGGAACGCCTTCTCCCACGTCTGCAGCACCGGGTCCGTCTCGTCCCAGGCGTACAGCTTGACGCTGCCGTCGTAGGCGTCGACGACCGCCTTCACCGAGTTGCGCATGTAGTTGACGCTGGTGTCGGGCTGGGCCACGACGTTGGTTCCCTGGGTCGTGGTCTGGGAGTCCGAGGTGACCGCGTTGAGGCCGACCCGCTGGCTGTAGGGGTAGGAGTTCGACGTGGTGTAGCCGTCCACGATCCACACGATCCGACCGTCGACCACCGCCGGGTACGGGTCCCCGTCGACCTTGAGCCACGGAGCGGCCTTCTGCACCCGCTCCCGCGGGGTCCGGTCGTAGATGATCTTGGACTCGGCATTCACCCGGTCCGACAGCAGGATGTTCACGTCGGCGAACTTGGCCGCGTAGAGCAGCCGGTGCCAGAGGCTGCCGAGCGTGACGCCACCCTTGCCCTCGTAGGTGTAGGTCGTCGGGTTGCCGCTGTCGCCACCACCGGGGGTGTCCAGCTCGATCGGCGGGCTGCCCTCGGGAGCGCCGACGATGGAGTAGTCGGTCTGGATCTCGCCGAAGTAGATCCGAGGCTCGTGCTCCTTGATCTCGCCCTGCGGCGGGATGTCGCGCACGATCCACGCGGGCTCGCCACCGGACTGGCGCTTGTTGCCGTACGCGGCGACCAGGCCGTAGCCGTGGGTGTAGACCGTGCGCAGGTTGTTCCAGTTCTGGCCCTGGATGCCCTTGACGTCCATCTCGCGCGCCGCCACCACGGCGTCGGTCTCGGCGCCGTCGACGGTGTAGCGGTCCACGTCCAGGGTCGGGGCGAACTTGTAGTAGCCGCGGACCTGCTGCAACTGCTCGAAGGCGGGGCTGACCACGGAGGGGTCCATCAGCCGGATTCCCGGCAGCGCCTCCGCGTCAGAGCGGAGCTGGCCGGCGCTGGCGGTCGTCTTGGCCGAGTAGTCGGTGATCTCGACGTTGTCGACCCCGTACGCCGCCCGGGTGGCCGCGATGTTGCGCGCGATGTAGTCCCGCTCCTTGTCCGGCTCGTCGGGCCGGACGCTGAAGTACTGCACCGCGCCGGGGTAGACGATGCCGAGCACGATCGAGGACAAGATCAGCAGGGTGAGGGCGATGACCGGGATCACCCAGCGGCGCAGCACAGCATTGGCGAAGAACAGCAGGGCGCAGATGCCAGCGATCACCGCGAGGATCAGCTTGGCGTTCGCGGTCGCGTTGTCGGCGGTGTAGTTGATGCCGGTGAAGGTGTCGCCGCCCAGGGTGGTGTTGGCGATCTCCAGGCCGTACATGTCGAACCAGTAGCTGACGCCTTTGACGAGCACGGCCAGACCCACCAGGATCGACAGCTGGGCCTGGGCCGCGCCGCTGCCGCCGCGCATCGGTCCGGTGAAGCGGAGCCCGCCGGTGATGTAGTGCACGACGCCGGCGATGATCGCGCTGAACACCAGGGCGGTGAAGGCGAACGAGGCGACGAAACGCCACCACGGGTAGGCGAAAACGAAGAAGCCGATGTCGAGGCCGAACTTCGGGTCGGTGATGTTGAACGGCGTCTGGTGGCGCCAGGCCAGGAAAGTGTCAACCTGACCCGCTGCTGCTCCGCCGGCGAACAACCCGACCAGGAGCGCGACGGCGAGCACCACCCAGACCAGGCGCGCATCCAGCAGCTCGCGGTAGCGCTCGAGGAGAGGGCTGGTCGGCGGGCCGAGTCGGGTCTTGCTGCGCAGCCGATAGGCCAGCACCGCGTTGCCACCCACCAGCACCGCCATCAGGAGACCGAAAGCGACGAACAGCCCGATCCGGGTCAGCAGCATCGTGGTGAACACGGTGCCGAAGTCGAGCGAGGTGTACCAGAGCCGGTCGGTCCAGAAGCTGGTGAAGATGGCGAAGGCGACCACCAGGACGGCGGCGATGATCAACGTCGGCAGGATCGCGCTGCGCCGTCCGCTGATCCGGGGCGTACTCACTCGGGTTCACTCCTGTTGGCTGTGCTGCCCCGTTGGCGAGCAGCACCTTGGGTCGGGCGGTGCGGTTCAGCCTAGGCGACGCGGGAAAGTCTTACCCGTTGGTAACTCGCGAGGCCTCTCACAGGTTCCTGAGATCGCAGATCCGCGGACCGAGGTCGCCGCCCGGTCAGCCCTCGCACCGGGTGATCTGCTCCTCGCCGCCCGGCATATCCAGCACCCCGAGCTGGCTGATGGCCTGGCTCAAGGTCGCCACCTTCACCACAACCAGATCGGTCCGGACGCCGGTGAGCTCGACGCAGTTCGCGCTGGGGACCAGGAACACGCTCGCCCCCGCTCGCTCGGCGGAGGCGAGCTTCTGCCGGATGCCGCCGATCGCACCGATCTCTCCGTCGGGGTTGATGGTGCCGGTGCCGGCCACCACCCGTCCGGACAGCAGGTCACCTGCGGTGACCTTGTCGTAGATGCCGAGGGCGAAGACCATGCCGGCGCTCGGGCCGCCGATCTGTTGGCCGAGGTCGAAGGTGATCTCCGGCGTGTAGGCGTAGCCCTGACCCAGGGTGATGCCGACCACGGGCGTACCTGGCGCGGTGCTGGACTCGACCGAGGTCACCTGCACCAGGGTCTCGACGTGATCTCGGAGCACGACGAAGTCGATCTTCTCCTTGGGGCGGTGGGTGCGAATCTGGTCGGTGACCGCCTCCACGTCGGGAGTGGTCACCCCGTCCACGGACACGATCAGGTCACCCGGCTTCAGCTTCTCGTACGCCGGACCGCCGATGGTCACGGAGGTGACGGCGGGCAGCTGCTCGACCGGCTGGCCTGCAGCCCGGAGAGCAGCGACCACTGCGTTGTCCTGCGAGCTGTCCATCATCTGCGCCTCGGCCTGCTTGACCTTGTCGGCGCTCTGGCCCGGAGGGAAGACGGCGTCCCGCGGGAGCGTGTCCCGGCCGGGCATCCAATAGGCCGCCAGCGCCTCCGGCAACGTGAGTCGGGAGTCTGCGCTGGTGCCTGACACGATGGTGAGGTCGAGCTGGCCGGTCGTGGGGAAGGTGGGCACCTCCTCGATCGAGATCAGCGGATGGCCGTCGACCTCGCCGAGCACATCGGCCGTGCCGCCAGGGCTCCAGGCCACGAACGGCACCGGCAGGATCGCCAGCGGCACCGCCAGCGCCACGAAGAGCAGCGCGGAGATCAGAGCGGTCCACGTCTGTCGGGTCATGATCCACCCGACCACGGAGCGCGGAGCGCGACCATCGAACCCGGTCGGGTCATGGCAGTCCCACCCAGGTGACCTCACCCGAGGCCAGGTGCTGCTCCTTCCAGATCGGCACGGTCTCCTTGAGGTCGTCGATCAGCGCCCGGCAGGCGTCCAGCGCCGGCCCGCGGTGAACGGCTCCGGTGGCCACCACCACCGCCAGGTCCCCTATCTCCAGATGACCGATGCGGTGCTCGACGGCGACCGCCCGCACGTCGTACGCCTCCGCGATCCGCTCGGCGCTCGCCCGCAGCTCGGCGGCAGCGCTGGGATGCTGGGTGTAGTCGAGCGAGGAGACCTGCTCGCCGGAGTCCTGCTCGCGGACCACGCCGATGAAGACGGCGACGCCGCCGGTGGCGCGGTCGCTGACCAGCCCGAGCAGCCGGTCCACGCTCAGCGGCTGCTCGCTGATCTCGGCCAGCCGGACGCGCGATGACATGCGCAGAACCCTAACTCGCCGAGCCAGACCCGCTCAGGCTTCCGCTCTCGGCTGACAGATGCCGTTCGGCTGTCCGACCCGCGTACGGTGGGAACCACGTCCGACGACGCACCCGACACGCGCAGGCGAAGGAGCACCATGGCCGACGAACGGACCCCCGGCGAGCCGGGCCCCGACGACCCTGACCCGGATGCGGGCTCCGAGGGCTACCGGTTGGGCGGCGGCGGCCAGGGCTCTGGGTCCTCAGGGTCCAGCGGCTCCGATGGCCCCGCCGGCTTCGGCTCCGGCGGTGCCGGCTCCGGAGGGCAGCCCGGCAACCCGTTCGAGGCGTTCATGAGCCAGTTCGGCGGCGGCGACATGAACCAGCTGATGTCCCAGCTCCAGAACGCCTTCGCCATGCTGGGCGGCGGCGGCTCGCTGTTCGGCCAGCCGCAGACGGCCGGCGACTCCGGCGTCAACTGGGAGGTGACCAAAGACACCGCCCGCAAGACGGTGGCGTCCCTCGGCGCGGATCCGAGCCTCGGCGTCGGGCGGCAGCAGGAGGTCACCGAGGCGGCCTCCATCGCCGAGACCTGGTTGGACGCCGCCACCGACTTCCCCCGGGTCAGCACCGTGGTGGCCGCCTGGAGCCGGGCGGAGTGGATCGAGAACACCATGCCGGTCTGGAAGCGGCTGGTGGAGCCGGTCGCCACCCACATCGCGGACGCGATGGAGGGCGCGCTGTCGTTCGGGAGCGACGCCGAGCAGGCCGCCGCGATCCCCGGCCTGGCCGGGATGGAGCAGATGCTGCGGCCGATGCTGCGGACGTCCGGCGCGAGCATGTTCGGGCTCCAGCTCGGCCAGGGTCTCGGCCAGCTGGCCACCGAGGTCGTGGGCGCCACCGACATCGGCCTGCCGTTGAGCGAGCCGGGACACGTCGCCCTGCTACCCACCAACATCGCCAAGTTCGGCGAGGGTCTGGAGCAGTCCGGCACCGACGTCACCCTCTACCTTGCGCTGCGCGAGTGTGCACGGCAACGCCTGTTCGCCGCCGCCGGCTGGCTGCGCGAGCAGATGCTGACCCTCGTCGAGCAGTACGCCCGCGGCATCACGATCGACACCTCCGCCCTGGAGGAGGCGGTCGGCCGGATCGACCCGGAGAACCTGGCCGAGCTCTCCTCGCAACTCGAGGGCGGGCTGTTCGAGCCGCAGAAGACCCCCGAGCAGCTGGTCACCCTGGAGCGGCTGGAGACGATGCTCGCCCTGGTCGAGGGCTGGGTCGACGACGTCGTCACACAGGCGACGGCGCCGTGGATGCCCGCGGCCAGCGCCCTCGCCGAGACCGTACGGCGGCAGCGCGCCACCGGTGGACCGGCCGAGGCGACCTTCGCGACCCTGGTCGGGCTCGAGCTGCGGCCGCGTCGACTGCGGGACGCGAGCAACCTGTGGGCGGCGCTGCGCGAGGCGCGTGGCGCCGACGGCCGCGATGCCGTCTGGAGCCATCCGGATCTGCTGCCGACCTCGGCCGACCTGGACGATCCGCTGGGCTTCGTCCAGCGCGGCGCCGAGGTCGCCGCCAGCGACGAGGACTTCGACGCCGCGCTGGCCCAGCTGCTGGACTCCGCTGGTGAGCAGCCGCAACAGCCCGACGCCTCCGATGACGGTCTCGGCGATCAGGATGCTGGCGACGACAGCGGCGACGCCCGCTCGTAGGGTCCCTCGTCGGCTGAGCCCTGATGCTGCTGCGGCCCGTCTATCCCGTGGTGACCGACCGGCTCGCCCTCCGGCCGTTCACGCCGAGTGACATCGACGCGATGCTGGCGTACCGCAGCCGCGCCGACGTCTGCCGGTACCTGCCCTTCGAGCCCCAGGATCGCGCCGCCCTGCGCGAGCGTTTCGCCAGCGGCTCCCTGTCCCGTACGGAGCTGTCGGCAGAAGGGCAGGCGCTCACGCTGGGAGCCTGGCGGCGCGGCAGCGGGGAGCTGGCCGGAGACCTCAACCTGTTCCTGAGCAGCGAGGAGCACCGCGGCGGCGAGATCGGCTGGGTGTTCGACCCGGCCCACACCGGATCCGGCTTGGCGACCGAGGCGGCGCAGGCGGCGCTCGCGCTGATGTTCGCCGACCTCGGTCTGCACCGGGTGATCGCCCGGCTGGACTCCCGCAACGAACGGTCCGCGGCCCTGTGCCGGCGGCTCGGGATGCGGCAGGAGGCGCATCAGGTCCGCAGCGAGTGGTTCAAGGGCGAGTGGGTGGATCTCCTCGTGTACGCCATCCTGGCCACGGAGTGGGCAAGCAGGTCCACGTCCGGCTGAGCGTCGACCCTCACGGCAGCAGCAGCGCGCTGTCTCCGAACTCGTGCCAGCGGTAGCCGTCGGCCACCGCCGCATCGTAAGCGCGCTGAGTCAGCTCCGGGCCCGCAACGGCTTCCACCAGCAGCAAGTGCGAGGCCTGCGGATCGTGCCAGCCGGTGATCAGGCCGGTCACCACCCGTGGTGGATCGGCCGGTGAGACCACCCGCTCCGTCCAGCCGCACCGGGGCACCAGCCGATCGCCGTCCACGGCCGACTCCAGGGCCCGGGTGACGGTCGTCCCGACGGCAACGACACGTCCACCACCGGCGCGGACGGCGTTCACCAGTCGCGCGGTGCCGGCGGTCACCTCGAACCTCTCCGCCTGCGGGGCCTCGCCGGCCTCCTGCGACGACAGCCCGGTGTGCAGGGTGATCGGGGCGACCGCGACGCCCCGGGACACCAGCTCGGTGACCAGGGACCGGGTGAACGGCCGGCCCGCCGACGGCATCTCCGCGCTGCCCGGCACCGTGGCGAACACCGACTGGTACGCAGTCAGCGGATAGCGGCGATCGAGGTAGCCGTAGGCGATCGGTCGGCCAGCCTCCCGCAGCGCTGTGGGCAGGTCGCCGGTCGGACTCGCTCGCCAGAGCCGGTTGCCGGTCCCGGTCGGGGAGGAGCCGGCCCGGGGATACGGCTCGACCAGGGTCAGGGCCGCCTCTCCGACACCGAAGCGGTCGCCCTGCTCTCCGTCCAGCACGGCCCGGGCGGCATCCGGTGCCGTCCGGATCTCCACCACCCAGCTGCCGTCGTCGAGGGGGGCCGCGATGTGCAGCACGACCGGCCCGCGCGGACCGCGGGCGTCGACCTCGCCGGCCACGGTGGCCGAGTTGTTCACCACCACCACGTCGCCGGCCCGCAGGTGCCGCGGCAGATCCGCGAAGGTCGCGTGCTCGATGCGGGACGGCTCGGCCACCAGCATCCGGACCGCATCCCGGCCGCGGCCGCGGGTCTCGGCCGGCGCGGGGGCGAACGCGTCCGCCGGTGGGGTGAAGACGGTTCGGGGGGTCTCGGTCAGGATCGGCACGTCACACCTCCACCGGGGTGAGCTCGGCTGCCCGGTAGCGCCCCGAGGGTGGTCGGCGGCGCAACAGCTCGAGGAATGCCGGGACCACCGTGCCCGGCTCCGGACGATCCGAGATGTCCTCGCCAGGAAAGGCGTCCTGGTGCATCGCGGTCCGCATGTCGCCCGGGTCGACGGCGTACGCCAGGAGTCCCTCCTCGGCGCCGAGGGTGAGCGTCAGGTGGTCGAGGGCCGCCTTGCTCGCCCCGTACGCACCCCAGGTCGGGTAGTGCTCGACGGCGGCGTCGGAGGACAGGGCCACCACCACACCGGAGGAGGCCTGCAGCCAGGGCAGCAGCGCGCAGGTCAGAGCGAGCGGTGCGGCGGCGTTCACCTGCCAGGCGCGGGTCAGGTCCGGTTGGGTCACCTCCCGCAGTGCCCGGAGCGGGACCGGTCCGAGGGTGCTCGCGTTGTGCACCAGCAGGTCGAGGCGACCGAGTCGCTCGACGTGGTCGACCAGGGCCGCTCGGTGGACCGGATCGGCGACGTCACCGACGACCCGGGTCAGGGCGGGCCCGCCGACGGCAGCGAGCCGATGGCCGTCCCGTGCGTCGGTGATCACGGTCCAACCCTGGCCGGTGAGCGCCTCGACCAGCGCTCGGCCCAACCCGGCCGATCCGCCGGTTATCAGTGCGACAGACATGTCACTCCTCGTGGTGTCTCTTGTTCTTCGGTGTTCTCCCTGTCATTGTTGAACTTGAAGTAAACTTCAAGTCAACCGGCATCGAAGAAGTGAGTGATTGATGGACAGCCACGACGTCTTGGCCATCAGCCAGGTGGTGGAGCGCAGCGGCTTCGCGGCGTCCGCGCTGCGGTACTACGAGAGCCAGGGTCTGATCACGGCCACCCGCAGCGGCGGCGGTCAGCGCCGCTACGAGCGCAGTGTGCTCCGCCGGCTGGCGTTCATCCGGGCGGCCAGCAACGTCGGGCTCACCCTGGAGGAGATCCGCGACGAGCTGGACCGCCTTCCCAGCGGTCGGACCCCCACCCGCGCGGACTGGCAGCGGATCACCCGGCACTGGCGGTCCCGCCTCGACGAGCAGATCGCGGCCCTGCAGAGACTGCGGGACGGGCTGGACTCCTGTATCGGGTGCGGCTGTCTGTCGCTGAAGCGCTGCGCCATCTCCAACCCGCGCGACGTCGCTGCCGGTTCGACGGACGCGCCCGGCGCCGTCTACCTACCGTCGGCGCTCCGGCGACCGCACCGGCTCTGACCCGCGATCTGTTGGTTCGTCAGTCGACGGCGTCGGGCGCGTCGGCGCCGCCGGCCGCTTGGAAGCCCTCCAGGTAGCCGCGTGCCCTCTCCGCCAGCGGGAACCGGCCGACCAGCGACCAGAACCGATCCGAGTGGGCCGGTTCCACCAGATGCACCAGCTCGTGCAGCAGCACGTAGTCCACGACCCAGCTCGGCAGCGGCTGGAGTCGATCGGAGAGCCGGATGGTGCGGGTGCTCGGCGTGCATGATCCCCACCGGTGCTGCTGGTTGCTCACCCAGGTGACCGACGCCGCGGTGGGGACCTCCCCCAGTGCTGGGGCGAGATGCGTCGCCGCCAGCGCCGCCGCCCGTTCCCCGAGCTCGGTATCGCCGCGCGGGCCGCGAGAGCGAGCCTCGCGAGCGAGCACCCGGCGCACCATCTGGTCCACCCAGTCCCGCTCCTCGCGGTTCGACATCCGGCCCGGAATGAGCACCACGATCGTGTCGCGCTCACGATAGGCGGTGACCGTCCGCTTCCGTCGGGTGCTGCGTCGGACCTCCACCTTCGGTGGACTCCCGTCGACACTCGGGACCTGCTCGCTCACCCGTGATCCTCACTTCCGTCGGCTCCAGCCTCCCGTACGAGATTTCCACACGGTGACCGGTGAACCAACGCTGCGCGTCCGGCGGCGGTCCACAAGCTGTCCACGGCTACCGTCACTCTGTCCACACCGTTGTCCACAGGTGGTGGACGGCCGCGTAGAGTCCGGCGGGTCAGCGCGATTGACGCCGACCCGAGTGGGCCGTTACCGTCAGGATCACGAAACCTCCAGACGGTCGGGCCGCTCGCAGGGGAAGGCAAGCGGAATCCGATGTTCCTGGAGGTTTCGTCCTTCCCGGAGCCGTCCTCCAGGCCGTACGGCCCCGCCTGTCGTAAAGTAACCGGCGACTGAGGGCCTGGAAGACGACCACCCGGTCGTCACGACACGACGGCCCGGCCGACAAGCAAGGAGACATCCATGGCGGAGACCTACAGCGGCGAGTTCTACTGCGTGAAGTGCAAGG
This sequence comes from Microlunatus sp., assembly GCA_035630075.1. GTDB lineage: Bacteria > Actinomycetota > Actinomycetes > Propionibacteriales > Propionibacteriaceae > Microlunatus. The sequence continues at coordinate 16,423 of DASQLI010000247.1, forward strand.
AGAAGCGCGAGGCCAGCGGCGACGTCCATGTCAACGACAAGGGCACCAGAATGGCCAAGGCCAAGTGCCCGGTCTGCGGAACCAATCTGAACCGCATTCTCGGCAAGGCCTGAGCAACTCGCCGAGGTCAGCTGGCGAGCTCGACCCGCACTCTCCGCCGGGTTCTGCGCCGACCGTCTGACGGGATCTACCGGGGGCGACCGCACGACGGTCGCCCCCGGTTCACGTCCGGGCACCGCGGCCCTGCGCCGGGACTTCCGGAAACTGCTGCTGTGGATAGCGCTCCACGGATGCGACCGCGGCCCCAGACTGACCGCGTGCAGACACTCGCTCGCCCCCTCAAGCCCGGCGACCGCGTCCGGCTTGCCCCGCACCTGATCCTGGTACGACGTGACGACCGAGAGATCCAGCTCGGCGTCGACGTGGAAGGCGCCCTCGTGCTCGCCGATCCCGACGGGGTGATGACCGCGTTGCTGGAGCTGATGGACGGGCGCTACCGACTCAATGAGCTCACCGTCGCTGCACAGCAGCACGGCATCGCCGACCACCTCGACATCCTGCTGGACGTCCTGACGGCGGCAGGAGCGCTGCAGTGCCCAGCTCCCGCGCCGGGACCCCAGGCGTACAGCGTCCGACTGGTCGGACTGGGCCCGGCCGGCGAGCTCGTCGCGGAGCAGCTGCTGCGCGCGGGAGTCGGCCGGCTGGTCACCGTAGATCCGGGCGGCACGAGCTGGACCGGCTGGGGGGCGGGACGCGATCGGGTCCAGCGGACCGACCACTGGTCACAACCCACGATCGACGCCGTCGAGCTGACGGTCGTGGTGACCGACCACCTCGAACCGGACCGAGCGATCACCGCTGAGCTGACCCGCGCTGATCACCCGCACCTGCTGGTCCGACCTCGCGTGCACGGCGCCGTCGTCGGTCCCCTCGTCGTGCCGGGCCGGACCAGCTGTCTGCGGTGCGGTGACGTCGCTCGCACTCGGACCGATCCTGCGTGGCCACGGATGCTCGCCCAGCTCTGCCGGACCCGCGGCGAGTGGGATCCGCTGGCGGCGGAGTGGGCCGCCGCCCTGGCCACGACCCAGGTGCTGGCCCACCTCGCCGGGAGGTCCACCGAGGTGGCAGCTGCCACGTTCGAGCTCGGTCCGGTGAACTGGACCTGGCAGCGGCGGGTCTGGCCCGCCGACCCGTCGTGCGGCTGTAGTTGGGCTCCGCTGGCATCCTGGGGTTCTGATGCGCGGGACGCAGAATGGGAGTGATCCCGACCGGCCGATACCCCCTTCGCCGGCACCCCACAGAGCACACCGAGGAGCCCACCGCCAGATGAGCGACGACGACGACTCGCTGGCGCGCTCCACGCTGCGCCGTGGCGTGCGGTTGGCCTCGCTGCCGCTCGGGTTCGCCGGCCGCGCCACCCTCGGTTTCGGCAAGCGACTCGGTGGCTCGTCGGCCGAGGCCGTCAGCTCCGAGCTCCAGGAGCGGGCGGCCGAGCAGCTGTTCAAGGTGCTCGGTGAGCTCAAAGGTGGCGCGATGAAGGTCGGCCAGACCCTGAGCCTGTTCGAGGCGGTGCTCCCCGAGGAAGTGGCCAAGCCCTACCGCGAGCACCTCACCCGACTCCAGGACGCCGCTCCCCCGATGCCGACGTCCCGGGTGCATGCGGTGCTGGCTCGAGAGCTCGGACCCGGATGGAAGACCGACCTGGTCGAGCTCGATCCGCGACCGGCGGCCGCCGCGTCGATCGGGCAGGTCCATCGCGCGATCTGGCGGGACGGACGCACGGTGGCGGTGAAGGTGCAGTACCCGGGCGCCGACGAGGCGCTCCGCTCCGACCTGCGCCAGATAGGCCGGCTGTCGAAGGTGATCGCGCCACTGGCCGGCGGGATGGACGTGAAGCCGCTGGTGGAGGAGATGACTGCCCGGATCAGCGAGGAGCTGGACTACACGCTGGAGGCCGAGCACCAGCAACGTGCCGCCGACAGCTTCGCCGGGCACCCCGAGTTCGTCGTGCCGGCCGTGCTGGCCTCGACGTCGAAGGTGATGGTGAGCGAGTGGATCGAGGGTCGGCCGCTGTCGAGCGTCCGAGACGACCCCACCGAGCAGCGCAACGCGATCGGTTTGACCTACGTCAGGTTCCTGTTCGCCGGGCCGCACATCGCCGGGCTGCTGCATGCCGACCCGCACCCGGGCAACTTCAAGGTGCTTGCTGACGGCCGGCTGGGGGTGGTCGACTTCGGATTGGTCGCTCGGCTGCCGGAGGGACTGCCGGAGGCGATGGGCCGGATCCTGCGGATCGCCGAGCTGGGTGACGCGGATCAGGTGCACGCCGGACTTCGGGAGGAGGGCTTCGTCGGCGACGACGTCAGCCCGCACGACCTGATGGAGTACCTGGCGCCGTTCGTGGAGCCGGCCGCGGTGGACGAGTTCCAGTTCTCCCGGGAATGGATGCGGGAACAGTTCATCCGGGTCCGTGACGTACAGGGATCCGGTGGGGTCGGGATGCGGCTCAACCTGCCCCCCAGCTACCTGCTGATCCACCGGGTGTGGCTGGGTGGGCTCGCCGTGTTGTCCCAGCTCGGCGTGAAGGCGGCATTCGGGAAGGTCCTGGAGGAGTTCCTGCCCGGCTACGCCCGGGTCTGAACGGTCACCACAGAGCTCGGGCGAGCCAGAGCCGCACGGTGTGGAAGACCCGTCCCGGCAAGCCTGGACCTGCAGGCTCGCCGGGACCGGCTTCCCTCATTGCGCTACCCGCTCCGCCTGGACGATCACGCTGCCACCGGCTCGGGCAACGGGTGCTTCCGCGGACGTCCGCGTGGCCGCTTGCGGGCCACGACCACGCCCTGGATGAACAGCTCCCCGCCCCACACACCCCACGGCTCGCGTCGCTCCATGGCACCGGCCAGGCACGCCTCGCGCAGCGGGCAGTCGCGGCACTGTGCCTTTGCCGCCTCGACATCACCCGGTGACTCGGCGAACCACAGGTCCGGGTCGCCCAGTCGACAGGGAAGGGTCCGCATATCCAGCTCCGAGGGACCCGTCCCCGGGAGCGCGGTGGCACCCATCAGGTCTCGTGCTGTCTCGTTCATGATTCGGCCAACTTGTCTGCTCGTGGTGGCCGGGAAACACGAAGGCCGTGATTCCCGGTTGTCTTGGGAGTCACGGCCTGAGGTCGGCGCCGGTGTCAGTTCACCGGTGGACTGTCAGGTGGTGGTCCCAGACGGGTCGGAAAGGAGGTGGGGTCGATGACCTTGATGGCGTCCTTGCTGCCAGTCGTCAGACCGCCCCAACCCTTGTCCGAGCCCTGAACCTCATAGAGGCCCACTCCGGCCAGGGAGTGGGTGCGGACGGTGGGCAGCAGCAGATGGTTCCCGGCAGCCTGCGCAACAGGACGCGCCAAGGCGGCGGTGACGCGCATGGTCGACACGCCGACCGCACCTGCGGTGCACTCGAGCATCTCCATGATCATCACCACCTCTCGTTGCAGGGCTTCCCGGGCTGGGAATCTGCCATTGTGCGCGCTGGGCCGCAGCGGCACGGAGTTCAGGCTATGCGACTACTCAGAGCATGCGCAATCGAATTACGGACATCTCTGGGCAACATTTCTTCCAATGTCTCGACAGGGATCGCTCAGGACGTATCCGATGCCGCCAGGATGGCCAGCACCTGCTCGCCGTACTTGGTCAACTTGGCCGGACCGAGACCCGGGATCTTGATCAAGGCCTGCTCGGATCCCGGCTTCGCCTCCGCGATCGCCATCAGAGTCGCGTCGGTGAACACGCAGAAGGCCGGCACCTTCTCCTCGGCGGCCTCCTGCTTGCGCCACTCCTTGAGCAGGCTGAGGGTCCGCTCGTCGTACGTCGCCGGGCAGTCGGAGTGCCGGCCGAGCTTGCGTTCGGCGGCGTCCTGCAGCGCGTGACCGCAGCTGCGACAATGCGCCGACAACACCGTGCCCTTCTTGCGTGTGCGCGGCATCGTCGATGCCGCACCCGCGGCCCGCAGCGCGGGCGGCAGCACTGGATCGAGGAACCGGGACGGCTTCCGGGTCGCCTGTCCCCCACCACGGCTGCGCGACCAGGAGATGTGCAGATGCTCGCGCGCACGGGTGAGACCGACGTACAGCAGGCGTCGCTCCTCGGCCACCTCCTCGGGCCGGGTCGCCAGCACGAACGGCAGCGATCCTTCCTGGATGCCGAACAGCGCCACCGCGTCCCACTCCAGGCCCTTCGCCGAGTGCAGCGTGGAGACCGTGACGCCCTGCGCCGAGGGCACATGCTGGGCCTCAGCGCGTCTCTCCAGCTCGGCGACCACGGCGGCCAGACCGACGGGTTGGTCAGAGGCCGCCGCCAGGTCCTCAGCCACCGAGACGAGGGCAGCCAGCGACTCCCACCGTTCCCTCACCGCTCCGGCGCCCTCGGGCGGCTTGGTGGTCCAGCCGAGCGCTTCGAGCACGGCCTGCACCTCGGCGACGGCGTCGCCGGACCGGCCGGGATCCAGCTCGGTCAGGGCCCGGGCCTGGGTCCGCAGCGCGTGCATGGCCTGCCGGACCTCGGGCCGCTCGTAGAACCGCTCGCCGCCGCGAACCAGGTACGGGATGCCGCGCTCGGCCAACGCCTGCTCCACCACCGGCGACTGGGCGTTGATCCGGAACAGCACCGCCATCTCCCGGTAGGCGACGCCGCGAGCGGCCAGGCCTGAGAGCCAGTCGGCGATCGCGCCGGCCTCGCTCGCCTCGTCAGGCGCATCGTGCAGCAGCGGCTCAGGACCCGGCGGGCGCTGGGCTTGCAGCGTGACGGCGTCGATCCCGGACCGTCCCTGCTCCTGTCCGGCCCGCATCACCGCGTTGGCCGCGGTCACCACCTGCGGCGTGGAACGGTAGTCCCGGACCAGCCGGACCACCGTCGCGTCCGGGTGCCGCCGGGCGAAGCCGGTGAGGAAGTCGGCCCGGGCGCCGGCGAACGAGTGGATGGTCTGGGCCGGGTCGCCCACCACGCACAGCTCGGACCGATCGCCGCGCCACAGCTCCAGCAGCCGGTGCTGCAGCGGCGACACGTCCTGATACTCGTCGACGACCAGATGTCGGTACGTCCGCTGCACCTGGGCGCGGATCTCGTCGTGCTCGGCCAGCAGCGCCGCCGTGCACAGCAGGATGTCCTCGAAGTCGATCCGGCCGCGCTGCCGCTTGAGCTCCTCGTACCCGGTGAAGATCCGGGCCACCGTCTCGGGATCGGTGCCCGACACTGTCCGACCGAGCGGCGTGGCGACCCGGGGATAGTCCTCCGGCGTGGTGTTGCTGACCTTCGCCCAGGAGATCTCGCCCAGCAGGTCGCGCAGCCGGGCGGTGTCCACCCGCACCCGCAGCCGGCTGGCCGACTCGGCGACCAGGGACATCCGGTTGTCCAGCACCGAGGGCAGCTCGCCCCCGTACGCCTGCGGCCAGAAGTACTGCGCCTGCCGCAGGGCCGCCGAGTGGAAGGTGCGGGCCTGCACGCCGCGGGCGCCCAGCAGCTGGAGCCGGCCGCGCATCTCCCCCGCCGCGCGGGTGGTGAAGGTGACGGCGAGCACCGCGGTCGGGCTGTAGGCGCCCACCGCCACCCCGTACGCGATCCGGTGGGTGATGGCCCGGGTCTTGCCGGTGCCGGCGCCGGCGATCACCGCGACCGGTCCGTGCAGTGCCGTGGCCACCGCCCGCTGCTCCGGGTCGAGAGCCTCCAGCAGCAGCTCCGGGTCGCCGCCGATGCGCGGCGGAGCGAGCGGCGAGCCGGCTGCTGGGGACATGGTGCCACCCTAATTCCCGGCGCCGACATGTCGTGGTCCCGCGCAGCTCCAGACCGCCGCCGACCTGTCGGCGGATGAACGCGATCAGGTCGAGGTGTCGTGTTCGACGCCCAGCACGCGCCCAGTGGGGGGACCGACAAGCGCCGGGGAGTTGGCCGGCGTGGACCAGACCGCCGCGTGCAGGAAGCAGAGAAACGCCTCTGCCTGCTCGGTCTGGTCGAAGTCCAGGTCGACCACGACATAGTGCGGGTCGTCGATCGGGCGGCACACTCGTTCGTGGCGCACGCCCGCGGCGCGGCGCCGATCGGCGAACTCGGCGAAGGCTGACAGCCAGACGTCCAGATCGCTGATCGAGTGCTCGATGTGCAATACGGCCATGTCGACGCCCCGATTCGTCATGCTGAGAGTTCCCCGACCATAGGCGCGTCCGAGCCTTCGGGCTATCCCTGGTGTCGGGGATGGTTCTACCGTTCAGGTTGTGCCGACATCGACCGCCAGGTCGGCTGACCGGATCGTCAGGATCTGCCTGGGCCGCCTCGACGAGCGTGACCTGCGCGCGCAGGTCATCCACGAACTGCGGTCATCCTTGGGGTTCGACGCCTACGCCTGGCTGCTGACCGATCCCCTGACCTGGGTGGGAACCGCTCCGTTGGCAGAGGTCCCTGAGTCTGAGGATCTGCCGCGCCTCATCGGCCTCAAGTACCGCACGACCGTCAATCGATGGACGACGTTGCCCCCGCGCCGTGGAGTGCTGCTGTCGGTCACGACCGGCGGGCGGCTGGTCGAGAGCCTGATCTGGCGAGAGCTGTTGAAGGGTTACGGGGTGGTCGACATCGCGTCGGTCTCGTTTCGCGACCGGTACGGATCGTGGGGATTCCTCGATCTCTGGCGGTGCGCACCGCAGCCGTCCTTCACCGATACCGACGCCAGCCTGCTCACCCAGGTGGCGGCGCCGATCACGACTGCGCTGCGGCGTGCTCAGGCTCGACTCTTCACCGGGGCACCCCAGACAGCCGGCACGGTGGGTCCCGCAGTCCTCGTCCTCGACGACGGTTTGCAGATCCTGCAGCAGACGGCGCCGGTCGACCAACACCTCCGAGCACTGCTGCCGACGGACCCCGACCTGTCCCCGGTTCCGGCGGCAGCCCTCAACGTGGCGGCACAGCTGCAAGCAGTCGAATCGGGCGCTGACCATCACGCGCCGTCGGCCCGCGCCCACCTGACCGGCGGACCGTGGATCAGCATCCGTGCGTCCCGGCTCACGGGGTCTGCACGCGAGCGCGGCACCATAGCGATCACCATCGAGACACTCGCGGTGTCCGAGCACGTCGACCTCTTCGCGTGTGCGACGGCAGTGACACCCCGCGAACGGCAGCTCCTGCACCTGCTCACCAACGGTGCGGATAACGCCACGATCGCCACGTCCATGGGCATCAGCCTGTTCACCGTTCAAGATCATCTGAAGTCGATCTACGCCAAGAGCGGCGCCCGCACTCGCACCGAGCTCATCGCCCAGGCAACAGCAGGCCGCCGAGCCATCCCTGTCGATCCTCGTCAGTCGGTGGATGTGCGCGCTCGGTGAGGTCGGAGCTCATGATGATCGAACGAGTGAAGTTCGCGGAGCCCACATCCGCGGAGCCCTTCGACCGCGGAGCCTGCAGATCCAACACGGTCAGGGGATCCGACTGAGGACCAGCTCCATCTCGTACTCGAGCAGGTCGGGTCGATGGGGCAGCCGCATCATCGCGCCGGTGCGGACGAAGCCACAGCGGCTGTAGAGGCGCTCGGCGACGGGGTTCGTCTCCACCACGTGCAACCGCACCCGGTGTGCGCCATCGGCCCGGGCGCTCGCCACGACGGCGTCCACCAGCCGCTCTCCGATGCCGTGGCCGCGGGCGGCGGGTGCCACGTACATGGCGACCAGCAGCGCGGTGGTCGCGTCCTCGGGATCGACGAAACCGGTGGCCGTGCCCACCACCTCGTCCTGGTCGATCGCCAGGAACTGCGCCGAGGACGCGATCCGATGCAGCCACATCGCGTCCTCGAAGGCGGCCTCGCGCTCGTACGTGGACGCGAACGCCAGCGGAGCGTCCCGCAGGGCCTGCAGCCGGATTTCTCGGGACAGCTGCCAGTCCTCGCCGCGGGACCGCCGGATGACGACCGGTTTCATCGACTCAGAGATCGCACAGCTCTGGCAACCGCCGCTCGCAGAGCTCGGCGACCCAGCCAACCGGGTCGGAGATCCCGCGCGGCGGTCCGGTCCAGACCATGCTGATGCCCAGACCGGTCAGCATCTCGACCTCGGCCCGGAAGGCGTCCGGATCGGCCACCGGATCCGCGGCGGCGAAGATCGTCCGCGCCACCTCGGCCGGATCGCGTCCAGCGGTGGCGCAGTGGTCGTCCAGCACGGCCAGCTTGTGTCGCACCGTCGGCTCGTCGGCCGGGAACAGGTTGCACGCGTCGGCGTACCGGGCCACCAGGCGAAGCGTCTTGCGCTCACCCTGACCGCCGATCATGATCGGCGGTCGCCGCACCGGCGCCGGCACGCAGACGGTCTCGGCCAGCCGGTAGTGCTTGCCCTGGTACGGCCCGTCGTCCTCACTCCACATCTGCGCGACGATCTGCAGCGTCTCCTCCAGTCGCTCGAACCGCTCAGCGGTGGACGGGAAGGGCACGCCCAGCCCGCGGTGCTCGCGCTCGTACCAGGCCGCACCCAGGCCGAGCACGGCGCGGCCGCTGCTGAGCACGTCGAGGGTGGTGATGATCTTGGCGAGCAGACCGGGGTGGCGGTAGGTGACACCGGTGACCAGCAGCCCCAGCTCGGCGGAGGTCGTCTGGCCGGCCAGGTAGCCGAGAGACGTGTAGCCCTCGAGCATCGGCTCCGGAGGACCGCCGTACGGCTCCATCTGGAAGTAGTGATCCATCATCGTGATCCGGCTGACACCGCCCTGGTCGGCGGTGCGGGCCAGCGTCGTCAGCGTCGGCAGCAACGCCGCCGGGCCACCCGGGTAGGAGAGATCAGCCAGGTGGATGGCTAGCTTCATCTGTCCTCCGGGTCCGGCTCGTCGCAGGTGCGTGGGTGCGACCGGCGTCCGCACCGACGCTACCCCGCGGTTCGAGAGCACCCAGTGGGTAGGTTGACGGCGATGCAGACGTTCACGCTGGGCGCCCGATGATCGGCTGGCTGCAGTGGCTGATGGAGACGTTCGGCGCGCCGGGCGCTGGACTGGCCGTCGCCCTGGAGAGCATCTTCCCGCCGATCCCCAGTGAGATCGTGCTGCCCCTCGCCGGCTTCACGGCGAGCCGGGGATCGCTGTCGCTGACCGCGGTGCTGATCTGCACCACCATCGGTTCCGTGGTCGGTGCCGCTGCTCTCTACCTGCTCGGTCGACGGCTCGGTCTGGACCGACTGAAGCGCGCGGCCGACAAGATGCCGCTGACCGACCCCGAAGACATCGACCGTACTGACGCCTGGTTCAACCGGCACGGCAGCAAAGCCGTCTTCTTCGGCCGGATGGTCCCGATCTTCCGCAGCCTCATCTCGGTGCCGGCCGGGGTGAACCGGATGAAGATGCCCACCTTCATCGCCTTCACGCTGGTCGGCAGTCTGGTCTGGAACACCGCCCTGGTACTGGCCGGCTACTTCCTCGGTGAGCAGTGGCACCGGGTCGAGTCGTCGGTCGGCGTGCTGCAGTACGTGGTGCTGGCAGTCATCGTCGTGGCTATCGGGTGGTTCGTCGTCCGGCGAGTGCGACGGCGACGGGCGGAGGCCTCGTCGAGCGCGGAGTGAACCGCACCGGTCACAGCATCGAGACCGGCTGGGCGGTCGACTCGAGCACGCTGAGCCACAGGTCGCCGTGCGGGTCGACCTGGTTGCGCTCGGACGTCAGCAGGGCGACAGGCACGTGGATGAAGCGGTTGTGGCGTCGGCCCACCACCATGGCGGTCCGCCCGGCCATGCCGGCATGGGCTGCGGCCTGGGCCAGTCGCACGCAGTACACCGAGTCGTGGGGGCAGGCCGGCACCGACCTGATCATGTAGCTCGGGTCGATGTACTTCAGCGTCGACGAGACACCTGCCTCGGCGAAGTGCCGGCCGATCTCGGACCGCAGGTGGAGGCCGATGTCGGCCAGCCGAGCGTTGCCCGAGGCGTCGGTCGCTTGCCCGGACTGCAGGATCTCCTGACCTGCGCCCTCGGCGACCACCACCACCGCGCTGCCCCGGCTCTTGACGCGTTGTTCCAAGCAGGCCAGGAAACCCGTCGGACCGTCCAGCCGGAACGGCACCTCGGGAATGAGCACGAAGTCGGCCACGTGATTGGCCAGGGCGGCGTAGCAGGCGATGAAGCCGGCGTGGCGGCCCATCAGCTTGATCAGCCCGACCCCGCCGAGGGCGGAGTGCGCTTCGACCATCGCCGCGTTGATCGCCCGGGCCGCTTCGGTGAAGGCGGTGACGAAGCCGAAGCTCTGGCCGATGAAGGGGATGTCGTTGTCGATCGTCTTCGGGATGCCGATCACGCCGATGGTCGCCCCTCGTCGGGCCACGGCATCGGCGATCGTGGCCGCCCCGCGCATCGAGCCGTCCCCGCCGATCACGAACAGCAGGTCGATGCCCAGCCCGAGCAGTCGGTCGACCATCCGGTCCGGATCCTGGGCACCGCGGGAGGTGCCGAGCATCGTCCCGCCTTGCCGGTGGATGCCGTGCACGAGCTCCGGCGTCAGAGTGATCGGCTCCGGTCCGCCCTCCACGAGACCGGCATACCCGGCGCGGAAGCCGGTCACCTCGCTGATGCCGTAGTGCTCGGCGAACTCCATCACAAGTCCGCGGATGACGTCGTTCAGCCCGGGACACAGCCCACCGCAGGTGACGACGCCGATCTTGGTGGTGCCGGGTGGGAAGAAGAGCCGACGGCGTGGGCCGCCAGGCTCGAAGCTCGGCGCAGAATCCAGCGACATCCCGAGCTCGCTGAGCTGCCGGACGGTGTCGTGCAAGATCACCCGATCGTCTTCGGCCACGTAGTGCTCGTTGGTCTGCCGGTCGGCGATGAAGTCGGCCAGCGGCGAGTCGTACCTCGGCTCGCCCAGGGTGGGCACCTGGAGGTCGGCGAGCCCGGTCACGAGCGGAGCCTCTCGAGAGTGGCGCCCCCGCCTGTCGACCCAGTCATAGGGCGAGGGTGGCACCGGCGTGTGTCAGCCGGGTGACGACCAGGAAACAGGCGCTGCCGAGGCCTGGTGTGGGACTGGTCACCTGCACCGGATCCTGGGAATGCCCGGATCGGACGTCCCGTTGAGACGGCCATGGCCCAGGTGACGATGTACACCACGACGTGGTGCGGATACTGCTTCCGACTCAAGTCCCAGCTCGAGCGCGCCGGTGTGGCGTACCACGAGGTGGACATCGAGAAGCAGGACGGCGCCGCCGAGCTCGTCGAGTCCCTCAACGGCGGCAACCAGACCGTGCCCACCCTGGTGTTCTCCGACGGCTCGGCGATGACCAACCCGAGCGCCAAGCAGGTGCAGGAGCGCCTCGCGAGCCAGCCGCAGTGACGGCTGCCGAGCCGACCGGCATCCAGGTCGTCGTCTTCGACATCGACGGCACCCTGCTCGACTCCGCCACCGGGATCCTCGCAGGTTTCGGTGTGGCGCTCGCCGCCGGTGGCGTGCCGGTGCCGGACGAGGCGTCCCTGCGAGTCCATCTCGGACCGCCGCTGCGCGACTTCCTGGCGTTGTCGGGGGTGACCGCTGACCGGATCGACGAGGCGGCGCAGGCGTACCACGACTACTACCTGACCGAGGGCCTGCAACGGGCGACCGCCTATCCGGGCATCGAGGTCCTGCTGCGGCGGTTGCGGGCGGCCGGCCTCCGGCTGGCCACCGCCAGCGCCAAGCGAACGACCACCGCGCAGGCGATCATCACCGAGCACGGGCTCGCGCCGTACTTCGAGGTCATTGCTGGCACCGACGAGCAGCGGCTGACCAAGGCAGAGACGCTGTCCGGGGTGCTGACCGACCTGGCCGCCGACCCGGCCCGGACGATCATGGTCGGCGACCGGCAGCACGACATCGTCGGCGCGCACGCCTGCGATGTTCGGGCCGTCGGCGCCCGGTGGGGCTACGGCGTCGACGACGAGCTGGCTCGGGCCGGTGCCGACTGGCTGGCCGACGACCCCGCCACCGTCGGTCGGCTGCTGGGCGTCTGACGAGCCCGCGGACTCCTGCTCCGTAGTCAGCGCACCTGGGCGGTGATCAGCAGGTACTCCCACTCCATCGTGCCGCCGCTGCTTCCGACGGCGAACCGGCGACCGAGCTCTGCCAGATCCTGATCAAGGGCCGCCTGTTGCTCCGGCTGCTCGGCCAGCGACCGGTAGACCGCGATGGTTGGTCCGTAGTTGATCTTGAAGTAGTCCCGGAACTCTTCTGGGGTGGCGAAGCGGGTGATCCGGAGGCGCTCGGTCGTCGCCTCGACCGCGGTCACCCGGTCGCCGAGCAGCTCCCGGACATGGTCGGAGTTGCCCCACAACGGTGCCGGCGATGCGCCGGGCGGCGGTGGTGGCGCGTAGGGCTTCATGGTGGCGAACATCTGGCCGATGAAGCCCGCCGGCGTCCAGGCGATCAAGCCGAGCCGACCACCTGGCTTCGTGACCCGTACCAGCTCGTCCGCGGCTGGCTGGTGGTGCGGAGCGAACATCACGCCCACACACGAGGTCGTCACGTCGAAGCTGTGGTCGGCGTACGGCAGCGCCTCCGCATCGCCTGTCTCCCAGGCGATGTCCAGCCCTGCCGCGTCGGCCGCTCGACGGCCCGATTCGAGCAGCTCCGGAGTCAGGTCGGAGGCGGTGACCCGGGCTCCGGCCCGGGCCGCCGGCAGCGCGACGTTGCCGGACCCGGCGGCCACGTCGAGCAGCTGCTCGCCTGGTCGCACGCCGACGGCCTCGACCAGCCGTGGCCCTAACTCGGCGATCACGTCGGTGGCCACGGCCGGGTAGTCGCCCAGCGCCCACATGGTCCGGTGCTTGGCCTTCAGCGCGGCGTCGTCGATCACGGTCTGGCTCATGTCTGCTCCCCTCGAGTCGCGCACCTGTTGCGCGATGACTCGAACCGTACGGAAGTGCACTCAGTCCCCACTAGTACGAGATCTGTACCTGGTGTGTCCGGGCTGCAACTGCCTACCGTCATCATCATGGGAGCCCCGTACCACCAGTTCTGCCCGGTCGCGAAGGCGATGGAGCTGCTCGACGAGCGTTGGACCATGCTGGTGATCAGAGAGCTGCTCTCCGGTGGCCGGCACTTCAACGACCTGCGGCGTGGGTTGCCGCGGATGTCGCCGACGCTGCTGTCGAAGCGCCTCAACCAGCTCGTCCGGGCGGGTGTCGTCGATCGCCGGCGCGAGGGACGCGAGGTGATCTACCAGGTGACGCCGGCCGGTGAGGAGCTGCGCCCGGCGATCGAGCTGTTGGGCGCCTGGGGCATCCGGTGGACCGGCGAGCTCGGCGATGCCGACCTGGACCCGAAGCTGTTGATGTGGGATCTGCATCGCAACATCGACCTGGCTCTGGTCCCACCCGGGACGACCGTGGTGCGCTTCGACCTCGACGGTGTCCGAGCACGCGAGCGGGCGTGGTGGATGGTGCTCACGCCGGCCGAGGTCGATGTCTGCGACTCGGACCCGGGCCACGACGTGGACGGCACCGTCAGCGGTCGGCTGCGCGATCTGATCGCGATCTGGCGTGGAGACCGGTCCTGGATCGATGCACTGCGGACCGGGACGGTGATCGTCACCGGCAGCGAGACCGTACGCCGACAGATCCCGGTCTGGTTCCGCCCGGGCAACTTCGCGGCGGTGCCACGCCCGGGAGCCGATCTCGTCGCCTGACGCGGGTTGGGGCCGCCGTCACCGTCGGTTGCCTGGCTGCTGCGCCTGCAGGATGTCCGGGACGTAGAGCGGGCGATCCTGCTGGCGACGGTGCGCCCGCCAGAGCAGTGCCAAGGCGGTGATCATGATCGGGCTGGTCAGGAAGTACCACCAGCCGAACGCGAGCAGCCCGACCTGGAGCGCGACGGCGGTGGCGAGGCCCACCTCCACCCAGCGCCCACCGAACAGGATCACCAGCCCGGCGCTGGCCTGGACGGCGATCAGCAGGGCCACGAGCAGCGACACTTGCGCCGAGCCGGTTGTTCCGAGGCCGTCGCGAACCGTCGCGCTGTAGGAGGCGTTGGCCGGGCCGGTGAAGTCGAAGTCCGTCGCCACCAGCACGGCGTTGCCCACCGCCCCCAGGCCGGCCATCGCGAAGCAGGTCGCCCCGAGCCCGATCTTCAGGGCCAGCCGGCTATGGCCGGCGGACAGCCCGGCGACGAGGATGACCAGACCCGTCAGGGCCCATCCGATGGCCAGTGTCACGATCACTCCCAGCATGCAGCGTTCCTCGTCGAACGCGTCGCCGGTAGGGTCCCACGTCCTCCCCGGTTGTGACCCAGGTCTCAGCCAGCAGACGGTGGTGGCTACTCGGCGATGGTCCGGCTGCAAGTACGGACGCACCGAACTGGGTTGCTCTCAGGGCAAACCGTGAGCACAGTGGCGCGGGTGATCTCTCCGCCGGTCTTCGAGACGATCGACTCGTACGGATCTCGACTCGGCGACGTCGCGTACTGGCGTCCGTACGTCGAGGCGGCGCTGGCCAGCAGCGGGCTGTCCGACGGGGAGATGGTGAGCGGCTTCGTCGGCACCTATCCCACGTTCGTCGGCGAGCGGCTGGTCGTGAAGCTGTTCGGCTGCTTCCCCGGCTGGCGTGAGTCCGCTGATGCCGAGGTGGCCGCGAACCGTGCGATCGAGAACGACGATGGGATCTCGGCGCCGAAGATCGTCGCCCTCGGCTCCCTCTTCCCCGGCGATCAAGAAGGTTGGCCATTCATGATCATGGAGCGGCAGCATGGTCGGGCGTGGCGCGAAGCAGAGCCCGGGGCTGAGGCGGCCGGGTCGGTTGCCTCCCAGCTCGGCGGACAGATCCGTCGTCTGCACGACCTCGAGACGGCCCACCCGCTCGACCGGGAGGACTGGATCGCGGTTCAGGGTGAGAACGCGGCCGAGCGACACCGGAAGTGGGCGTCGCTGCCTGCCCACCTGATCGACCAGATCCCGACGTACTTGGGCCACTACCGAGGAGGCCGCCGGTGCTTGGTGCACGGTGACCTCACTGAGGATCACCTGTTCGTCTCGGGAGACAGGCTGCTCGGGATCATCGACTGGGGCGACGCGATGATCACCGACCCGTTCTACGAGCTCGGAGCACTTCACCTCGGTGCCTTCGCGGGCGACCGCCGGCTGCTCGGTCGATTCCTGACTGGCTACGGCTGGCGACTCGACGAAGACTTCGCCGATCACGCACTCCAGGTCGCGCTCATGCACGAGTTCGACCTCTTTGGCTCGATCGCCCGCCGGGCCCAGGCGGCCAGATCCCTGGCAGCCCTGGCCACGGACGTGTGGACGCCGATGTTCTGACTCGCGATCCGTGGAGACCTCCGAGGTCGTACCGGACGGGATCGTTGGGCGGGACGGTTGTCGCCCATCGAGGATGGGTCCCGCTCAGAGTGGAGGACCGGACGAGTTTCTGCGCTCGGTGACGAGGTCGGGTTGTCCCGGATAGCGCTACGCCGTGGCGGATCCGTACGGTCGTGGTCACAGAAGCTGACGACTGTCGACGAGGGGGGCGCGGTGCGGGCGATCGTGCAGGACGTGTACGGCGGACCGGAGGTCCTCCGGCTGGCCGAGGTGCCGAAACCTGTCCCGGGTCCGGGTGAGGTTTTGATCAAGGTGTCGGCGAGCTCGGTGAACGCAGCCGACTGGCACCTGATGCGCGGCGATCCACTCATCGCTCGGCGGATGGACCCGCGAACCTTCGGTAGGCACGCTCCCCGCAACCCGATCCGCGGAGTGGATGTCGCCGGAGTCGTCGCCTCCCTCGGCCGCGGCGTCGATGACCTCGCAGTCGGCGACCGTGTCTTCGGGGAAGCCCAGGGCGCGTTCGCCGAGTATGCAACTGCTCCTCGCCAGCACCTCGCCCGATCCCCTGCCAAGCTCAGCGACGAGCAGGCCGCCGCCCTCCCGCTGGCCGCCGGGACGGCGTACCTGGCCCTGTGCGAAGTCGAACCACCTGCTGCGGGCAGCCGGCTGGTCGTCAACGGCGCCTCCGGAGGGGTCGGCCGGTACGCCGTACAGCTCGGCATCGCCGCGGGCGCCACCGTCGTCGGAGTGTGCAGCAGCCGCAACGTCGATCAGATCGAGCGGCTCGGCGCGCAGCCGCTCAACTACGAGACCGATGACGTCGCATCCCAAGTCCGCGGCCAGGACATCGTCCTCGACCTCGTCGGCAACCGGTCGCTACGCGATTGGGGCCGGGTCCTGCGCCGCGGCGGGACCCTCCTGCTGTCCGGCGGCGGCGTCTGGTCCGGCGGTAGTCGCATCGGCCCTGTCGGGTTGATCGTCCGCGGTCGGCTGGCCTCACCGTACCTGCGCTACAGCGTTCACGTCGTCACCGCCTCGCCGAGCAGCGAACGCCTCGAGCGGATAGCCGGGCTCGCCGACGGCGGGATCCTCTCCCCGCTGATCGAGCAGAGCTATCCTCTGGAACGCGCCGCAGACGCTGTCCGGCACCTCGAGCAGCAACATGCCCGCGCCAAGATCGTGATCACCATGTCTGCGTCTGCCGACCCCGCGATGTGACGAGGTACAGCGCGGCATCTGCCGCCGGCAGATCTGCTGCCAGCAGGCAACCCTTCGCTGACCGGCCATCGCCGGGCAGCGTGGTGATCATGAGCGAATCACCTGTCACCGGCGGCCTGTTCGACGAGCAGCTGCTCAGTCGTCTGCTGCACCAACGCATCGTCGTGCTCGGCCAGGAGGTCGACGACCCCATCGCCAATCGGATCTGCGCCCAGCTGCTGCTGCTCTCGGCCGAGGATCCACGATCCGACATCAGCCTCTACATCAACTCCCCCGGCGGCTCGGTCTCGGCCGGCCTGGCGATCATGGACACGATGCGGCTGATCCCCAACCACATCAGCACACTCGCCATGGGTCTGGCCGCCAGCATGGGTCAGTTCTTGCTGTCCGCCGGAACTCCGGGGAAGCGGTACGCCCTGCCGCACGCCCGGGTGCTGCTGCACCAGGGCTCAGCAGGCATCGGCGGCACCGCCGTCGACATCGAGATCCAGGCCCAGAACCTGGAGCACACCCGCGACGTCGTCCTCGGGCTGATCGCCGAGCACACCGGACAGCCGCTGGAGCGGATCGAGCGGGACTCGCTGCGGGACCGCTGGTTCACGGCCGAGGAGGCGCAGGCGTACGGGCTGGTCGACCACGTGGTCACCACCCTGGACGACATCCGGCCGGCCGCCCGCCAACCGGTCGGTCTGGCCGTCGCCGCCGGATCGGGGGTGCCGCGATGAGCAGCTACACGATCCCCAACGTGGTGGAGAAGCGTCCGACCGGCGAGCGTGCCCTCGACATCTACAGCCGGCTCCTGTCGGACCGGATCGTCTACCTCGGCACCGAGCTCGACGACGGGGTGGCCAACGTGATCGTCGCCCAGCTGCTGCACCTGGAGTCCGAGGACAGCGAACGGGAGATCAACCTGTACCTCAACTCCCCTGGTGGCTCGATGACCGCGATGCTGGCGATCTACGACACGATGCAGTTCATCCACGCACCGGTGGCCACGACCTGTGTGGGGCAAGCCGCGTCGGCCGCCGCGGTGCTGCTGGCATCTGGTTCGCCCGGTCGGCGGGCGATCCTGCCGCACGGCCGGGTGCTGCTGCACCAGCCCTCGGCGGAAGGTCGCGGCACGCTGCCAGACCTGGTGCTGCACGCCCGTGAGGTGATGCGGATCAGGGCCCAGATGGAGGAGGTGCTGTCCCGGCACACCGGTCAGCCGACCGAGCGGCTGCGGGCCGACACCGACCGGGACAAGATCTTCACCGCCGAGGACGCGCTGGCGTACGGGATCGTGGACGCGGTGATCACCAGCCGGAAGGAGCTGGCGGCGTGATCAGGCCGGCCTGTGATCAAGCAGCCGAGCTGATCAGGCAGCCGAGCTGATCATGCTGCCGAGCTGATCAGGCGGCAAGGGCGACCGGTCCGGTCGGTCGGCCGCTGGTCCGCAGCAGCCGGCGCGCGACCGCTCGCGTGAGGTCGACCAGAGTCAGCCCCAGCGCGCCTCCGACCGCGGCCAGCATCTCCGACGACGGCTCCTTGCGACCTCGCTCGATCTCCGACAGGTACTGCACCGAGATGCCGGCTCGGTCGGCGACGGCCCGCTGCGTCTCCGAGCGCTCGGTGCGCGCGTGGTGGAGAACCTCGCCGACCAGCTCCCGCCACAACGGCTCGTGGTGAGGGCTGCGCCCCGGCCGCAAGCCCGCCGGCTGCACGCCGCCCGGCCGCACCGACCCCGGCTGCGCCGACCCAGGCTGCCCCGATCCTCGTGCCGGCGCCGGTCCGCGCTCGGGACGCCGACGGAACGCCACCACGTCTCCCATGGACCGACGGTAGGCAACCGAGCTGCGCACGGGAAGGTCGGTTCGCTGAGGGCGTACTCGTGGGTCGGTTCGGGCCGTCAGGAGGTCGGAGCCTCGATCACCGCGTCCTTGAGTGGATCGAAGGTTGCCCGGTAGGTACGCGGTCCGACGACGGGCAAGATGATGTCGCGGAACCAGCCGGGCAGGGCGGCCGCCTTCGAGAGCCGGTCCGTCATCCGCTGAACGTGCTCGACCCGATCCCGACGGCGTCGCTCGAACTCGGCGCCGACCGTCGCCCAGTCCTGGCCCGAGGCGAGCAGCTCCGCCAGGACCAGAGCATCCTCGGCCGCTTGCGCTGCGCCCTGGGCCCAGACCGGTGCCGTCGCGTGTGCCGCGTCGCCGATCAGGACGACCCGGCCCCGAGCCCAGCTCTCCAGCCGGACCTCCTCGATCGGCGAGTGGTACAACGACGAGGGTTCGGCGAGCGCTGACGAGATCGCCTGGCGGGCCAGGGCCGGGTAGCCATCGAACGTCGACCGCAGCCACTGCGGGTCGTCGCCCACGGAGCCGCCCGCGGTGGCGGAGGCGTAGCCGTACACCTGGTCCGCGACCAGTGGGATCAACAGCAGCGTCCCCGCGGAGCCCGACCACACCGACCAACACTGCACACCCGGGTTGACGGTGACGAACCGCCAGCTCGCCGATGAGAGCAGTGACTCCCGGGTCGCCGCCGCGCCCAGCACCGAGGTGCGTACCCGGGAGTGGACGCCGTCAGCTCCCACGACCAGGTCGTACGACTCGGTCGCCGAGTCGGCGAAGCTGACCTGCACCCTTCCATCGGTCTCGGCCACACCGGTCACCGTGTGGCCGAAGCGCACCCGCCCGGGGTCCGCGCTGGCCCGGAGGAGATCGAGGACGTCACCGCGACGGGCGCAGATCGGAGTGTCGGCCTCACCCCAGTAGGCCGCCTCGTCGACGGCGAAGATCAGCCGACCCCGAGCGTTGCGGTACTCGCGACGCCGTACGGTGGCGGCGCGCTGCCGGAGGCTGTCGGCGATCCCGAGGGCACGGAGGGCGCGGACCGCATTGCCGGGAAGGTTCAGGCCCAAGCCGACTTCGGGCGGACCGCTGGACGCCTCCACGAGCTGGGCCTGGAGCCCCCGCGTGCTGCAGGCACGCAGCATCGCGAACCCAGCGATGCCGCCACCGACGATCAGGAGTCGACGGGAGGACGGGTCCTCGCTCGGCTGTGTCATCTACCCTCCCGGAGCGTCCACCGGCGACTCAGAGCCCGCCCAGGAAGGACCGCAGCTCGGCTGTGAACTCTTCCGCCGCCTCGATGCAGCTGGCGTGCCCGACGCCGTTCAGCACGACCAGACGGGCGGTGGGTATCGCGGCCGCCAAGGCTTCGGCGACCTCTCGGGGCGCCCGTACGTCCGCTCCCCCGTGCAGCACCACCGTGGGCACGTCGATCGTCGGCAACACGTCTCGCAGGTCGGCCTCCGCCGAAGCCATCGCCATCGCGCGGAAGCCGGCGGGGCGAAACGTGGCCTTCATGCTGGCGGCGAACTCGTCCACCCGGTCTGCCGGTGCCGAGGCCGAGAACATGCTGGGCAACAGGGCCGAGACGACCTCGGCGGACGGGAGCCGCGAGGTCTCCAGGCTCATCCGCAGGCGCGACTGCACCGAATCCGGCGGCAGCGACCCGGACCACCCGGCGTACGCGCCGGCCAGGAACAGGCCGCGGACCATCGCCCGATGCCGATGGAAGAACTCGATGGCCAGCGCGCCGCCGAACGAGAGCCCAGCGATCACCACCTGCTCCAGCTCCAGCGTCGACAGCAGACCGGCCAGGCAATCGGCATAGTCCGGCAGCCGGAACGACTCCGGTACGTCCGACGAACCGCCGGCACCGGGAGG
>DASQLI010000248.1:0-21784 GCA_035630075.1 Microlunatus sp.
GTGATCGGGCCCTGGCCGAGCAGGTGCACGCGATCGTCACCGCGGCCGCGCCGGAGCTGGCGTCGAAGACCTGGTACGGCATGCCCGCCTACGCCAAGGACGGCAAGCTGGTGTGCTTCTTCAAGCCGGCCGCGAAGTTCAAGATGCGTTACGCGACGCTGGGTTTCGAGGACGCGGCCAACCTGGACGACGGTGCCATCTGGCCCACGGTCTTCGCCGTGACCACGATCGGTGAAGCCGAGCAGAAGATGATCACCGAGCTGGTGCAGCGGGCCGTCAGCTGACGGCGTACTCCAGCAGCACGATGCCGGTGGTCGCATACACACGGTGGCCGGTCAACGTGAGTCCCTTGCGGACGGCTGGGTCCGGGAGGAACCGGGTGCCGCCACCCAGCAGCACCGGGATGATTGCCGGCTCCACCGTGTCGACGAGACCCGCTGCCAGCAGGCTGCGGAACAGCTCGCCGCCCCCGAACAGCCAGATGTCCTTCCCGGGTTCCTCCTTCAGCGACTGCACTCGTGCGGCGACGTCATCGGCGAACACCGTGACCGAGGGGTTCGCGACCTGATCGAGCGTGGTCGAGACGACCACGACGCGACCGCCACCGACCATGGCGCCGGACACTTCCCAGGTGCGTCTGCCCATCAGGAACGTGTCGAACTGCGCGAAGAGGGCGGCGAAGTCGATGTCGGGGTCCATCGCGATCCAGGAGGCGTCGTCGTCCGGTCCCGCGATGAAGCCGTCCAGGCTCACCGCCACCTGGTAACGCAGTCTGCGCATGTCCACCGACCTCCCCGCTACCGTTCGAGGCTAGACCTGAGGCTTCTCGAGCTCGTCCTCGACGTTCTCGGTGACCCGGATCCGGCGAAGCGCGGCGTCGTCGTCGCCGACCGCGACGACGACCGAACCGCCACCGACGAGGGCAGCCAGGACGCCGTCCCGCACCGTCGGCCACGGGGTCGAGGGCCTCAGGAGGCGACGCCGCGTCGAGCCGGTGACGGCGTCGATCTCGGCCTGGCTGAGGGTCTCCTCGGCCGATCGCCAGGCGGTCTGGCCGGGCGGCACCGGGGTCGCGGCGTACTGGTCGGGTTGGCCACGCACCTCCAGTGAGTAGTCGGCGACCCCCGAGGGCAGCCTCTCGGCGAACGGCAGGCCCAGCGGGTGCAGGCTGCACGCCAGCAGGTCGGCTCCACGCGCCGAGGCCTGCTCGGCTGCGATCGCGTACAGCGGACCGGTCACCACCAGCCGGGCATCGCCGGCCTGGTCGACGGCGACGGTCACCCCGAGCCGCCAGCAGGCAAGCTCGAGGCAGGCTGTCACCCAGTGACCCGGATGGGTTCGGGCCACGTCCAGCACCACCACGTCGCCGATGTCGAGCCCGTACTCGTCGGTCAGCAAATGGCAGGTCTTGTCGACCCAGTTGGAGACGGTGACGGCCGACAGCTCGGTGCGCTCACCCGTGCTCAGGTCGTAGTAGGTGACCAGCGGGTCCGCGCCGGCGGTGCTGGTCCGTCGCCGAAGCCGCTGGGAGATCAGCTGCATACCGCTGATCGTAGGGTCCGCAGCGCTCTGCCGCGCCGGTGGCGCGAGGTGAGACATCTCGCTGTCTGCGGATTCGGCAGGAATCGTCCTCCGACGTCGATAGCCTGTGCCGATGGCGCGTCACGTCCTCATCATGGCCGGCGGCTCGGGGAAGCGGCTCTGGCCGCTGTCTCGTCAGGGCATGCCCAAGCAGCTGCTCCGCATCCTGGGTGGCCAGAGTCTGCTCCGGCTCGCGTACGAGCGACTGGAAGGCCTGATCGAACCCGAGCAGGTCTGGGTGTGCACCGGCGCCGACTACGCGCACGTGGTGGCCGAGGAGCTCCCCGAGCTGCCGTCGGACAACATCCTCGGCGAACCCGAAGGGCGCGACTCCCTGAACGCCATCGCCTGGACCGCAGCCGTGCTGGCCGAGCGCGATCCCGAAGCCGTGATGGCGGTCGTGGCCTCCGACCACGTGATGCGGCCCGCCTCCACCTTCCAGGAGGCGCTGCGTGAGGGGTTCGAGGTCGTGGAGGCCGACGAGCGCGCGCTGGTCACCTTCGGCGTGGTGCCGACCTCGGCGCACACCGGCTACGGCTACCTGCACAGGGGGGAGTCGCTGCCCGGGCACCCCGACGTCCGGCGCGTCCTGGCGTTCAAGGAGAAGCCTGACCGGCCGACGGCTGAGGGTTACCTGGACTCCGGTGAGTACTGGTGGAACTCCGGCATGTTCATCTGGCGCGCCTCGACGCTGCTCGACCAGCTGCGTCAGCTGTTGCCCGACACCCATCGGCTCGCCAGCGAGCTCGCTGCGGATCCCGGGCGGCTGGCCGAGATCTATCCGAGGCTCGCCAAGATCAGCGTCGACTACGCGGTGATGGAGCCGGTCTCATTGGGCCGGACCGACGCGCACGTGGTCGCCGTCCAGCTGCCGATCACCTGGCACGACGTCGGTGGGTTCCCCTCGCTCCGCGGTCAGCTGCCCTGGGACGAGCACGGCAACGCCCTGTCGGGGACGACGGTGGTGGTCGGCTCGCGGGACAACCTGGTGCTGAACGAGTGCGCCGATGGTCGGCTGCTGGCCGCCGTCGGGATGCACGACACGGTCATGGTGCAGACCGATCAGATCACCGTCGTCTGCCCGATGGGCGAGTCCGAGCGGATCAAGGAGCTGGTCGCCGCGGTGACGGACCAGCTGGGAACCGGCTACGCCTGATCAGCCTTCTCGTCCTGGCTCTGCGCATCGACGGGAGCGTCCCGCTCCACCGGGTCGGGCGGTGCGCCGAGCCGACCGGCTGCCGAGAGCAGACGGCGCACCAGCTCGGCCGGATCCGTGGGCGTGGTCGCCTGTCCCAACAGCGTCTCGGCCGCGGCGCCGGGATCCAGCCCGACGAGCCCGGCGTACGAATCGGGCGTGCCCAGGGCACGGCACAGCGCTGCCAGCACGGCCTCTCGGGAACCGTGACTGAACAGGTCGTCTCGACCGGTGCGGACGATCGCAGCTGCACCGCGGGCGTCGGCGGGCTGCCGGCCGACGAGATGGGCGAGTCCACGGATGACGGCGACCGGGCGACCGGCCAGCTTCTGCTTCACCAGATCAGCGGCCGCTGCGAGCTCGTCGGCGAGCGCCATCGTCGTCACGGCGAGCTCGTTGCCGTACGGGTCGGTGCGGCCCGCGTAGCCCTCCAGCACCCGGACCTGGGCGGCACCGATGGCGTGGTCGGTCTGGCCGAGCCGCCACGGTCGGCCCGCCGTGTCGGAGACGATGACGCCGACGAGACCCCCCGCCACCCTGCTCAGGCCGGTCGCCAGCCGATCGGCCGAGCCGTCCGGATCGACGGGCAGCAACAAGATGCGGTCCGGCTCGACGTTGGACGTGTCCACGCCCGCGGCCGCGATCGTCAGACCACCGCGGGTCCGCACGATCCGCAGGGCTCCGCGTTGCGCGACCACCGAACGGCTCTCGTCAGTGATCACCGCCTCACGGTCGGCGGCTGCGGCGTACCGGTTCTCGGCCTTGCTGATGATCTTGGAGGTGATCACCACGATGTCGCCCGGCTGCAGCGGACCATGATCGTCGGCAGCGGCCGCGGCCGCGACCGCGGCGACCAGGTCGGTGCCGGGGCCGACCTCCCCGATCCCGTCCGGGGCGAACAGCGTGATCATCGGCCGGGTCGGGGCAGCGCCTTGACCGCGAGTCGGACGAACTCGGCGGTCGCCTCCGGGCTGCTCATGATCAGCCCGGTGACCGCGCTCGGCAGGCCGTCGGTCTCCAGCGCGGCAGCGCTGGCCGCGTCCGCGGAGTCCATCACCCACAGGTCCAGGACGCCGTCGGTGGTGCGGGAGCCGTAGTGCCGGCCGACCGCCGCCGCGTCGACGGCCACGCCGATGGCCGGCAGCAGCCGGTGCGCCATGCCAAGCACGGGCGCACCCCCGAGGATGCCCGCGAACCCGATCACCGGCGCTGATGTCGTGGTGATCGCGGCCCGGATGCCGGGCACCTCCAGGATCGGGCCGATCGACACCACGGGGTTGCTGGGGCCGACCAAGACCAGATCGGCCGACTCGATCGCCTCGACGACCCCCACCGCCGGCCTGGTGGCCTCGATGCCGAGGCGGCGGATGGCGAGCGCGTCGGGCTCAGCCCGAAGCCGGACCCAGTACTCCTGGAAGTGCAGCCAGCGACGGCCGTCGCCGGCCGCCGGATCGGCGATGGCGACCTCGGTCTCGACGACGTCGTCCGACATCGGCAGCAGCCGCAGCGCTGGATCGTGGGCCAGCCACCGACCGGTGATCCGACGGGTGACCTCCGACAGCGGCAGTCCTGCTGCCAGCAGCTGGGTCCGGGCCAGGTGGGTGCCCAGGTCGAGGTCACCGAGTCCGAACCAGGTGGGTTCCACCCCGTACGCCGCGAGCTCGTCCTTGACCCGCCAAGTCTCCGCCGCGCGGCCCCAACCGCGTTCGGCGTCGATCCCCCCGCCGAGGGTGTAGGTCATGGTGTCGAGGTCGGGACAGATCCGCAGCCCGTGCATCGTCACGTCGTCGGCGGTGTTGACGATCACCGTCAGCTGCGCGTCCGGGTACGCCGCGCGGACCCCCGCCACGAACCGTGAGCCACCCACACCACCAGCCAGCACGACCACCTGCACGGCGCCCAGTGTTCCACGCGCGGGCCGGGCCGCCGCCCGCACTAGGGTGAGCCGCATGCAGCCCTGGGCCCGATGGCGGGAGCCGCTCGCCGTGGTGCTGCTGACTGCGCTCGCGCTGATGCTCGTACTGCGCGCCTACGCCTTGGGGCTGGCCATCGCGTCCGGGAACGCCGAAGGGCTGCTCGGGTCGCTTCCCGGCGGCGACGACCTGCTGGTCCTTCTCACCGCTGGTGCCGTGCTGTGGTGCGCCACGCCGGTCGCAGCGACCCGGTCGACGGACGCGTCGGCGACGGCGGCTGTCGAGGTGCCGGCGCCCAGCGCCCACGCCTGGCCGATCGCTGTGGCGGGGGCGGTGATCGTCGGGCTGACAGTGCTGGGCTGGCTGCTGGTGTCGATCTCGAACGTGGTGACCCTCGTGACCTGGCCCGCGCGCGATGTCGGCTTCGCGCTGCTCGTGGTCGAGGGACTCCTCCGGCTCGCCGTGCCGGTCGTGGCTCTGGTCGCGGTGATCTCGGCCGTACGGCGGGTGGCGACCAACCGGCGGCGCGCAGCGAGTGCTGAGCCGCCGGCCCTGCCCACCTCGGCGACCGAGGCAGAGGACCGACCGGCCGACACCGCACCGGAGCGGCTGCCCGCGGCCTGGCAGGCCGACGAGGCGACCGGTGCGGTCTGGCTGACTGCCGACGACGCGGCCCAGGGCCGGCCGGGACTGTCCTGGAGCGATCCCGAGTCGACCGGTCCGGCGTCGGGAGGCTGGGCGCTGCCGCCCGGGCCGGCATCGCAGACGGTGCGGGGATCCGGTGGGGACAGATCCGAGCAGGGGGCCGGCGAAGGTGGCGACGTGCCGACACCGCCCGGACCGCCGAACTCGTCGCCTCCCGGCCCGCTCGCCGACACCGGCGCGGTCCGGCCGGCTGCCGAGGACGACGACCTGCGCTGAGGGCAGGGCCCCTTATCGCATGACCGCCGAAGGGACAAACCGGGGTCCATACCAAACTCGGCCTTGACTTCCGTGCATTTACGGGCGTGTAATTTCACCCATGTTGTTCGACTGCGATCGACACCGTCGCCTGGGGGGCGCCGGGGGAGGTCGTTCGGTCGGCGCATGATCGCCGTGGGGCCGCGAACCCCTCGGCAGGCAATACACCCCGGGGTCGAGGAGGCAACACGATGGAAGAACTGGCTGACATCGACGAAGGCGCGCTCAGCTGGCAGGAACGGGCGCTGTGCGCTCAGACAGATCCGGAGGCCTTCTTCCCCGAGAAGGGCGGCTCCACCCGGGAGGCCAAGAAGGTGTGCCTCTCGTGTGATGTTCGTGCCGAGTGCCTGGAGTACGCACTCGGTCACGACGAGCGGTTCGGCATCTGGGGCGGCCTGTCGGAGCGCGAGCGTCGCAAGCTGAAGAAGCGCGCGGTCTAGCCGGACACGGCGCGTCGGCGCCGGTCCGCACGGAGGCCGGCGCTCGCGGGGTCGACGCCGCCGGCGAGGGGCAGTGTCGCGGAGAATGCGGATCTGGGGACGGGTTCGCATACAGTGGTCGTCGCTCTGCGCCCTCGGGGTGCAGTGCCACCTGCCGTACGACATCGCGAGGTTCTTCCGACACTCATGGACGACGACGTGAGCGAAGACACCTCAGACATCCGCAGCGCATCTCCCGCTGGTCCCACCCTGCGTGACCGGCGGCGATCCAGCCGTCCCAGGGCAACAGGCACCTCCGACAGCTGGGACGACCTGCGGGTCACGACGACCGAGGACGAACCCGACCGCTGGGCGTGGCTGGCCGAGCAGCGCGACGAACCCGAGCCGCCCGATCTCTCGCACTGCCACGTCACCGCGGTGCTGGTTGCGCTCGACGCCGAAGCGTGGCTTCCGGAGACGCTCGCGGCGCTGTCCCGGCTCCGCTGGAAGCCGACCGAGCTGATAGCCGTCGACAACGGCAGCTCCGACTCCACCGGCGAGCTGTTGGAACGTGCCCACCGTCATGGCCTGATCGATGCCGTGGTCACCATGCCGAAGCGGGGCGGTTTCGGCGCCGGCGTCGACGCGGCTCTGGATGCTCACTTGTCAGACGCTGCGGTTGCCGGGGCAACCACCGACGCGAACAAGTCGGAGGATCGATGGCTGTGGCTGTTGCACGATGACGGCGTACCGGCGCCGGACACCCTGCAGCAGCTGCTCGCCCACGTCGTCACCGACGCCGGCGTCGACATCACCGGACCGAAGCTGGTCTTCCCCCGTCGCCGGCACGGTCTCGGGCACCAGCTGAGTGAGGTGGGGGTCACCGTCTCCGGCACCGGACGGCGCGAGCTGAGCCTCGATCTCGGCGAGCTCGATCAGGGGCAGCGCGACCAGCCGCGGCAGCAGCTGGGCGTGAGCACCTGCGGCATGCTGCTCCGGCTGGACGACTGGCAGGCCCTCGGCGGCTTCGATCCGAGCGTTCCCTGCTTCCGCGACGGCGTCGAGCTCGGTTGGCGCGCCACCGCCCGCGGCCTGCGGGTCGTGACCACGCCGCAGGCCGAGATGGTCCACCGTCAGGTCGGACGGGCTGGGCTCCGGCCACATGGAGCCGGCGGTCGGCATCCGGATCGCGTCGACCAGCAGCTGGGCATGCTGCTGGTAGCCGGACACGCGCCGACCTGGCGGTTGCCGTTCACCTGGTTCCGGCTGGTGCTCGACTGCCTGCTGCGAGCGCTCGGCTATCTGCTCGGCAAGGCGCCTGCCCGCTCCCGTGACGAGCTGGCGAACGTCGGCTGGCTGCTCACCCACCCGCGACGGATCCTTCGCTACCGGCACCGGCTCAAGGCGGCGCCGGTCGACTCGGGCAGCGCCGAGCTCATTCGCAGCCTGCGACCCCCCTGGTGGTTCAGCCTGCGCATCTTGATCGAGTCGCTGTCCGGCACCGTGTCGGACCGCTATCGCGAGCTTGCCGGCGACAGCGAGGCCGCCACCCTGGATGAGCTGACCGGCGACGAGTTCGCCACGGTCGGTGAGGTCCGGGCGCCGCACCCCTGGCTGGTGCCGGCGGTGATCACCGGTGTCCTGCTGCTCATCGCCAGCCTGGTCGCCGCCCGCGGACTGCTGGGATTGGGCCACCTCGACGCGCCGGCCCTGCTGCCCGCACCGGATCGACTCGGTGAGCTGTGGAAGTCTGCCGCGACCCCGATCCCCGGGGCACCTGGACAGGTTCCGCCACCCTGGCTGGCGCTGATGGCGCTCGGCTCGACGATCCTCGCCGGCCAGCCGGAGTGGCTCGTCTCCACGCTGGTCCTCGGCGTGGTCCCGCTGGCGTACCTCACCGTCTACCCGCTGCTGCGAGCCGTCGTCGCCGACCGCCGGGTGCGGATCTGCGCGGCGGTCGCGTACGCACTGCTGCCCGCACTCCTCGGCGGGAGCAACCAGGGCCGGGTCATGCTGAGCGTGGTGGCGCTGCTGCTGCCGATGCTCGTGCTGGCGCTCCGGGGGCTGGTGCTGCGCCGGCCGCGGGCTCCTGAGGCGTGGCGCGGCGGCTGGGGAGCCGGTGTGGTGCTGGTCGGGCTCACCGCGTTCGAGCCGTCGCTGATCCTCGTCGCCGTCGTGCTCGGGATCGTCGGGGCGATCTGGCTTCGTCGGACGCCTCGCAAGGTCGGTCGGGTCGGCATCGCCGTCGGCCTGCCGCTGCTGGTCTGGGCGCCGTGGTGGCCGACCCTGATCGCCTATCCCGGACGTCTGTTCGCCGGGCCCGACGCTGCCCTCATCGCCGCCGGCGCGGCCCCCCAGCCCTGGCAGCTGCTGATCGGGCGCGAGGTCGGACCAGGGCTGCCGCCGCTGTGGCTGGGTGCCACCGTGTTCGGCGTCGTCTGGATCGCCGCCGTCATCGGGCTGGCCCGTCGGCCCCGGAGCGCCGTGGTCGTCGGCTCCTGGGTCGCCGCCCTGACCGCCGTGCTCGGGTCCGTCCTGCTCAGCCGCCTCGTGGTGGCCGTGCCACCCACCGGCACCGAGATCCGACCCTGGACCGGCGCCTACCTGCTGATCACGTTCGCCGCTTTGCTGCTCGCCGCGG
Source organism: Microlunatus sp. (assembly GCA_035630075.1). Classification (GTDB taxonomy): domain Bacteria; phylum Actinomycetota; class Actinomycetes; order Propionibacteriales; family Propionibacteriaceae; genus Microlunatus. The sequence goes on from DASQLI010000248.1 coordinate 8,710, forward strand.
CGGCCGGGGCGGACGGGCTCGCGGCCGAGCTGGGCGACCGCAGCTTCGGGTGGCAGCAGCCCACCAGCGTGGTCGCGGGTGTGCTCGCCGTGGTGACCATCCTCGGCGCGGCCGGCTGGTGGATCTGGGCGGGCGCCGTTGGCCCGATCGACCGACAACGACTGGACGCTTTGCCCCCGTACCTGCAGAACGCGATGCTGTCCGATGCCGGCGTCCGGGTGCTGGCGATTGATCTGGATGCCGACGAGTCGGCGGGCGATCTGGATGCCGACGAGTCGGAGGGCGAGCCACAGCTGCCCGGCCAGGCCGGAGAGGCGCGCTACTCGGTCATCGCCGGGGACCAGCTCCGGCTGGGCGATGCGGACCGCGGCTTCGCGTTCGGTGGCTCCTCGGATGCGCCGGCTCAGGTCGGTGACCTGGTCCAGCGGCTGGTGGCCGGCACCGCGGACTCCGACATCACTCCTCAGCTGCGCGATCTCGGGATCGGCTACGTCTGGGTCAGCGGGGCCAGTACCGAGGAGATCGCCCGGATCGACAACACACCCGAGCTGGGCACCGCAAGCGGCAGCCTGACCACCACCGTCTGGCAGCTGAAGCCCGCCGTCACCCGGGTCACCGTGGCCGAGGGCACCCAGACCGCTGCCGTCGACACCCTGCCACCCGCCGTCCCCCCCGGCGCCTCGGATCGGCAGCTCCGGCTCGGCGAGGCCACCGACCCTCGCTGGCGGGCCAGCATCGACGGTGTCGCCCTGACGCCGCAGGATTCCGGGTGGCAGCAGGGATTCCTGCTGCCGGCCACCGGTGGCACGGTGTCGGTCCGGCTCGCCTCACCGGTGCTGTGGCTGCTGATCGCCCAGGGCGCGGTGGTCGCCGTCGGTCTGGTGCTCGCCGCCCCCGGCATCCGACGGCCTGAGGTCCGCGACCCGGTCCGCACCGCCAGGCGCGCGGCTTTCGTCGGAGGTCGCGCACAGTGAGTCCACGCCAGCGCAGGAGCAGTACGCTCCGCCGCATCCTCACGGTCGCGATCGCCGTGGTGGCCGTCGCCCTGGTGGTCGTCGGGGGGACGGTGCTACGTCCGCAAGCGGCGCCGTTGCGCACCAGTCAGGCGCCGCTCGTGGGTCGGACCACCACCGTCTGCACGACCTCGCCCGCCGAGGACGCCACCGCCACCGTCTCCGCCGTCGCGATCCGCAAGGCGCCGGGCCGCGAGGGCACCCTGACCGGCACCGCCGTCGGCAGCAGCACGCCGCTGATGACCGTCGACCGGCAGGGATTCGGTGATCAGCAGCCGGCGCCCGCGCAGCCGGTCGTGCTCGCCGGCGAGGGAGTGATGGCCACGGCCGGCAGCGGCATGGTGACCAGCCGGGCCAGCAGGGGGGAGCAGTCCGGGCTGATGGCGGCACCGTGCACCGCGCCGGCCACCGAGCACTGGTTCCCGGGCGTGGGAGCGAACCCCTCGTACCGCAGCGAGCTCGTGCTGACCAACCCCGACACCGGGCAGGCCGAGGTCGATCTGCGGTTCTACGGCCGCAACGGCATCGTCGTGGTGCCGGGCAGTCCGAACCTGGCGATCGAGGGCGGCAGCACCCGGACGGTGTCGCTGGACACGCTGGTGACCGTCGAAGGTCCGCTCACGGTCTCGGTGCGGGCCAGCGTCGGCCGGGTCTCCGCGGTGGCGCTGGACCGGCGCAGCGTGAACTTCGAGCCCACCGGAGCCGACTGGCAGATCCCGTCCGTCGCGCCGGCTCGGTCGGTGATCATCCCCGGTGTGCCCGAAGGCGCCGGAGCGCGCACGCTGGTCATCGCCAACCCGGGGTCCGACCGGGCGCAGGTGACCGTCTCGGTGCTCGGTGTCGACGGCGCCTTCGCACCGGCCGGAGCGGAGACCGTCGAGGTGCCCCCGGAGAGCACCGCCGAGGTGTCCGTGGCGGAAGGACTCGCCGGTGCCGCTGCGGGGATCGAGCTGACCAGCGACCAGCCGGTGACCGGGTCGGTGATCTCGGAGGCGATCGGGAAGGACGCGCTGCCCGACCTCGCCGTGCAGTCGGCGGCGGTCTCGATCGTACGGACCGGGGTGGTGCCTCTGGTCCACCTCGACAAGACCGATGCCCAGCTCGTGCTCAGCAACGGAGGCGACGGCGACGTACCGCTGTCGTTCGACGTGTACGGCTACGACGGCGTGAAGATCGACGACGACAACGTGCTGCTGGTGCCGCACGCCACGGCCACCCGACGGCTCGACGCCGACGAGGCGGCGTACCTGGTGGTGACCGCCCCGGCGAACGCGTCCGTCGTCGGCGGGGTCACCTTTCTCGCCTCCTCGGGCGGCATTGCCGGCGTGGCCAGCGTTCCGGTCATCTCACCGGACGTGGCCAGCCGAGCGCCTCAGGTGGAGTTCGACCCGTCCGTCGGCCGCTGAGCCAGCCGGTCGTGGTCGAGGCGGCCGTTCCGGTCGCGACACCCGATCTGCTGGAGATGCCGAGGTCTCAGTCGATCTCGTCCTCGGCGTCGAAGTCCGAGACCGGTCGGCCGGTCAGCGCGGACAGCTGTTCGACGATCGTCCGGTAGACCAGGATCCGCAGACCACGGCGACTGGCCGCTCGGTGCTCCAGCGGTCGCCGGTAGACCACCACCTGCGCCATCCGCTCCTGGTCGGCCTCCACGGCCGCGGCCAGCGGCACCCGATCGCCGGCCCACGACGTCGGCAGGCTCGGTACGTCCTCGATCCCGAAGGTGACCCCGACCAGCGCGTCCGGGCAGCTGGCGGCGATCCGGTCGACGGCGGAGTGCACGGAGTCGTCGAAGAAGGCGGCCCGGTTCGCCGGCCGAGGGGGCCGAGCCCGCCCCCCGTACGGGTTCGGCAACGCCAGCGGACCACGCAGACCGCGCTGGTGGCGGTCCCTCCGGCGAGTCGACATGGCCCGCACTCTAGCCGCCAGGTAGCGTCTCGGCCGTGGTGTCCCGGCGGTGTTCCCGAGCAGGCTGCCAGGGCGGGGCCGTGGCCACGCTGACCTACGTGTACGTGGACTCCACGGCGGTTCTCGGCCCCCTCGCCGCCCGGAACGAGCCGCACGGCTACGACTTGTGCCACCCGCACGCCCAGGCCCTCTCCGCTCCCCGTGGCTGGGAGGTCATCCGGATGGACGTGCCGACCGAGCCGGAGCCGAGCGTCGACGACCTGTTGGCGCTGGCCGACGCGGTCCGCGAGGTCGGCTTCTCCTACGACCAGCCCGCAGCCGAAGGGCCGGTCGAGTCCCGGCCCCGCGAACAGCGGCCCGGCATCGTCGAGCTCGGTCGCCGCGGCCACCTCACCGTGCTCGCCGATCCCGATACCTCCTCCGGGTCCTGACCGGTTTCTTCCCTGCCGCCTGCGGCGCCCTGCTCTGCCGCTTAGGATCGCCTGACCATGATCGACCCGCGAATCTTCAAGGCCAACGACATCCGAGGCGTGGCGGCCGGGCCGGCGCCCCAGTGGGACACCGCCGGTGCGTACGCCATCGGCGCCGCGACCGCCGACGTGCTCGGCATCTCGGAAGGACGCGGCGGGATCGTGCTGGGCCGTGACATGCGCACCACCAGCCCGGAGCTCTCCCTCGCCTTCGCCGACGGTGTGCTCAGCCGCGGAGCGGACGTGGTCGACATCGGCTTGGCCAGCACCGACGGGCTGTGGTTCGCCTCCGGTCGACTGGACCTGCCGGGGGCGATGTTCACCGCGAGCCACAACCCCGGCGACGACAACGGCATCAAGTTCTGTCATCGGCGGGCGCGGCCGATCGAGGGCCCCGAGCTGGTGGCGATCCGAGACCGGGCCATGGCCGGCCCGCCGGCTCCGGCGGCCGCCACCGGCACCCGTTCTGAGCGGGACCTGCTCGGCGAGTACGCGAGCCACCTGCACTCACTGGTCGACCTGTCCGGCATCCGCCGCCTCAAGGTCGTCGTGGACGCCGGCAACGGCATGGGCGGCCTGACCACGCCCGCCGTGCTCGGCCCACTCGACCTGGACATCATCGGTCTGTACCTCGACCTGGATGGCAGCTTCCCGAACCACCCGCCGAACCCGCTCGAGCCGGCCAACCTGCTGGACGCGCAGGCCGCGGTCCGGGAGCACGGAGCCGACCTGGCGGTGGTGTTCGACGGCGATGCCGACCGCTGCTTCGTGATCGACGAGCGGGGCGAGGTCGTCCCCCCGTCGGCGATCACCGCACTCATCGCGGTCCGAGAGCTGGCCCGCGACCCGGGAAGCGCCATCGTGATCAACAAGATCACCTCCCACACCGTCCCGAAGCTGGTGGCCGAGGCCGGCGGCCGGACGGTGATCACCCGGGTCGGGCACACCTTCGTCAAGGCGGCCATGGCCGAGCACGACGCCGTGTTCGGCGGCGAGCACTCGGCCCACTTCTACTTCCGTGACTTCTGGGGTGCCGACACCGGCATGCTGGCCGCACTGCACGTGCTCGCCGCCGCCGGCGCGACGACCGATCCGGTGTCCCGCTTGGTCGAGCAGTACAGCCACTTCGCCGCATCCGGGGAGATCAACTCCACGGTGAGCGAGGTCGAGCCGATCCTGCGGCTGCTGGAAGAGCGGTTCGCGGGTCGGGCGACGCCGGACCGGGTAGACGGCCTGACGCTCACCGGCGACGGCTGGTGGATCAACGTACGGCCCAGCAACACCGAACCGCTGCTCCGGTTGAACGTCGAGGCGCCGACCACGGCTCAGGTCGAGGCGCTGCGGGACGAGGCTCTGAGCATCATCCGCGGCTGACCCGGCCCGCCGCTGATCGTGACCGTGGCTGATCGTGTCCGGGGTGGCTCGTGCGGTAGAACTGGGACGACCACCCGTACGCCACCACCCGCGTTCCACCGCTCCGCAACCCACCGAGGAGATCGCATGGCCATCGACCTGGCACCCGAGCTGCTGGACATCCTGGCGTGTCCCAACTGTCACGGGTCACTCGCGGTGGATCACGACCGGGACGAGCTGGTCTGCCTGGCCGCCGACTGCGGCTTGGCGTACCCGGTGCGGCAGGGGATCCCGGTTCTGCTGATCGACGAGGCCCGGCGCCCCGGGCCCGACCTGCCGACCGGCTCCGCCTCGTCCGCGGGATCGGCCAACCCGCCCGACTCGACGTCTTCGACTTCGACATCGTCGGCGGCGAGCGGCTCGACCGCCGGCCGCGCCCGTGCCGCCGGGCCGACCGCGTCCGGGCCGACCGCCGCCGGTGCCGGCTCGAACGGCTCGGCCCCTGACACCGACAGCGCCGGGTCGGCCGCGGACGGCGACGAGCGATCCTGAGCCATGTTCGACGACTCCTGGCTGGAAGACCGGCAGGCCCTGCGCCGTGCCGACGGCGGGCTGCGCCGGCTCGCCGAGGCGGGCGCCCGGCTGCGCCGCGAGATCGGTGAGGCCGAGGAGCCCTTGCGCCAGATATCCAACCTGGACCGACCGCGAGCAGTGATCGCCGCCGGCAGTGAGGCGCGGTTCCTCCGCGCCATGTTGGAGCCCGTCTGCCCTGTCCCGTTCGTGGCCTGGCCGGCGCACGGCCTGCCGGGTTGGGTCGGCGCCCTCGACCTGGTGGTGGTGATGGCCAGTGACGCCAGCACCCCGGCTCTGGTCGCGGCGGTGCACGACGCCGTCCGACGAGGTGCCCAGCTGCTGATCGCCTGTCCGCCCGGGTCGACGATCGCTGACCACGCCGGGTCCAGCTCGACCGTCCTGCTGCCCACCTCGACCGCCGATCCCCTGGCCGCGGCGATCGTGTCGCTGGTCGGATTGCACCGGCTCCAGCTCGGGCCGGAGGTCGATGCTTGGCGGGTGGCCGATGCGATGGACCAGGTCGCCACCGACTGCTCGCCGTACGTCGACGTGGCCGAGAACCCGGCCAAGGACCTGGCGATGGGACTGGCCGAGGCGCAGCCGTTGGTGTGGGGCGGCTCGGTGCTGGCCGCTCGGGCCAGTCGTCGCGTCGCCGAGGCGCTGCGCGCCGCCAGCGGCCGGGCGGCGCTTGCGGCGGATGCCGACGCGCTGATCCCGGTGCTGGAGACGGCTGCGTCGCGCGACCCGTTCGCCGACCCATTCGAGGACGCGGTGTCGGCCGATCGGCGGCCGGCGCTGGTGATCTTGGACGACGGGAATCCCGAGGAGCCGATCAAGACCGCGCAGGCGCGGTTGCGGGCCGCCGCCGAGCGCAACGACATCCGGGTCTGCGTCATCCAGCACGCCCTCGGGTCTGACGTCGAGCGATATGCAACCCTGCTGCAGACCGGCATGTACGCGGCGGTCTACTTGGCCGTCGGCCTGGGCCGTTATCTGGAGAGCTGACCATGAGTACCGAGAGTGGGGCGCCATGAGCACCGAAGGTGGGACCAAGGCCGTCGTGGCGGCGCTGACAGCCAACCTGTTCATCGCCGTCACCAAGTTCGGCGCCTGGGCACTGACCGGGGCGTCGTCGATGCTGGCCGAGGCCATCCACTCCGTGGCCGACTCGGGCAACCAGGCGCTGCTGCTGATCGGCGGCAAGCGGGCCACGCGGGCCGCGACTCCGGAGCACCCGTTCGGATTCGGCCGCGAGCGCTACATCTACGCGTTCATCGTGGCCATCGTGCTGTTCACCGTCGGGGGGCTGTTCGCCCTCTACGAGGCGTACCACAAGTGGCACGAGATCCACGAGGGCCATCCGAACGAGCTGCTGGAGAGCTCGTGGTGGTGGGTGCCGTTGGTGGTGCTGGGCGCAGCGATCATCGCGGAGTCGTTCTCGTTCCGGACCGCGATCGTGGAGTCGTCGAAGACCAAGGGCAAGCAGTCGTGGTCGCGTTTCGTCCGGTCGGCCAAGGCCCCGGAGCTCCCGGTGATCCTGTTGGAGGACTTCGCCGCCCTGCTGGGTCTGATCTTCGCTCTGTTCGGGGTGGGGCTGACGCTGATCACGCACAACGGGATCTTCGACGTGATCGGTACAGCCATGATCGGGCTGCTGCTGGTGACGGTGGCGATCACCCTGGCCATCGAGACCAAGAGCCTGCTGCTCGGTGAGTCAGCCAGCCCGGAGGCGATCGCCCGGATCGAGACCGCACTGACCGGGGTCGACGGGGTGGAGCGAGTGATCCACATGAAGACCCTGCACCTGGGTCCGGAGGAGGTGCTGCTCGCGGCCAAGATCGCGGTCGGCGCCACGTCGACTGCCCAGCAGGTGGCCGACACCATCGACGCCGCCGAGGTAGCCGTTCGAACGGCGGACCCGATGGTGACGGCGCTCTACCTGGAGCCCGACATCTATCACGCCGACTACACCCCGGCCGAGCGCCCGAAGCGGCCGGGCGCGCCCGCACACTAGAGCGCGGCTAGCCCGCCCTCGCCGCCGAGAAGGAGCAGACACCATCCGTACGGCCGGCGGCCTCGAAGAGGTGTGTCTGCACCTTCTCGAGGCGCCGTCCTGGTGGCCGGCGGCTACAGGCTGTGTGAGGGAGCCGCTCCCGGGATACAGGATCAGGTATGGACTACCGAACTCTGGGGCGCAGTGGCTGCGCCGTCTCCAATCTCTGTCTGGGCACGATGACTTTCGGCGCCGAGTCCGACGAGGAGGTCTCGCACGCGCTGCTGGACACCTTCCTCGACGCCGGCGGCACCCTGGTGGACACCGCCGACGTCTACTCCGCCGGGACGTCGGAGGAGATCGTCGGACGTTGGTTCGCGCAGCGGCCGGCTGACGTCACCGAGAGGGTCGTCCTGGCCACGAAGGGGCGCTTCCCGACGGCGACCGAGCCGAACGGGCTCGGACTCTCTCGCCGGCACCTGACTCGGGCGCTGGACGCGTCGCTGCGCCGACTCGGCGTGGACCGGGTCGACCTCTACCAGGTTCACGCGTACGACCCGTGGACGCCGCTGGAGGAGACGGTACGCACGCTCGACGACTTCGTCCGGGCCGGCAAGATCAGCTACTGGGGCCTGTCGAACTTCACCGGCTGGCAGCTCACCAAGATCGTCGACACCGCGGTGAGGCTGGGCACGACCGGTCCGGTCACTCTGCAGCCGCAGTACAGCCTGATCGTCCGCGAGATCGAGTGGGAGATCGTGCCGGCAGCCCGAGACACGGGTCTCGGGCTGCTGCCCTGGAGTCCGCTGGGTGGTGGCTACCTCTCCGGCAAGTACCGCCGGGGCGAGCGGCCGGCCGGCGACACCCGGCTGGGCGACAACCCGGACCGGGGGATGGAGGCATGGGAGCGCCGAGCGACCGAGCGGACCTGGCGGATCATCGACGCGCTCTCCGACGTCGCCGAACAGCGCGGGGTGAGCATGGCCGCCGCCGCCCTGGCCTGGGTCACCGACCGTCCGGGTGTCACGTCCACCATTCTCGGCGCGCGGACCGTCGACCAGCTCCAGACCAACCTGGAGGCCGCCGATCTGCACCTGGACCCGGCGGAGACGGCGGCGCTGGACGCGGCCAGCGACCTAGGAGCCTCCGACTACCCGTACGGGGAGCTGGGGGTGGGGCAGCGCAGTCGGACCCTGGGATGAGCTTGGCCACACCTCAGCCCGCGAAGGCCGTCCGGAATCGCTCCAGCGCGAGCTCGGAGTCGCTCGAGGCGTAGGCCTCCATCCCGACCACCCCGGTGTAGCCGATCTCGGCCAGCACCCGGGCGATGGCCGGGTAGTTGATCTCCCCGGTGCCCGGCTCACAGCGGCCGGGCACGTCGGCCACCTGTATCTCACCGATGGCGGTGCCGCAGCCTCGAATCAGCTCGATCAGGTTCCCCTCGCCGATCTGAGCGTGGTAGAGGTCCAGCATCATCTTCAGGTGCGGGCTGCCGACCGCCTCGACCAGAGCCAGACAGTCCGCGGCCTTGGCGAACGGCACCCCGGGGTGATCGACAGCGGTGTTCAGGTTCTCCAGCACGAAGGTCACCCCCTCGCGCTCGCCGAGGGCGGCGATCCGCTGCAGGGTGGCCGCTGCCGCCAGCCACATGTCCCCCGTGACGACCTCGACCGGCCGCACGGGCAGACCGCCCTCGCCCAGACCGGTTCCGTGCAGGTTGAGGGTGGAAATGCTGAGCCGGCGGGCGACCGGGATGGCCTGGGCGGCCGTCGCCAGCAGCTCGTCGGCACCGGCCGGATCGGTCAGGGTGCCGCGCAGGTAGCCGGTCATCGAGGTGAACCGCGCGCCGGTCGCGGCCAGCGCGTCGATGTCCTTGCTGCTCCAGTCCCAGATCTCCACCCCGAACCCGGCGGCATCGATCTGCTGCACGCGCTCGACCAGCGGCAGGTCGGTGAACACCATCTCCGAGCAGACCGACAGGCTGTACGGAACACTCATCGGGCGGCCACCGGACTGGCCACGGTCGCGGGAGCGTGCGTCGTGACCGACTCGATGCCGGCCATGGCCACCGCGAGCGCGCGGCGCGCGTCGACACCGCTCACCGAGGGCGGCCGACCATCCCGCACCGCTGCGACGAAGGCGGCGAACTCGTCGACGTAGGAGTCGATCATCAGCTCGGTGTCGCTGCGGGCGGTGTCGAAACCGCCTCCGGTGGCGGTGAACAGGCGTGCCGACGAGCGGGCCCCGTCGCCGACGGTCACCATGCCGCCGGAGCCGAACACCTCACCGCGCACGTCGTAGCCGTACGCCGCGGAGAAGCTGGCTTCCGCGACCGCGCGAGCGCCGTTGCTGTAGGTGATCAGCACGACTGCGGTGTCCAGCAGACCCGAGTCCTTGAAGTCGGGTGCGACCAGGGCATCGGCCGTCGCGTACACCTCGACCGGGTCCGCACCCGGGTTGAGCCAGTTGAGGACGTCGAAGTCGTGGATGAGCGTCTGGGTGAAGATCGTCCACGGTGGTACCGAGCCCGGATCTGCCAGCCCCGGGTCGCGGGTGAGGGAGCGCAGCAGCTGGACCTCGCCGACGGCGCCGCTGACCACGGCGTCGTGCGCGGCGAGGAAGCCGCGGTCGAAGCGCCGGTTGAAGCCGACCTGCAACGCGACGCCCGCACGCTCGGCCGCGGTGATCCCCCGATCCACCTCGGACAGGTTCATCCCCATCGGCTTCTCGCAGAACACCGGCTTGCCGGCGCCGGTGGCCAGCTCGACCAGCTCGGCGTGCACCACGGAGGACGCGGCGATCAGGACGGCGTCGACGTGCGGGTCCGCGACCAGGTCGGCGGGGGACTGGTACGGCATACCGCCCTGCGCGTCGGTGATCACCGCGGCCGCGCCCGGCCGCGGATCCGCCACGGCGACCAGCCGGGCTCCGGTCACCCGTTCGGCGAGCAACCGGGCATGCGAGGTGCCGATCCGACCGGCGCCGATCAACCCGATCCCGAGCTCTGCTGACATCCGCTGATCTCCTTCTCATCGATCCCTAGAGCGCTCTAAGTCTGACGAGTTGTCCGGACAAAGTCAAGATCGCGAGGAGGGCCGGCAAGCGGCCGGGCGTCGGCGACGCCGCTCGCGCGGACTGTGGCGGGACCTCGTGCCGGCCGACGGCTACCCTTCCGGCCATGGGTGATCGGCGGGAAGACGCCACGCCCACTCGGCCGCCCACCATGGAGGACGTCGCCACCCGGGCCGGCGTGTCCCGGGCCCTGGTCTCCATCGTGTTCCGTGACCTGCCGGGCGCGAGCCCGGCGAATCGTGAGCGGGTACGCCGAGCCGCCGAGGAGATCGGGTTCCGGCCGGACCGGCGAGCCAGCCTGCTGGGCCGCAAACGCACCAACCTGCTCGGCATCGCCTTCGGTGTCGGCCACGAGTTCCACGCCGAGCTGCTCTCCGCCCTCTACGCTTCGGCTGCCCGCAGCCGGCTGGAAGTGGTCCTCAGCGGTATCACCGCCGAACGCACCGAGCAGCAGGCTGTCGCCGAGCTCCTCGCCTTCCGGTGCGATGCGGTGCTGCTGCTCGGACCGAACCTGAGCTCGGTGGAACTGGCCGAGATCGGCGCCGGCAGTCCCGTGGTTGCCCTGGCCCGGGCCGTCGACGCGCCGGGCGTCGACGTGGTGCGGACCGACGACGAGCTCGGGGCCCGGTTGGCCACCGAGCACCTGCTCGGTCTGGGCCACCGCACGATCGTGCACCTCGACGGTCGGCACTCAGCTGGCGGTGCCGAGCGGAGTCGGGGATTCCTGTGCGCGATGCGCGCTGCCGGCTTGGCCGATCACGCCTTCCTCTCTCCGGGCGGGCTGACCGAGGCCGACGGCGAGCGGGCCGCTCAGCACTACCTGGCCGAGCGGACTGCCGACGCCCCCGAGCACCCGGAGCCGACCGCGGTGCTCGCGTTCAACGACCCGTGCGCGATCGGCTTCCTGCAGACCGTTCGGGAGGCAGCTCTTCAGGTTCCCGGTGACCTGTCGCTGGTCGGCTACGACGACAGCCGGTTGGCCCGTGCGTCGTGGGCGCGGCTCACCACCGTCGGCCAGGACACCGCTGCACTGGCCGACGGGGCGGTGGCGAAGGCGCTGGCCCGGATCAGGCATCCCGAGCGCGGTCCAGCCGACCACCCCCGCGAGGCGCTGCTGGTCCCGCCCAGCCTGGTGGTCCGAGCGACCACCGGGACGCCGGGACCGGGCTGAATCCATCCCACTGCGGCGATGCCTTTTGTCGGCTCGCCCGCCGCCCCCTAGGCTTCCCGGCATGACTGAGAGCACACCCCTGTCCGCAGCCGACTACAAGGTGGCCGACCTGGGCCTGGCCGAGTTCGGACGCAAGGAGATCGGTCTTGCCGAGCACGAGATGCCCGGCCTGATGGCGATGCGAGACCAGTACGGCCACTCCAAGCCGCTGTCCGGCGCCAAGATCGCCGGCTCGCTGCACATGACCGTGCAGACCGCCGTCCTGATCGAGACCCTGGTCGCGCTCGGCGCCGACGTGCGGTGGGCCAGCTGCAACATCTTCTCCACCCAGGACCACGCCGCCGCCGCGATCGTCGTCGGCGACGGCACCCCGGAGAACCCGACCGGTGTCCCGGTCTTCGCGTGGAAGGGGGAGAGCCTGGAGGACTACTGGTGGTGCACCGAGCAGATCCTCACCTGGCCGGGCGGCCAGCTGGCCAACATGATCCTCGACGACGGCGGCGACGCCACCCTGCTGGTGCACAAGGGGGTCGAGTTCAGCAAGGCCGGTGAGGTGCCCGAACCGACCGAGGACGACTCCGAGGAGCTGCAGGTCATCCTGCAGGTGCTGAAGCGCTCGATCGCGGCGGGTTACGACTGGACCGCGGTCGCCAACGAGCTCAAGGGCGTCACCGAGGAGACGACCACCGGCGTCCACCGGCTGTACGAGATGCATCGCAGCGACGCGTTGCTGTTTCCGGCGATCAACGTCAACGACTCGGTGACGAAGTCCAAGTTCGACAACAAGTACGGCTGTCGCCACTCCCTGATCGACGGCATCAACCGGGCCACCGACGTGCTGATCGGCGGCAAGGTCGCAGTCGTCTGCGGGTACGGCGACGTCGGCAAGGGCTGCGCGGAGTCGCTTCGCGGCCAGGGCGCTCGGGTGGTCATCACCGAGGTCGACCCGATCTGCGCGCTGCAGGCCGCGATGGACGGCTACCAGGTGCTCACCTTGGAGGACGCGCTGCCGATCGCCGACATCTACGTCACCGCCACCGGCTGCTTCAACGTCATCTCCGCCGACCAGATGAGCCGGATGAAGCACCAGGCGATCGTGGCCAACATCGGGCACTTCGACAACGAGATCGACATGGCCGGCCTGACCAAGACGCCGGGCGTCGTGCGGACCAACATCAAGCCGCAGGTGGACCTGTGGACCTTCGACGCGGGCACCGACCATGCCCACTCGATCCTCGTGCTCAGCGAGGGCCGGCTGATGAACCTGGGCAACGCCACCGGTCACCCCAGCTTCGTGATGAGCAACTCGTTCACCAACCAGGTGCTGGCCCAGATCGAGCTGTTCACCAAGACCGACCAGTACCCGGTCGGGGTCTACACGCTGCCCAAGCACCTCGACGAGGCGGTGGCACGGCTGCACCTGGATGCGCTCGGCGTCCATCTCACCGAGCTGACCCAGGCCCAGGCCGACTACCTGGGAGTGCCGGTGACCGGACCGTACAAGTCCGATCACTACCGCTACTGA
>DASQLI010000249.1:0-13188 GCA_035630075.1 Microlunatus sp.
GACACCGGGTGGTTCCGGCCGACCTGGGCGGTGCCCGGGTTGCCGGGCGCGCTGTGCACCTCGTCCACCCCCGGGTCGCGGGCGAGCGCAAGGGCGAGGGCGTGCTCCCGTCCCCCGGAGCCGATGACGAGCACTCGAAGCTGCTCGCCGCCATCCGGCCGCAGGTCGTGAACAGGCACAGGCACCCGCGCAGCCTATCCCGCTGACTTCTCAGCAGCGGTGGTCGTCCAAGCCGCCGCCAGTCTTGCGGAACCGGGGAATTGACACGTGGTCGGCCTGCCAGACATGCTACCTAACACGTGTGAGTAAACTCCAGGAGGAAACATGGCCGACATCGGCCGCCGAGCGCCGGTCGGCGTGGTGATCTCGATGATCCCGGCCACGGTGGTGTTCGTGCTGGGTCAGCAGCCCTTGCGTGAAGGACTCACGGCGGGGGTGAGCAGGTGACCACCGTCCCCGCTCCTGCGGCGCCTCGCGGCTACCATCACGCCGTGGACTCCTCCCGCCCGCGACTGCACGTGCTGCCGTCCAGCGGTTGGCTGAACGACCCCAACGGTCTGTGCAAGATCGACGGCACCTATCACGTCTTCTATCAGCACAACCCCTACGAACCGGTGCACTCCGACATCCACTGGGGCCACGCGAGCTCGACCGACCTGCTGACCTGGACCGAGGAACCGATCGCCCTCACACCACGGCCCGGTGGGCTCGACGCCAACGGATGCTGGTCGGGCTGTGTCGTCGACGACTCCGGGGTACCCACAGCCGTCTACACCGCTGTCGGTGACACCGCTCAGAACGCACAGGTCGGGTTGGCCCGCAGCGACCGTTCTCTGCGGTGCTGGAAGCAAGAACCGGTAGGCCGGATCAGGCCACCGGACAACCCGGCGATCAGCGACGTCCGCGACCCGTTCGTCTTCAGCTTCGAGGGCCATCGGTACGCGGTACAGGGCTCAGGACACCCGACGGGCGCACCGCAGCTGCTGCTGTACGCCTGCGACGATCTGGACGACTGGACCTTCCTCGGTCCGCTGCTGACCTCCGGTGACCCGGTGGCCGCCGAAGTGGCCCCAGCCAACATCTGGGAATGCCCGAACCTGTTCCGGCTGGGTGACCGTTGGGTGATCATCTTGTCGCTGTGGCGATACCGGGACGGCATGGACCACCTGGCCGGGGTGCGCTACCTGGTCGGCGACCTCGTGCCGCACGGCGACGGACTCCTCTTCCGCGCCGAGTCCGGCGGGATCGTCGACCACGGGCCGACCTTCTACGCCCCGCAGGTGCTCGTCGACGGCGATCGGGTGCTGCTGTGGGGGTGGGCCTGGGAGGGCGCACAGCGCACGGGTGAGGAGGTCGCGGCGGCGGGATGGGCCGGGACGTTGACGTTCCCGCGCGAGCTCGCACTCGCCGAGGGCGGGCTCCAGAGCCGGCCGGCTCGCGAGCTGATCGGGCTGCACGGGGAGGAGCTCACGCTCGGACCCGATGGCATCGTCGGAACGCCGGCATTCGAGATCGAGACCGAGGGACCGTTGCAGGTGATCTTGGTGGACGTGCAGGCGGGAACCCGGCAGCCGTCGGCCGCGCTGCCCGGTCAGGGTCGAGTGCTGGTCGACGGCTCGATCGTGGAGGTGTTCGGCTCCGGCCCGTCGCACACGTCACGGCACTACCCGACCGCGACCAGCCAGTGGGTGGTCGAGAGCGACTCCCCGTACCGGGTTTGGCCGCTGGCCTGAACACCAGCCTGCCGACCAGGCCCGGTCGGCTAGGGCGAGGCAGCCCGCGCGATCTATCGTCGTCCGATGGACGGTTTCCTTCTCGACCGAACAGACGGGCGTGACGACGGCGAGGACTGGGCGGAGAACTACAGCGAGCTCCCCGGCCGGGCGAACGTCTCGATCATCCTCGAATCCACGTCTGCCGAAGGCGTCGGACCACGGCTGCACCTGCACCCGTACGCGGAGACGTTCGTGATCCGGCGCGGTTCGGCCACCTTCACGGTCGGCACCGACCAGATCGAGGGTCGGGCCGGCCAGGTGCTGATCGTGCCGGCCGACACCCCGCACGCCTTCCGGACCGGTCCCGATGGCTACGAGGCGGTGCACATCCACGCCAACCCGACCTTCGAGACCACCTGGCTCGAGTGAACCGCCCGACTTCTGGAGCAAAACCCACGCTGAGTGTGGATACCGGTGCAGAAGTCGGGCGGGTGGGGTCAGGCGTACGGCTGGATGAGCTCCAGGTAGCGCGCCGACATGGTGGCCAGCACCTCGTCGCCGGGGGCGGCCCAGATGTCGGCGTTGAAGATCTCCACCTCGATGTCGCCCGTGTAGCCGGCATCGCGGACCCAGGCTCCGATGGTCGCGAAGTCGATGTGACCGTCGCCCATCATCCCGCGGGCCAGGAGCGTGTCGGCCGGCAGCGGGGTGATCCAGTCGCAGACCTGATAGCTGTGGATGCGCTCTCCCGCCCGGGCGATCTGTGCCTCGACGTCGGGGTCCCACCAGACGTGGAAGGTGTCCAGCACGATTCCCACCTCGTCGGCGGCGTACGGCTCCGCCATGTCCAGCGCCTGACCCAGGGTGGACACGACTCCGCGGTCGGCGGCGTAGATCGGGTTCATCGGCTCGATGCCCAGCGGCACGCCGACCTGCTGCGCGTACGGCACCAGCCGCTCGATCGCCTCGGCGGCCCGCCGTCGAGCACCGCGCAGATCGCGATCACCGGCGGGCAGCCCTCCCGGCACCAGGCACAGCGTCTTCGCGCCGATGGCGGCCGCCTCGTCGAGCGCCCGCACGTTCTCGAGGTGTGCGGCCTCGATCGCGGCCGAATCGGACGCCGTGAAGAAGCCGCCCCGACACAGCGTGGACGCCCGCAGCTCGGCCTCGGCCAGCCAGGCCACGGCGTTCTCCACCCCGGCCTCGGCCAGCTGCTCGCGCCAGACGCCGATCGAGGACAACCCAGCGGCCACGCAGCCGTCGATCGCCTCGCGCAGCGTCCAGCTCGCGGTGGTGCGCTGGTTCAGTGACAGACGAGCGAGCTCGGAGGCGCCGCTCACGCCGGTATCCCGGCAGCGGCGAGCACCATGCCCAGCCGGTGCCGCGCCAGCTCCGGGTCCGGGAACAGCCGAGCGGTATTGGCCAGCTCGAAGACCCTCGCCAGGTGCACGGGTGAGCGGGCGGCCTGCAGCCCGCCGACCATGCCGAAGCCGTCCTGGTGCCCCGACAACCAGGCCAGGAACGCGATCCCGGTCTTGTAGTAGAAGGTCGGTGCGCAGAAGATGTGCCGCGACAGCGGCAGGGTCGGCGCCATCTCGGCCCGGTAGCCCTCGACGTCCCCGCGGTCCAGTGCGCTCAGGGCGGCCGAGGCGGCCGGGGCGATGGCCGCAAAGGCGCCCAGCAGCGCGTCGGAGTGGTGCTCGCCGTCGCCCTCGATCAGCTCGGGGTAGTTGAAGTCGTCGCCGGTGTAGAGCCGGACGCCGGCCGGCAGGCGGCGGCGCAGGTCGGTCTCGTGCTCGGCCGACAGCAGCGACACCTTGACGCCGTCGACCTTGGCGGCGTGATCATGGACGAGCTGGACGAACGAGTCGGTCGCGGTGGCCACGTCGCCGCTGCCCCAATAGCCGGCCAGCTGCGGGTCGAACGCCTCGCCCAGCCAGTGCAGGACGACCGGCGAGCTGACAGATGCGAGGACGGCGTCGTACACGGAGCGGTAGTCCTCGACGGTCCGCGCCGCGGCGGCCAGGTGCCGGGATGCCATCACGATGACCTGCGAACCGGCGCCCTCGACGAAGGCGACCTGCTCCAGGTAGCCGTTCGTCACCGACTCGATCGACGCCGGACCGGCGGGCAGGTGGTCGGTGCCGGCCCCGGAGGCGATCCGGGCTCCGGCAGCCCGGGCCTGGGCGGCGCTGCGGGTGATCAGCTCCCGCGTCGCCGCCCAGTCCAGGCCCATGTTCCGCTGGGCGGTGTCCATCGCCTCGGCCACACCCAGGCCGTAGCGGAACAAGTGGGCGCGGAACGCCAGCGTGGCGTCCCAGTCGACGGCGGCCGGAGCGCCGGGGACATTCTCCCCGTACGGATCGGCCACCACATGAGCCGCGGCGAAAGCGACCCGGGTCTCGTACGGCTGCGGGTGCTCGGCCCAGTCGCGCGGCGACTCCAGCGCGACCTCCTTCAGCGACCCGTCGGCCTGCGGCAGGTTGACACTGCCGATTGCGGTCTTCACGGTCATGAGTGGAGCCTCTCGAGAGTGCAGGAGCGTTTCCGAACGACGCGCCAGGTCCCACCGCCGCGGGAGTCCGCCGTTCGGAAACGCGACGAATGACCGAGATTCGCGGAGCTCATGACCGCGGAGCGCGGAACGCGAGCGTGCACGGAGTCATCAGGACAACTCCTTGATCTCGACCCGGCGGCCTTCCTCGGAAGACTTCAAGCCGGCCTCGACCAGCTGCAGCCCGCGGACGCCGGCGGCGAGGTCGTAGCCGTGCGGGCGGCCGGCGTCGACGTCGCGCAGGAACTGCTCCCACTGGGCGCGGAAGCCGTTCGGGTAGTCCTCGATGTCCGGCACGGCGTCCCACTGCGAGCGGAAGTCCTGGTCGGTGGGCAGATCGGGATTCCAGACCGGCTTCGGCGTCTGGGCACGCGGCTGGATCCGGCAGTCGAACAGACCCGCGACCGCCGAGCCGTGGGTGCCGTCGACCTGGAACTCGACCAGCTCGCCGCGATCGACCCGGACCGCCCAGGACGAGTTGATCTGGGCGATCACCCCGCCGTCGAGCTCGAAGATCCCGTACGCGGCGTCGTCGGCGGTCGCTGTGTAGGCGTTGCCCTGCTCGTCCCAGCGCTCCGGGATGTGGGTGACGGCCTTGGCCCAGACGGCGTCGACCCGACCGAACAGGTTCTCCAGCACGTAGTTCCAGTGGCAGAACATGTCGAGCACCATGCCGCCGCCGTCCTCGGCGCGGTAGTTCCAGCTGGGTCGCTGGGCGGGGATGACGTCACCCTCGAAGACCCAGTAGCCGAACTCGCCGCGGACCGAGAGGATCCGGCCGAAGAACCCGAGATCGATCAGCCGCTTCAGCTTGACCAGACCGGGCAGGTAGAGCTTGTCGTGCACGACACCGGTGATGGTGCCGGCTCGCTGGGCAGCGGTCACCAGCTTCTGGCCGTCGAGCACGCTCTCGGCGATCGGCTTCTCGGTGAAGATGTGCTTGCCGGCCGCCAGCGCGGCGAGGATGGCGCCGGTGCGCTCGGAGGTGACCTGGGCGTCGAAGTAGATCTTCGCCTCGGGATCGGCGAGTGCGGCGTCGAGGTCGGTGGTCCACTCCTCGACCCCGTGCAGCTCGGCGAGCTTGGCCAGCTTGTCGGCGCTGCGACCCACCAGCACGGGAACGACCTGGATCCGGTCGTCGCCGGCGACCACGCCGCCCTCGTCGCGGATCGGCAGAATCGAACGAACCAGGTGCTGACGGTAACCCATCCGCCCGGTCACCCCGTTCATGATCACCTTGATCGTCCGAACCGTCATCTCGACCTCACTGTCCTCTCGTCTTACTGCGGCTCCGCCGGCGGGCGCAAGCGTTTACGTTAACCGTTTGCGACAGCGTACGCTACGGTAGCCCCAGAGGACAAGAGGGGTTGGCGAGGACCCGCGAGGAGACGCAGATGTCAGCTCCACCACCGGCAGCCGTACGGCTGTCAGAGGTCGCCGAGGCTGCGGGCGTGTCGATCGCCACCGCCTCACGGTCCCTGCGCGGACTGGGTGGGGTCAGCGACACGGTCGCGGAGAAGGTGCGCGGCATCGCCGAGGAGCTGGGCTACGTGACCAACTCCTACGCTCGGACGCTGGCCGGTGGCCGCACGACGATCGTCGGGCTGATCCTGAACCAGATCGACGACCCGTACTTCACCGAGATCGCCGCCGGTGTGGTGCGCGCGGCGGAAGAGGCCGACCTGACTGTGCAGATCGGCCACTCGGCTCGCGACCCTCAACTCGAGCTCAAGCAGATCCGCAGCCTGGTCGCCCAGCGCGCCCGAGCGATCATCATCGCCGGCTCGGGCTACACCGATCCGCAGCGAGAGGCCCAGGCCAAGGACCTGTTGGCTCGCTATCAGGCGGGCGGCGGACGAGCGGCGGTCATCGGTCGGCACTTCCTCGGCGTCGACGCTGTCCAGCCCGACAACAAGGGGGCAGCCGGACTGGTCGCCCAGCACCTGGTCGAGCTCGGGCACCGCGACGTGTTGATCATCTCCGGCCTGCCCAGCCTGACCACCGTCGAGGACCGACAGGGCGAGGCCCTCAAGGTGCTGACCGCCTCCGGAACGCGGGGGATCGTGGTGGAGACGGACTTCACCGGACACGATGCCGGGCAGGCGGCGATCGACGCTCTGGAAGCCCATCCCGAGGCCACCGCCGTGATGGCCCTGAGCGACGCGATGGCCATCGCCGTGCTGACCGGGCTGCGCCGGGCGGGGGTGGAGGTCCCGCGCTCTGTCTCGGTGACCGGTGTGGACGACGTCCCCGTGGCTGAGCTCATCTCGCCGTCACTGACCACGGCCGCCTTCCCCCTCGCCGACCTCGGCCGCGAGGCACTGTTGCTGACCACGCGTCCGCCGGCCACCCGGCCGCGACGGAAGCTGATCCCGGCGACGCTGGCCGTCCGCGAGTCGACCGCACCGCCGCGCGATTGAGAGCCGACCATGACCGAGGTGTTGATCGTCACCGGTGCTGGCTGGTACGTCGACCCGTGGCACCCGTTTTCCGAGACCTCGTCGAGACTCGCCGAGTTGATCACCGCCCGCGGACATCGGGTCGAGATGTCCGAGGACGTCGAGAGATCTCTACTCGCCTTGGCGGATCGGCGGCTGGTCGTGATCAACATCGGGAACCCGCAACCCGCCCGGCCGGAGCCGACCATGATCGAGATCCAGCAGTCGCTGCTGGATCACCTGGAGTCTGGTGGGGGTCTGCTGGGGATGCACGCCTCCGCCACCTCGTTCACCACCATGCCGCGCTGGCCGGAGATCCTGGGCGGGCGCTGGGTGCGCGGAACCACCATGCACCCACCGCTGGACCTGGCCCGGATCCACCTCCGTCCCGGCGCCCACCAGGTCGCCGGCGAGGAGAGCGACTTCGAGGTGCTCGACGAGCGCTACAGCTACCTCGAGGTCGGTGACGACATCAGTGTGATCGGCGAGCACGTCCACGACGGCGTCGTGCACCCGATGATCTGGGCCCGCGAGCACGGCGCCGGACGCGTGGTCTACGACGGGCTGGGGCACGACACCCGCTCGTACGACAGCGTCGGTCATCGAGCACTGCTGGGCCGGGCGGTGGACTGGCTGACCGGTGGCCGATGAGTTGGCCGGCGGCGGGCGGTCCACCTGACATGATCATCGTCATCGGACATCTGGTCGTCGCAGCAGACGTCCGGGAGGTCTACCTCAGCACCTGTCGGGAGGTGGTGGAGCAGGCTCGGCGCACACCTGGCTGCCTGGACTTCGCCATCTCGGCCGATCTGCTCGACCCGGGACGGGTCAACATCGTCGAGCGGTGGGAGGGCCGGGAGCAGCTCGAGGCCTTTCGGGGCGCCGGGGTCGATGACGACCAAGCGGGGATGATCAGCTCGGCGTCCGTCGTCGAGTACGAGGTCGGATCGGAGCATGCCCTGGACTGACCAGTCCGCTCGGCGGTGCGTCACCGGGGTGGAGCGACGGAGTTCCGCACCACCAGAGGACACCCCAGCAGGGTCCGCGGCGCCGACGTCTGCTGGGCCCTGAGGACCGGATCGCTGCCGTCGAGTGCCGCAGCGAGCACCATCCGCATCGCCCGCTCCCCCATCTCACGGTGCGGCAGTCGCACCGTCGTCAGGGCAGGAACCAGGAACGGAGCGACATTCTCGTCGTCGTCGTAGCCGACCACCGACAGGTCACCGGGCACGGAGAGGCCGAGCTGGACGGCGGCCAGGACGGCACCGATCGCTGCTCGGTCGTTGACGCAGAGCAGTGCGCTCGGCCGGTGGTCGCCCGACGTGAGCGCATGCATCGCCGCCGCGTGACCTTTGTCGATCTCCCAGCCTGAAGGCACAGGTGTCGCGGGCCTGAGACCTGCCGCCGTCATCGCCTCGACGTAGCCCCGCTCACGCAGGCCGGTCGCCATCAGGTCGGTGGTACCGGTCAGCATGACGATGTCCCGGTGGCCGTGATCGATCAGGTGCTGGGTGGCGGCCCGGCTCCCCGCGACCTCATCGGGGATGTAGGCCGCGACGCCGTCGGCTGGATCGAAGCAGTTCGCCAGCGCGCTCGGGCTGCCGTGGAGGACGGTCGGGGTCTGGTACGGACGCAGACTCATGGCGGCGAACAGGAACCCGTCGACCTGACGGTTCTGCAAGGTGTCGTACGCCTGTCGCTCCCGCTCGGCGTTGTTCTGGGTGTCGATGACGAGCAGCAGGTAGCCCTCGGCGGCGGCGGCGTCGGAGGCGCCCTGCAGGAGGCGGCCACCGAACGCGCTCGTGGCGATCGCGTCGGTGACCACGCCGATCGTGGCGCTCCGACGCGAGCGAAGGCTGAGGGCGACGGTGTTCGGGGTGTAGTTGAGCTTGCGGGCCGCTTCGATGATCAGCACCTGCTTGTCCGCGGCGATGTTGCCGGCGCCTCGACCGTTCAGCACCAGCGAGACGGCGCTGCGAGACACTCCCGCGAGATCGGCGACATCCTGCGAGGTGGCTTTCCGCGGCATGCGCTGGAGTCTAGCCTCACGCGTGTCAGGCTGGTGCAACTCCCACTCCGCGAGGGTTCGAGCACACGCGCAGTCGCACGACCGCCACTCCGCGAGGGTTCGAGCACACGCGCAGTCGCCCACCCACCACTCCGCGAGGGTTCGAGCACACGCGGAGTGGAGCGGTGCGGTCAGATCAGGCTGTTGATCACGATCGACTGCTCGCGGTCCGGTCCGACGCCGATGCCGGAGATCCGGGCGCCGCAGAGCTCCTCGAGCCGCTCGACGTACCGACGGGTGTTCTTCGGCAGGTCCTCGAAGGAGCGACAGCCGGTGATGTCCTCGGTCCAGCCGTCCAGGTACTCGTAGACCGGCGCCGCGTGGTGGAAGTCGGACTGGTTCACCGGCAGCGTGTCGAAGCGCTCGCCGTTGACGTCGTAGCCGATGCAGACCGGGATCTGCTCCCAGCCGGTCAGCACGTCCAGCTTGGTGAGGAAGATGTCGGTGAACGCGTTGGCCTGCGATGCGGCCTCCACCACCAGTGCGTCGAACCAGCCACAGCGCCTCTTACGCCCGGTGGTGGTGCCGAACTCGGCACCGATCTCGCGCAGCTTCTCGCCGTCGTCGTCGAACAGCTCGGTCGGCATCGGCCCCTCCCCGACCCGCGTCGTGTAGGCCTTGGCGATGCCGATCACCCGGTTGATCCGGGTCGGCCCGACCCCTGCGCCGACGCAGGCGCCGCCGGCGATCGGGTTGGACGACGTCACGTACGGGTAGGTGCCATGGTCGACATCGAGGTGATGCGCCTGAGCGCCCTCGAACAGCACCACCTGCTCGGCGTCCAGCGCGGAGTTCAACACCCGGCTGACGTCGGCGACGTGCGGCGCGATCCGCTCGGCGTGCGACAGCAGGTGCTCGGTCACCTGGACCGGGTCGAGCGCGGCCCGGTTGTAGACCTTGACCAGCAGATAGTTCTTCTGTTCGAGCGAGGCCTCGACCTTCTGCCGCAGGATCGAGGCGTCGAACAGGTCCTGGATCCGCAGCCCGATCCGGTTGACCTTGTCGGAGTAGGCCGGACCGACGCCGCGGCCGGTGGTGCCGATTTTGGCCTTGCCGAGGAACCGCTCGGTGACCTTGTCGATGGTCTGGTGGTACGAGGTGATGATGTGCGCGTTGGCTGAGACCAGCAGCGACGAGGTGTCCACACCCCGGGCCGCCAGTCCGTCGATCTCGGAGAACAGCACGTCCAGGTCGACGACGACGCCGTTGCCGATCACCGGCGTGCAGTTGGCGTTCAGCACTCCCGATGGGAGCAGGTGGAGCGCATACTTCTCACCGCCGACGACGACGGTGTGGCCCGCGTTGTTGCCGCCGGAGTAGCGGACGCAGAAGTCGACCCGGTCCCCCAGCTCGTCGGTCGCCTTGCCCTTGCCCTCGTCGCCCCACTGGGCTCCTACCACCACAATGCCCGGCATGTGATCGCCGCCTCTGATATCAGCAGTGAAGTCCCTGGGCAGCCGTTGCCGCAGGGACTCTTACTGACTCACTCTAGCGGGAAGGCGCTGGTCAGAGCCCGGTAGCCGGTCTCGGTGGAATCACGAAGGAACTGGGCACAGCGTTCGTGCTCCACCGTGTCCCCGATTCGGGCTGCAGCCCGGGCCAGCGACCACAGAGCGCGGAGGAAGCCGCGGTTGGCTTCGTGCTCGTACGGGATGGGTCCGGCGCCCTTCCATCCCGACCGACGCAAGGCATCCAGGCCGCGGTGGTAGCCCGTCCGGGCGAAGGCGTATGCGGTGACGTCAGCGTCGGCCGTCCTCTCCGCCAGAGCGCGCTCGGCCAGCAAGGCCCAGCCCAGGCTGCCGGCCGGTTCGGCCACCACGGCAGCAACCAGGTCGTCGCGACCCGCTTCGTCGATGATCCTCGGACCGATCGGAGGCAGCAGGGCTGGCGCCGGGCCGGTGCCGGCGGCGGCCAGCAGGTTGCGATGGGTCACAGGTTCACTCACGGCGGCCACCCTAGTGCGACCGAGAACCGAGTCCCTGACCCTGTCGAAAACGCGCTTCGACAGGCCCAGCGCACGTCTTCCCCAACGCGCTTCGACGAGCTCAGCGCGAGGTTGGTCAAGTGGTCCAGGGGGCGCCCACTGCGCGGAAACCCTGACCTGTTGATGCCACCCGCTCGACTGCCTCGGCCACGCCGCTCACCACCGGGTGCACGTCCGGTGGCTCGGCACCCTCGACGGGCTCCCAGCTGACGAGCTCCGCAGGAATCGCCGCGGGATTCGGGGCCAGTCGGACCGCCTCCATCACCGCCATGAACGCGCCGTTGTCGACCAGCGGATTGAGCAAGGGCGTCCCATCTGCCCGATGCGCCAGCAGGTTGCCGAGGAGGTCGACTCGTCCGTACGTGGTCAGCGTAGGCGCCGTTCCGTCGATCTCTACCCCGACCACGTCGCGGGTGTAGTACAGCCGCACCACGCCGCGACTGCCGTACACGGCCACCCACGGATCGGTGTTGACCGGCGCGCACAGGGTCAGCGCTCCCGCGATGGTCGGACCGGTCGTCGACCGGAGCACCAGCGAGGTGGTGTCGTCGGCCTCGATGTCGTTGGCCCGGTAGAGCTCCAGGTCGATGTCGACCACGTCCTCGACGCGCCGGGCTCCGGCCAGTCGCAGCGCCGTCGCGGTCGCGTGTGCCAACGGGTTGGTCGTCACACCGTCGACCACCGGCCGCCCGTCGAGCACCCGCTTGCCGGCCCAGGCCGCCCGCCGGAAGTACGAGGTGGCACGCACCCACGTCCCGGCGACGCCGATGTGGGACAGCTCACCGATCTCACCGCGAGCGACGATTTCGGCGACCTCCGCCAGCGCGTCCGAGCCCAGGCTCTGAAACCCCACCTGCACGATCCGCCCGGTCTCAGCCTCGACGGCCAGCAGCTCGGTGAACTCGGCCATCGTGGTGGTCGGCGGCTTCTCGAGCAGGACGTCCGCGCCGGCCTGGAGCAGGGTGGTGGTCATCGAGGCGTGGGTGGGTAGCGGCGTACACAGCACGGCCACGTCGACCGCGAGACCGGTGGCCAGGAACTCGTCCAGCGACGGGTACCAGGGCGTCCCGGCGCTTGCTGCCTCGGACCCCTCCACCGGCGGACGCGGATCGATCACTGCGACCAGCCGACCCTGTCCCAAGGCATTGCGGACGTGCGAGGCACCGTGCCCGTGGATGCCGATGACGGCGATCGCGGGCCCGTCAAGACGGCGGTCTGAGCCTGTTGAGGACAGTCCTTCGACAGGCTCAGGACGCGGTGGTACGACAGGCTCAGGACGCGTCGGCTCGGGTCCGTCAGGAGGCGTCGGCTCGACTCGATCGGGCGTCATCGGGAGTCCTCCTCGAACCAGCCGGCCGGCTTGTCGCGGTCGTCGGGTGCGGTCGGGATCACCAGCGTCTGCGGCGGATCCGGGCTCACCCAGAGCACCGCGTTGCGCAGGATCTGCTGGATGACCGGCTCGTGGTAGATCGGGTACTCCTCGTGCCCCGGCCCGAAGTAGAACACCCTGCCCCGTCCGCGGCGGAAGGTCAGTCCGGTCCGGAACACCTCGCCGCCGTCGAAGCCGGAGATGAACACCGTCTCCTCGACCTGCGAGACGTCGAACGGCTCGCAGTACATCTCGGAGTCCGGCACGACGACCGGGTTGGGGATGCCGTGCGCGATCGGGTGAGCAGCGGTCGCGGTCCAGACCAGCTCACGACCACCGTGCCGGAAGCCGAAGCTGCGCCCGGTGGTCCCGACAACAGCTCGGAACGGCTTGGAGTTCAGGGCCGAGTGCAGCGGGATGAATCCCATGCCCTCGCTGACTCGCCGCCGTACGGTCCCGGCGTGGGCGTCGTCGACCTCGCCCTGCACCTCGTGTCCCCACCACAGCAACACATCGGTCCGGTCGAGGAGGTCGTCCCCGAGACCCTGGTCAGGCTGGTTCTGGGTGGCCGTGCGCACCTCGAAGGCTGGGTCGGCAGCCAGGGGGTCTGCGATGGCGCCGTGGATCCCTCGCGGGTAGATCGCCGCGATCGAGGGCTCGTGGCGTTCGTGATGGTTCTCCGACCACACGGTGACTCGGATGGTCACGACCGGAGACCACCCGACGAGTGCGCGGGGGGACCATCACCCAGGGAGTCGGGATCTCGGGTACGTCTGATGTCGACGGTCATGGTGAGTGCCTTGCTCCTCGTCGCGTTCTCGGCGGCGGTCAGCTACGCCAGCCGACAGCCCGGGATGCGTAAGCGTTTGCGTACGCAGCGTAAACGCTTTCTGGAACCTGGGTCAAGCACACCCACGGCCAGGCCTGCAGGATCGAACCCCACGTGCACGAGCTCAAGCCGAGACGAGGGCGCGCGCAGTGCTGCCGCGGACGACCAGCCGCGGACGCAGCAGTACCTGCTGTGCTCCACTCGTCTCACTGGGCGCCCCATCGGTGTTCG
>DASQLI010000250.1:0-27761 GCA_035630075.1 Microlunatus sp.
TGATGCTGCCGATCGCGCACCTGACCACGCTGGCCGGTTCGATCACGCTGATCGGCACCAGCTCCAACCTGCTGATCGCCGGCATCGCCGGCAACCGCGGCATCGACATGGGGATGCTGTCCTTCGCCCCGGTCGCGCTGCCGGTGGCTCTGGTGGGCTTCGTGGTGATCTACCTCGTTGCCCCACGGGTGTTCAAGGGAACCCAGACGAGCGAGGCGGAGCCACTGGACTGGAGGATGGAGATCCCGATCGGCGAGCGAGCGGTCGCTCGTGGACGGACGGCCGATCGACTCGGCCTCGCCGCCGCGCGGGACTACCGGCTGGTCACGCTGAAGCGCGATGGGGAGTACCTGACGCCCGACGTGCCCGTGGAAGTCGACGACCTGCTCGTCTTCGAAGCCACCGAGACGGGCATCAAGGCCTTGTGGGCGAGCCCGCTGTTCGGGCTGTCGCCGCAGCGGCTGTTCGCCGTGTCGGTGAACACCGGTGAGGTCGGGACCCTGAACGACCTGGAGGAGAACGGGGACCTCCAGGTGATCGCGGCCCGGACGACCGTGTCGCTACGACGCACCGAGCTGGTGCCCGGCGCGACCTGCTACCTCACCGCACCCGATGCCGAGACCGTCGAGCAGAGCGAGTTCGTCGCTCTGTGGCAGGACGCAGCCAGTCGGGCGCCGCAGCCGAAGAACACCTGGAAGGCGCTGCTGATCCTGGCGGCCGTCGTCCTGTCCGCCTCCTTCGGGCTGGCTCCGATCGAGTTCACCTCGGTCGCCGGCGCCCTGCTGATGGTGCTGACGGGCGTCCTCACTCCCCGGTCGGCGGGCCGGGCCCTGGACTGGAACGTGTTGTTCATCCTGGCCGGCTCGGTCGGGCTGGGAGCGATCGTGCTGAGCAGCGGCCTCGCCGACGTGCTGGCCAACGGCATCCGCTACCTGGTGGGCGGCAACGACCTGCTGGTGATCATCGTCTTCGGGTTGGTGACGACGATCCTCACCAACATCATCTCCAACGCCGCCGCGGCGTCGATCCTGACGCCGGTCGCGATCACGTTGGCGCTGGAGGTCGGGCTCGACCCAGTTGTCCTGCTGGCCTTGATCGGCACCTGCATCTCGTTCACCTTCCTGAACCCCTTCAGCCACCAGACCAACCTGATGGTGATCGGCCCGATCGGCTACACCACCACGGAGTTCGCCAAGTTCGGGGCGCCTGTGTTGCTCGCCGGCCTGGTGGTGGCGTGCGGGGTCGGCACACTGCTCGCCTGATCCGTGGGAGACTTCCCTGCCATGCGTGGCATCATCCTGGCCGGCGGCTCCGGCACCCGACTGCATCCCGTGACCATCGGCATCAGCAAGCAGCTGGTCCCGGTCTACGACAAGCCGATGATCTACTACCCGCTGTCGACGTTGATCTTCGCCGGGATCCGCGACGTGTTGGTGATCACCACCCCGCACGACGCGGCCGGTTTCGAGCGGTTGCTGGGCGACGGGTCGCAGTTCGGCATCTCGATCACGTACGCGCAGCAGCCGTCACCGGACGGGCTGGCGCAGGCGTTCGTCCTCGGCGCCGACTTCATCGGGAACGACAAGGTGGCCCTCGTGCTGGGCGACAACATCTTCTACGGCCCCGGCCTGGGCTCCCAGCTGCGCAACTTCCGCGAGGTCGATGGAGGCGCGGTCTTCGCTTACTGGGTCGCCGAGCCGAGCGCGTACGGTGTGGTCGAGTTCGACGCCGACGGCAAGGCCATCTCGTTGGAGGAGAAGCCGGCACGACCCAGGTCGAACTACGCAGTACCGGGCCTGTACTTCTACGACAACGACGTGATCACCATCGCGCGGGACCTGCGGCCGTCCCCACGCGGCGAGTACGAGATCACCGACGTCAACAAGCATTATCTGGCGGCCGGCCGGCTGAAGGTCGGGGTCCTCCCCCGCGGCACCGCCTGGCTGGACACCGGGACGTTCGAGTCGCTGAACGACGCCAACAACTTCGTCCGCACCCTGGAGTCCAGGCAGGGTCTGAAGGTCGGCGCACCCGAGGAGGCAGCCTGGCGGCAGGGCTTCCTGTCCGACGACGAGCTGGAGAACCGGGCGACCGCCCTGGCCAAGTCAGGTTACGGGATCTACCTGCTGGACCTGTTGCGCCGCGGTCGCGGCTGAGGCCGGCCTGGGGCTGAGCGCCGTCATGATCAACACCGCGATGCCGCAGAGCAGCAGCAGGGCGGCGGTCAGGTAGCCGCTGCCCGGTGGCGAGTCCCAGTCGGCGTCGCTCCAGCGGATCATCAGCATGTAGTCGGCCACCATGCCGGCGAACCCCAAGGCGCTGACCGACAATGTCACGACGCCGAAGCGGACCTGGCCCGGGACCTGCGCGACGAGCACCACGCCCAGACCCACGAGGGCGAACACGCTGAGCAACGAGTCGAGCAGGTAACCGAGGCTCTCGACAGAAGTGCCGTAAGTAGTGCCGACTCCGAGGACAGCGACCGCCAAGACCGTCAAGCCGGGCAGGGCCATCCCCCAGCGGGCCGTGCCACTCACCGGCAGGGCCGCCACGGGGACCAGCCAGGCCACCGCCACCAAGATCATCGTGACGGTGCTGAGCAGCAGCAGACCAGGCGCCGTCAGGGCCGCCTCGGTCGGCAGCGGGAAGGGTGTGCCTTCGTTCATCCGGTCGATGCACTCCTCGCCGAGGAGAGCATCGGAGTACCTTGGGCCGAAGTCGGTGCCGACCAGCATCCGGCCCCGACAGGGCAACCACCAGAGGTACGTCGCGGCGGCGCCGGAGATGGAAGCCAGCACCAGCGCGAGCCCGCTGACGAGCCAGGGCCACCGACGTTCCTTCATGCGCTGACGTTATCGAGGCGCCGCGTACCGTACCGGCGATTCGGCAAACTCCGCCGGTTCGGTCCGCCAACCGGGGAACCTGGTCAGCGGCGACCTCGACGTGCTTGCAGGTAGTCCGAGACCACGTACTCTCCCAGCCGGCCGATGTCGGGGGTGAACACCCGACCACCGCAACGCCGGGCGATGGCGTCGACGAACCGGGCCAGGCCGGGATCGTCACCCAGCATGAAGGTGTTGATGGTCGCCCCGTAGCGGGACAGCTCGTCGATCTGGGCCACCGTCGCCCGCAGCGTGGCCGAGGTCGTCGGCCACTGGAAGTACGCCTCGCCGTCCTCAGCCAGGTGAGCAGTCGGCTCGCCGTCGGTCACCACCAGGACGACCGGCTCCGCGTCGGGGTGCCGACGCAGGTGCCGGGCGGCCAGGATCAGCGCGTGCTGCAGGTTGGTGCCCTGGATCCAGTCCGGCTCGACCTCGGCCAGCTGCAGGGGACTGAGCCTGCGGGCGTACCGGTTGAAGCCGATCACCTGCAGCGCGTCCTGCCGGAACCGGGTTTCGATCAGGTGGTTCAGCGCCAGTGCGGTCTGCTTCATCGGTCCCCAACGACCGTCCTGCACCATCGAGTACGACAGATCCACGCACAGCGCGACCGCCGCGGTCGTCCGTCGCTCCGTCTCGATCACCTCGAAGTCCTCGACCGCAAGCGTGACCCCGCCCCCTGATCCCGTCGAAGGGCCCGGCAGACCGGCGCGCTGGACCCCGTGCCCTGAGCCTGTCGAAGGGCCGGGCAGACCGGCGCGCCGCAACGCGTTCGCCACCGTCCGCGGCGCGTCGAGTGGTAGCTCGTCACCGAACTCCCACGGCCGGGTCAGTCCGGTGCGCTCGTCCGCTGATCCGGTCCGCCGGTCGTCGTGGTCGCCGCGACCCGACGCCTCGATCTGGGCGAACACCCGCTTCAGGGCGGTCTGACCGAGTCGGCGCAGCGCTCGCGGGGTGAGCTTCAGCCCGTCGTCGCTGCGTTGCAGATAGCCCTGCCGCTCCAGCTCGCGCTCCAAGTCGCGAAGTGCCGTGAGGTCGGCCACGGCGTCCCGACCCAACCGCTTCTCCAGCGTCTCGACGTCCACGTCGTCCAACGTGGATCCCGGGTCGTTCTGGGACAGCTGTTGGGCCAGGGCCTCCAGATCGGCCAGCTCGGCCACCGCCTCCACCGCCTCGCCGTAACCCAGTGGCTCACCCCCCTGGCCCATCCCGGTCGGCGAGGACCGGTCCAGTCCGGGCCGCAGGGCGCGCAGGTTGTCGGCCAGCTGGGCCATCTCGGAGGCCAGGTCGGCGTCGGACAGCGCCTGCTGCATCAGCTGGGCCAGCTGCTCGCGCTGCTCCGGGCTGAGCGAGTTCATCATCCGCTGGGCCGCCGCTTGCCGACGGGCCAGGGCGTCGATCAGCTCCTCCACGTTCTCCGGCTGCTCGGGGAAGAAGTCGCCGTGACGCTCCATGAAGTCGGCGAACGCGTCGGTGGTGTCCTCGTTGCGGGCGTGCTTGGCCAGCAGCTCGTTGAGGTCGGCCAGCATGTCCTTGACCCGCTGCATCGCCTCGGGGTCCTGGCCCTCCAGCGCCTGTTTCATGCCGGCGAACTGGGCGTCCAGCACCTCCCGCTGCAGCATCTGGGTGATGGCTTCGTACGTCTGTCGGGCCTCCGGCGACCGCCACTGGTAGTCGCTGAGCGCCCGGACGGCGCCGGCGACGTCGTCGGGGACGGTGTCCAGCTCCATCTCCGCGAACCGGTGTTCGTCCCCCTCCATGCCTGCCAGCTGCTCGCGCTCGGCGGCGAGCGCCTGATCCAGGGCGGCACGGATCTGGTCGAGTGTCCCGCCCAGATCGCCGCGCCGCCGGGCCGCCGCCCGCTGCTTGCGGATCCGTTGCAACAGCTTGTCCAGGCCACCACGACCGTCGAGGCCGCGTTGCAGCAGGTCGCGGAGCGCGTCGCGCACCGTGCCGGCGGCCAGCACGTCCTCGCCGATCTTGTCCAGGGCGGCGCGCAGGTCGTACGGGGGCGCCAGCGGGTCTCGCCCACCGCGCCACGGTCCGTAGCGGAAGCGGCCGTGCGGGTCGCCGCTCTCGTACCGCTCGGCGCTCATGGACGGAGCTCCTTCTCCGACTCCGCGGTGGTTGCAGCTACCGCGGAGTCGACGTGCGGGAGACGGGCGAGAGAACTCACGAGATCACCGGGCGCCGTAGACGGTGCGTCCGCCGACGGCGTCCTTGTCGATGCGCCGGGTCAGGTGCAGACCCTCGAGCACGAACTCCGCCGCGGCCGCCACCTGACCGCGGCCGGCCGAGTCGACGTAGCCGAGCCGGTCCAGCACCTTGGCCAACCCGGTGACCGTGCCGAGCTGGGAGAGCAGCTCCGAGGCCGGCACCAGGTCACCGGTCTCGACCACCGCCCCCTCGGCGAACACCTCGGTGAAGCCCGACAGGTCCAATCCCCCGAGGCGGTCGCGAAACGTGGTGGCGACCGCCATCCGCAGCAGGTGCTCGAGCAGCTCGCGCTCGCGGCCTTCCTCGCCCATCTCGAACTCGACCTTGCCGAGCAGCGTGGGCAGCACGGCTGGAAGGTCACCGACCCGCGCGACGGCCCCCGGATCGTCGGTCCGGCCGGAGCGCCGCAGGGCCGACCCGGCGACGGCCTCGGCGGCGGCGATGGTGAACCGAGCCGACACACCCGAGCGCTGGTCGATCGAGGCCGACTCGCGCAGGCTGGCGGTGAACCGGGCCAGCACCTCCAGCAGGTGGTCACCCACCTCGGCGACCAGGTCCGCCTCCTGACGGATCAGCGTCACCTCATCGTCCAGGTCGGAGAGGTAGTGGGTCCGGATCTCGGCACCGAACCGGTCCTTGAGCGGCGTGATGATCCGGCCGCGGTTGGTGTAGTCCTCGGGGTTGGCGGTGGCCACCAGGAACACGTCCAGCGGCAGCCGCAGCGAGTAGCCGCGGACCTGGATGTCGCGCTCCTCCAGCACGTTGAACAACGCCACCTGGATCCGCTCCGCGAGGTCGGGCAGCTCGTTCAGGCCGAACACGCCGCGGTTCGCCCGCGGCACCAGCCCGTAGTGGATGGTCTCCGGATCACCGAGGGTGCGGCCCTGGGCGACCTTCACCGGGTCCACGTCACCGATCAGGTCGCCGACGCTGGTGTCGGGGGTGGCCAGCTTCTCGGTGTAGCGGTCGTCACGGTGCCGCCAGACGATCGGCAGGTCGTCACCGACCTCGGCGACCAGCGACCGGCAGCGGACGCAGACCGGCGCGTACGGGTCGTCGTGGATCTCGCAGCCGGCGACCTCCGGACTCCACTCGTCGAGCAGCTGGGTGAGAGTGCGCATCAGCCGGGTCTTGCCCTGGCCGCGCTCACCGAGGAGGACCAGGTCGTGGCCGGCGAGCAAGGCGGTCTCCAGCTCAGGCAGCACGGTGTCGTCGAAGCCGACGATGCCGGGGAAGGCCGTCGTACCGGTGCGCAGCCGGCTCAAGAGGTTGGCCCGCAGCTCCTCGGCGACCGAGCGGGAGACGTGACCGCTGGCTCGTAGCTGACCGACGGTCGCTGGGGCGGGATGGGTGGGGGTGTGGTCAGGGGTGGGGTGTCCCATGAGCGGAGCCTAGAACCGGCCCACAAGAGCTGATGGAGGCAGGCGCTGTGATCACCAGATGTCTGTGGCCCGGGGCGCGCTCCACCGGTAGTGGAGGGCCAGGAACCGCAGCAGGATGCAGAGCGCCGCCGCCGGGATGAGCACCCACTCATGGAACTTCCCCGCCTCCCAGGTGAGGACGACGACCAGCGACCCTGCGAACGCCGGGATCGCGTAGAAGTCCGCCCGCAACACGATGGGCTTCCGATCGGCGAGCAGGTCGCGCAGCACCCCGCCGCCGATGCCGGTGAGCACGCCCATCAGGACGGCCGGGACGGGGTCGAGACCGTAGATGAGCGCCTTCTGGGAGCCGAGGACGCAGAACAGGCCGAGGCCCAAGCCGTCGAACCAGTTGATGTAGGGCTCGATCTTCGCCAGGTCGGGATGGAACCGAAAGGCCACCAGCCCGGCGACCACCGGTACGGCGAAGTAGCGCCAGTCGGTGAAGGACGCGGGCGGCACCGCCCCGATCAGCACGTCCCGCATGATCCCGCCGCCGAGGCCGGTGACAGCGCCGATGACCAGCACGCCGACGATGTCGAACTGGATCCGCACTCCCAGCAAGGAACCGGACAACGCGAACACGAAGATGCCGATCAGGTCGAGGACGACCGGTACGAGCTCCACGCGCGGCACCTTAGCGACCTGAGTGCGGGTGGCTGCGTCAGCGCAGCGCGCGCTGGCGGGCAGGGCGAGGGAATCAGAGTAGGTTTAGCCGGACACTGCACCGACAGGAGTGGCAACGATCCGATGCGCGTCGCGCAAGTGGTGGGACTGAGTCCCGACGGGCGGTTCGTGATCGTGGCCACCGAGCGCGGTGAGGAATTGGCCATCGCGGCCGACGACCGGCTGCGCGCCGCACTGCGCGGAGACCGGCCTCGGCTCGGACAGCTGGAGATCGAGATGGAGAGCGCACTCAGCCCGCGCGAGATCCAGACCCGGATCCGATCGGGCGAGTCGGTGGACGACGTCGCCCGTGTCGCCGGCGTCGAACGGGACCGGGTGGAGCGGTTCGCCGCCCCGGTGCTGGCGGAGCGTGAGCACATCGCGGGTCTCGCCCTGACGTCGTCGGCGCGGCGGCGAGGCGAGACGTCATCGCACCGGACGCTGCGCGGCGTGCTGACCGAACGGCTGCTCAACCGCGGCGTCGATGTCGATACGGTGGAGTGGGACTCCTACCGCCTCGACGACGGCCGGTGGGCGGTCACCGCGAGCTACCGGTCGGGAGACACACCGAGGCAGGCGCTGTTCTACTTCGATCTGGCGGGCCGCTACTCGGTGGCCGGTAACGACGACGCTCGATGGGTGCTGGGCGACAGCTCGCCCAGTCGTGGACCGCAGCCAGGGCGCCGCCCACCGGTGCCCGGCGAGAACGAGGACACGGAGCCCACACTCGACCTCAGCGACGAGCTCGCGCTGGTCCGCGCGATCCAGGACATCCCGGTCGCATCGTCGTCTGGAGAGGACGGTGCACCAGCGGATCCGGCCCCGGGCGAAGGCATCGAGGTCGAGTCGACGATCGCCGAGGTCGTCCAGTTCCATCGGGCTTCCGGCCCCGCCGCGGCGGACGAGATCGATCCGGACACCGAGCTGGCCGAGATCGAGACCGAGCTCGATCGACTCGAGGCCGAGGAGCGAGCCGGGCCCGGGCTGGAGACCCTGTACGAGATCCTCGAGGAGCAGGACCCGCAGGACGAGAGCCCGGCAGCGAGCGAGCCGGACGCGACGGCTGACGGCGAGCGGACAACAGCCGACGACGAGGAGGCGGCGGAGCCGCCGGTCGACTCCAGCGTTCCCGAGGCGGCCGAGCCCACCATCGAGGTCGCTCGCAAGGGCCCACCCGTCGAGCTCCTGGTCGAGGACTTCGGGCCCAGTGACGCCTCGGCCGTGCCGGAGCTGAGTGCGCCCCTGAGGTCGGAGGCCTGGGAGCCGGCGATCGTCGTGAACTACCCGATCGAGCCGAGCGAGGACGACGGCATCGAGGTGCCGGAGGGCAGCGACGACCCCGGTCGCCCCGAGGCGCCGGTCGCCCGTGAGGATCGCCGCGACGAGGCAGCAGCCTTGCGTGTGCCGTCGGCCGCAGAGCCGGAGGTCGACGAGGCCGAGGTGCCGACGGATTCGGGCACGGCTGCTCCGGCGGAGCCTCGCAGCAGCGAGCCGGAGGACCAGCCCCTTCCCCTTGACGTGCCCGAGCAGCAGCCGCCGCCGCCGGTTCCGAAGCCGGCTCGGCGCAAACGCGCCTCGGTGCCGAGCTGGGACGAGATCGTCTTCGGCGGGCCGAAGGAGCAGTAGGAACCTGGTCACTGAGAATCTTCCCGAAGATCTCGCGTCCTGCGTGGCGCCGGCGGGGAGTCAGTTTCTTCGGGCAGATTCTCGTCTCGGCACCTGGTTACGGTCCGTTCTGGTGCACCCTGCGACTGCCTACGATGCCGGGCATGAATCCGCTCGGCGTCCTCGCGCTGGTCTTCTCCTCGGTCACGGCGGTGCTGCTCGTGATCACGGGGATCACGGTCCAGCGCACCCGGCGAAGGCTGGCCGGCACGGTGCGGGCGCGCGGCACCATCCTCTCGGTGCGGGGTGATGTGCGAACCCGGCGCGACTCCGAGCGTCGCCTTCAGACGTACCGGGTACGGCTGCCCACGCTGGTCTACACCGACCCGACCACCGAGAGCGAGCACACCTTCGAGGCCGGTGTGCACACCGGCCTCCCGGTCGGCGCGAAGCTGCCGCTCGCCGTCCGCCCCGGGATCACCGGTACGGCGAGAGTCGCCACCGTCATGGCCCTGTGGACAGGCCAGATCGTGCTCGGCGTCATCACCTGCTTCTTCCTGGTCGCGTCGATCGGCATGCTGATCGGAGCTCTGCAGTCCTGACGGTCGGTCCGGTCAGGGAGTGGGCCCGCTGGCGCGCGGTCGGTCGCGGTCGGTGATCCAGTCACTCCACGACCCCGGATAGACGGTGCCCGACCGACCGGCCGACTCCAGGGCCAGCAGCGTGTGTGCGGCGGTAATGCCTGAACCGCAGTAGAGCACCGGTTCGCCGCCGATGTCGGCGAACCGCTCGGCGATCTCCGGTGCGTGCTTGAACCGGCCCGCCGCGGTCACGTTCCCCGTCGACGGGCGGCTGATCGCCCCCGGGATGTGGCCGGCGACCGGGTCGATCGTCTCGTTCTCCCCCGCATAGCGGTCGGCGGCGCGGACGTCGACCAGCACCACCGAGCCGGCGGCAGGTCCGGTGATCAGAGCCAGCACCCCGTCGGCGTCGACGACATCACGGTGCCCTGGCCGGGCCACGAAGTCACCAGACTCGGTCACGATGCCTGGTCCGGTCTCGACCGGCTGTCGCGACGCCTGCCACGCGGCGTAGCCGCCGTCGAGCACGCGTACGTCCTGGTGCCCGGCGTCGGTCAGCAGCCACCACAGCCGCGCAGCCGCCAGCGACGTCGCCCCGTCGTAGACGACGACCGGTACGTCGGCGGAGATGCCGATCCGTCGCATCGCCGCCTCGAACACCCTGGAGTCCGGCAGCGGGTGTCTACCGCCGCGAGGGCCGTGGGTGGTGAGCTCGGACTCCAGGTCGACCCACTGCGCACCAGGCAGGTGTCCTCGCTCGAACTCGGGTTCACCTGGTGGACCGTTCAGCGTCCAGCGCACATCGGCCAGCACGATCCGACGTCCCGAAGCCAGCTCGGCGACCAGCCCCTCGACGGACACCAGTGGACTGTTCACAGCAGCTCGTCCTCTCGCTCGTCCTCCGCTCGGCCGAACGGCAGCGGGTCGGCCTCGCCGGCCCTGGCCACGGCGCGGGTGATGCCGCGGCGGTGGTGGTCGCGGCAGAGCACCTCGTACGAGACCGCGGGCCCGGCCGGGAAGGGTCCAGTCGCGGAGGGCACCGTGTCTCCGACGACCACCTGGGCACCCTCCGTGACCATCCGCCCGTCGACCGTCCGGGCATTGTGCGTCGCCCGTTTCCCGCACCAGCACAACGATCTGACCTGGAGGGTCTCGATCCGGTCGGCCAGCTCCACCAGTCTGGCCGAGCCGGGAAACAGCAGCGTCCTGAAGTCCGTCAGGATGCCGACCGCGAAGACGTCGATTCCCAGCTCGTCGACGATCCTCGCCAGCTGGTCGATCTGGAGCGACTGATAGAATTGCGTCTCGTCGCAGACCAGGTAGTCGACCCGCTCGCCGGCCGTCAGCCGTCCGACCAGATAGTCCCAGAAGTCGAATTCGGGTGTGACCTCGACCGCGGGCCGCTCCAGACCCAGGCGCGAGGAGATGGTGGCCTCCCCCGCGCGGTCCTGGCTGGTGAACAGGCGGCCATGTCGACCGGCGATCGACTGGGTGTAGTCGAACTGCAAAGCCAGCGTCGACTTCCCGCAGTCCATCGGACCGGTGAAGAACACGAACTCCGCCACCGGGGCATCGTGCCATCCGCTCGCTCGCCTTCGCCCATGGCCCGCTCGTCAGCCGTCCTGCCGGACTGGCTGCTGGCCGAGCTCGATCCCGCCCTGCGGCCGGTAGGTCAGCCGATCAGGAGCGGCACGGTCATCTCCGCCTCGGTCAGCGACCCGTGCATCCCGACCAGGGACAGCTCGCGCGGGAACTGCTGGGTCATCACCGCCCAGTCGGTGCGCAGCGCCACCAGCACGTGTCCCCAGCGCTCGACCAGGTCCGGATCGACAGGCCCGAACCAGCCCTCCTCGACGGCCTCCGTCCGGGTCCGCACCCACGCCTTGTCGCCGAGGCGGTCGGTCCACCGGGCCGCGACCGCGGCCACCGGCTCGCGATCCACGTAGAGCTGACGGAACCGCCCCTCACCCGCCAGGGCGTCCAGTCCGGCCAGCAGCTCAGGGGTGTCCTCCACGATGATCTGGTGCCAGGGCGGCACGTCGACCATGCCGTGGTCGCCGGTGACGATCAGCACCACGTCATCGGGCAGGACCTCGCGCAGCCGCCCGAGCATCCGATCGACCCGGCCCAGGTGGCGCCGCCACAGCCGGGAACCGCATCCTTCCACGTGCCCGGTGTGGTCGAGCTCGCGCTCGTACGCGTAGACCAGGGACCGCTCGCCCCGCCCGGCCGCCTCGACCGTGAGCGCGATCCTGATCTCGGTGGCGCGTTCGTCGGCGTACCCGACGAAGTCCGGCCCGCGCAGGCCGGCCTGGGTGAGGCCACTGGACTCGAACCGCTCCAGCGCGACCGAGCTGACCCTGACCCCGGCCTCGACCGCCCGCTCGAACATCGTCGACTTCGACTGGTACGCCTGCGCGACGAGATCGGACTCCCAGGTCAGCGCATTCAAGATCTCCCCGGTCGAGGGCACGCGCGAGGTGTAGCCGACCATCCCGTGCTGGCCCGGGGGCAGGCCGGTCCCCAGCGACGCGAGGCTGGTCACCGTCGTGCTCGGGACGCCGGCGGTGATCGAGCGTCCATCAGCCAGCAGCGAGGCCAGGTAGGGCGCCGCCAAGGCGGCGTCGCGGAGCAGCTGCCAGCCCAGCCCGTCAACCAGCACGACCACGTAGCGGTCGGCTTCCGGGAGGCCGAGCACGTCGCTGCACCCCGGAACACCCAGGTGAGCGCCCAGGCTGGGCAGCAGGTCGGCGATGCTCGACGACCCGTACGCCGGGATGATCACCGGGCGGTGACCCGCTGCAAGCTGGTGGCGAACCGGACCAGGCGCGCGACCCGCTCCTCGCCGTCGATCTCCGCGCTCATCCGCACGCTCAGATCGTCGCCGGCCAGCGAGCCGGTGTACCCGTGGTCGGCCTCGCACTCGGGGTCGGCGCAGCCTGCCGGCTCGAGGTCCACACGTCTCATCGCGCCCCAGCCCACGGACAGCCAGGTGTCACTGACCCGGCCGGTGCCGGTCCGGAACTTCTCCGGCTCGGCCACCACCCTGGTCAGCACCACCGAGCCGATCTTGTCCAGGGCGACCGACTCGGTGGAGGAGGCCGCGTACGACCCGGTGTTCGGCGGCTCGGCGGGCTGGTCGTCGGTGTGTCCGACGATCAGTCGGCTCGAAGTCAGCGCCAGCACAGTCACGTGCCGATGGATCTGGTCGTGGCTGAAGGTGGGCTCGTGGTGCACGACGAAGTCGAGCAGGTCCTCCCCCGCCAGCGCCAGGGTGATGGTGTCCTCGACGAGATCCGGGAAGTAGCCCTGGGCGTCGATCTCCGACCTCAGGTCCCGCCGCACGGCGTCCAACCTCATGGCAGGAGATCCTGCCATGCGCAGACCACGACGTCCCCGCAACTCAGAGCACCCGCGCCATCGGATCGCGCTGGTCGTCGGTCGGCGCGAGCCGGACCGCCGCCCCCAGCACGGCGACCCCGCTGATCGAGGCGACGCACGGGCTGAGGGTGAGCGAGGCGAGCTGCGGCAGGTCGTCAGCCAGCTGGGCCACCCGATGCAGCAGGTCCTCCACCGCCGGTACGTCCACGCCCGGGGTGCCGTCCCGGCCGAACAGCAGCGGCGCGGCCTTCAGGGCCCGCACCATGCCCGCGGCGTCGACCGTGGTCAGCGGCGGGACCCGGTGCACGACGTCGCCGAGCAGCTCGCTGGCCAGTCCGTCCAGCCCGAGGGAGACGATCGGCCCGAAGGCGGCGTCCTCGCGGGAACGGACCACGAGCGCCACGCCGGGCCTGGCCATCTTCTGCACCACCGGCGCGGCCGCCGCGACCGCGCGCTCGCGATCGAAGCCCAGCCCGGAGACGACCTCGGTCAGGTCGTGCCAGGCCTCCGTCATCTCAGCGACGTCGTCGATGTTGCGGTAGACACCGGCCTGGTCGGGACGTGCACGCAGCCCTGGCGCGGAAGCCTTGAGCACCACGTCCCAGCCGAGCTGCTCACCGACCGCGACGGCCTCCTCGAGCGTCCGGACCTCGGTCTTGGTGACCAGCTCGATCCCGTACGCGCCCAGCAGCTCCGCGGCTTCGGACTGGTCCAACGAGCGACCCTGCGGCTCGGCGGCGAGGACCCGGTTGACCAGCCGCCGGCCCCTCTGCTCGTCGATGTCCAGCAGCGGCACCGCGCCTGGATCACGAGCCAGCCAGCCCGCGTACTCGGTGACGGCGCCCAGGGCGCGGACCGCATCGCCGGGTGAGGTGAAGATGACCAGCTGGCCCATGCCGTCGGGCTGGTGCTCGGGTGGGTTCGGATCCCTGAAGTCGAGCAGCACGCCGACCAGCGGCTTGCCGGTGTGCACGGCCAGCTCGTCCAGGGCGAGCTCGATGGTGTCGTCCCGTCCGTGCGGGGACACGGCTGTGCAGATCACCGAGTCGCACCGGTCGTCGGCCAGCGCCTTGCTCGCTGCTGCGGAGAAGTCGGTCGAGTCGGCTCCGGTCGGCAGGATCAGCGGCTCCGGCCGCAGCACCAGACCGACAGCCTCGGCTGTGGCCGACATCTGCCGGGCCAGCGTCGCCGAGTTGGTGATCAGCTGCAGGCGCGGGCCTTTCGGAAGCGGTTGCCGGGCCAGGACGCCGGCGACGTCGATCATCCCCTGCCTCCGGTGGGCCACGACCACGCCGTTCTGCCGGAACAGTGCGTCGACCGCCGCTTCCTCGGCATGTCCCAGACCACCCCGGACGCCGTAGTGGTCGGCCCGATCGGCCCGCCCCGGAGAGAAGACCACCACCGGCTTGCGCCGGGCCAGGCGGCGCACGATCCGGGAGAACTTGCGCGGGTTGCCGATCGAGTCGAGCGACAGCAGGCACACCGCGGTGCGGTCGTCGTCCTCCCAGTACTGCATCACGTCGTTGCCGGTCACATCGGCGAAGTCACCGGTGGACAGGAAGGACGACAGACCGAGATCCTGCTTCCGTGCGTAGTTGAGCAGCGACACCCCGATCGCCGCCGACTGGCAGAACAGGCCGACCACACCCTGACGGGGCATCGGGGCCGGGCTGGCGTTCAACCCGACCTCGTAGTCGGTGTTGATCAGGCCGAGGGCGTCCGGCCCGACGGCCCGGACACCGTACGCGCGGGCGAGGTTGACCACCGTCCGGTTGTCGTGGGCACCGTCCGCGCCGCCGGTGAGCACCACCAGCCCATGGGCGCCCTTGTGGGCGGCGTCGATCACCACCCCACCCAGCTGCGCCGTGGGCACCGACACCACTGCCAGGTCGATGGCTCCCTCCACGGCCGCGATCGACGGAGCGCTCCGCACCCCGGACACCTCGACGCCGTCGGTGCTGACGGCGATCACCTCACCGCGGAATCCGCCGCTCAGGGTGGCCACCACCAGCTCCTGCACCCGGGCACCAGGACCGAGCAGAACCATCCGACCGGGGGTGAGCAGCCGCCGGATCGACCGGCTCTCGGCTCGGTGCTCACGACGCTCCATCACCCCGACCGACGTGTCGGTGGGCAGAATCGGGAAGTCCACCATCAGCACGCCGTCGTCGTAGCCCTTGTGCACGCGGTAGCCGGCATCGGCGAACACCTGAGCCATCCGGCGGTTCTGCGGTAGCACCTCAGCCACGAACCGAGTGATGCCGCGCTCCCGGGCGGCGTCGGCCAGGTGCTCCAGCAGCAGCTGGGCGATGCCGCGGCCCTGGTGGGCGTCTTCGACGAGAAAGGCCACCTCGGCCTGGTCGTCCTCGATCCGGTCGTACCGGCCGACACCGATCATCTGCTCGCCCAGGGTGATGATGAACGCGACCCGATCGATGTAGTCGACCTGGGTGAAGCGGGCGACGTCACGCGCCGACAGCCGGGGGTACGGGGCGAAGAAGCGCAGGAACTTCGACTCCGGTGACACCCGGTCGTAGAACTCGACCAGCAGCTCGGCGTCGTCCGGCCGGATGGGCCGCAACCGAGCCACTCCACCATCGGCGAGCAGGACGTCGGCCTCCCACTCGGTCGGGTAGCCGGGAGGGACGACGGCCTGGTCCACGTCGCCCCGGCGGACGCTCTCGGGCACGAGGGTCAGACTACGGGGCGACGCAACGACCCGTCGGCCACAGATCCACTGCTCGGAGCGCCGAGTCGAGCGGTCCGACTGGCCGGGTCTGGGCGGCCGGACCAGGTCTGGCCGGATGGCCGGTTCGCCGGCTCGCGGGCCGCCCGCCTCCTGTCCCCTCCCCGGCACAGAAGGCCTGTGGGAGGCTTCCGATCATGGCGGATCTCGTGGCGGCGATCGACCAAGGCACCACCAGCACCCGGTGCATCCTCTTCGACCGGGCCGGCACCGCGGTCAGCTCGCACCAGATCGAGCACGACCAGATCATGCCCCGGGCCGGCTGGGTCGAGCACGATCCGCTGCAGATCTGGCAGCGCACCGAGACCGTCGTACAGCAGTCGATGGCCGCAGCGGGAGTGGCGGCGAGCGATCTGGCTGCCGTCGGCCTCACCAACCAGCGCGAGACCACGATCGTCTGGGACCGCCGGACCGGGCAGCCGTACCACAACGCGATCGTCTGGCAGGACACCCGGACCGCTCAGCTGGTCGGTGAGCTCGACCGGTCCGGCCAGGGCGACCTGATCCGGGAGCGGGCCGGGATCCCGCCGGCCACCTACTTCGCCGGCGGCAAGCTGGCGTGGCTGCTGCGGCAGGTGGACGGGCTGCGCGCGGCCGCCGAGTCCGGCGACGCGCTGTTCGGCACCATCGACACCTGGCTGCTGTGGAACCTGACCGGCGGCGTCGACGGCGGTCAGCACCTGACCGATGTCACCAACGCCAGCCGCACCATGCTGATGAACCTGGCCGACCTGCGCTGGGATCCCGACCTGCTGGAGCTGTTCGACATTCCCCCGCAGCTGCTGCCGGAGATCGTGCCGTCCTCCCATCCCGAAGCGTTCGGCACCACTCGGTCGGCCTTCGACGGCGAGGTCGTCATCGGCGGCGTGCTCGGCGACCAGCACGCCGCGATGGTGGGCCAGGTGTGCCTCGACGAGGGCGAGGCGAAGAACACGTACGGCACCGGCAACTTCCTGCTGGTCAACACGGGCACCGAGATCGTCCGCTCCTCCCACGGGCTGCTGAGCACCGTCTGCTACCAGTTCGGCGACGACCCGGCCCGGTACGCGCTGGAGGGCTCGATCGCGGTCACCGGGTCAGCCATCCAGTGGCTGCGTGACCAGCTCGGCATCGTGGCCAGCGCCGCCGAGGCCGACCGGCTGGCCCGCACCGTGCCCGACACCGACGGGCTCTACTTCGTCCCGGCGTTCTCCGGCCTGTTCGCCCCGTACTGGCGTGCTGATGCCCGGGGCGCCATCGTGGGGATGACCCGGTTCCACACGGCCGCCCACCTGGCTCGGGCCACGCTGGAGTCCATCTGCTACTCCAGCTACGACCTGGTCAAGGCGATGGAGGCCGACTCGGGCATCACGATGACCTCGCTCAAGGTGGACGGCGGGGTGACCAAGAGCGACCTCACCATGCAGCTGCAGGCCGACGTCCTCGGGCTGGACGTCATCCGGCCCGTGGTCCCGGAGACCACGGCGCTCGGCGCTGGCTACGCTGCGGGTCTGGCCGTGGGGGTCTGGGACACCGCCGAGGACTTCCGGGCCAACTGGCACGAGGACCGACGATGGTTCTCCCAGATCGACGCCGATGCCCGGGCGGCGGGCATAGCCCACTGGCACAAGGCGGTGGAACGGACGCTTGACTGGGTCGAGGACTGATCCTGTTCACCTGCGCCCGCTAGATGTGACGACCGGAAGCACCGCCGGACGACCGAGAGGACCCCACCACCCATGACCACCAGCACGAGCGCCAGCGCGACCGACACCGGCCGCATCAGTCCCGATCCCGACCGCAACCTGGCCCTCGAGCTGGTCCGGGCGACCGAGGCCGCGGCCATCAACTGCTC
The DNA here is from genome assembly GCA_035630075.1 of Microlunatus sp. Lineage (GTDB taxonomy): Bacteria > Actinomycetota > Actinomycetes > Propionibacteriales > Propionibacteriaceae > Microlunatus. The sequence goes on from DASQLI010000250.1 coordinate 17,331, forward strand.
CCGGCTGATGGGTTTCGGTGACAAGAACGCCGTCGACGGCGCTGCGGTCGACGCGATGCGGCCGGTGCTCGGCTCGGTCCGGATGCGCGGTGTCGTGGTGATCGGCGAAGGCGAGAAGGACGAGGCGCCGATGCTCTACAACGGCGAGGAGGTCGGCGACGGCTCCGGCTCGGAGTGGGACATCGCGGTGGACCCGGTGGACGGCACCACGCTGACCGCGAAGAGCCTGCCCGACGCCGTCAGCGTCCTCGGCGTCGCACCGCGCGGAACGATGTTCTCCCCCGGGCCGGCGGTCTACATGCAGAAGCTGGTCGTGCCCGGCTACGTTGCCGATCAGGTCGACCTCGACGCGCCCCTCGGCGACACCTTGACCAAGATCGCGAGGGCGACGGACCGGTCGGTCTCGGAGCTGACCGTGGCGGTGCTGGACCGGCCCCGACACGAGGCCGTCGTCAACGAGATCCGGAAGGCCGGCGCTCGGATCCGGTACCTGATCGACGGTGACGTCGCCGGCGCCATCATGGCGGTCACTCCGGGCACCGGCGTGGACATGCTGGTGGGCGTGGGCGGCACCCCGGAGGGCGTGCTCGCGGCCTGTGCCCTGACGTGTCTCGGCGGTGAGCTGATCGGTCGCCTGATCGCCCGGGACGACGAGGAGAAGAAGGCGATCCTGGACGCCGGCTACGTCTTGGACCGCGTCCTCAGCACCCGTGACCTCGTCGCCAGCGACGACGTGTTCTTCGCCGCCACCGGCGTCACCGACGGGTCCCTGCTCAAGGGCGTGCGGTTCGAGTCGCACCGGATCACCACCTACTCGCTCTCCATGCGCTCCCGGTCGCGCACGGTGCGGCTGATCGAGGGCCGGCACGACCCGGACCGTTCCTTCCTGATCAACTACTGACGTGCTGAGTCCCACCACTCCGCTCTCTCCGTCGTCCCGGGCGCAGGCCCTGGACCGGCTCGCCGACGACGACCTCGACGTGCTGGTGATCGGTGGTGGCGTCAACGGGGCAGGATCGGCGCTGGACGCCGTCACCCGCGGGCTGAAGGTGGGCCTGGTCGAGGCCCGCGACTTCGCCTCCGGCACCTCCAGCCGGTCCACCAAGCTGTTCCACGGCGGCCTGCGCTACCTGGAGCAGCTCGACTTCCGGCTCGTGTTCGAGGCCCTGCTGGAGCGCAAGCTCGCGCTGGAGACGCTGGCGCCGCACCTGGCCAAGCCGGTGCGGTTCATCTACCCGTTGCTGCGGCCCGGCATCGACCGGGCGTACGCCGGGTTGGGCATCGGGGTGTACGACGTGATGGGCGCCGGACGTGGAGTGCCCAGTCGGCTGCGGCATCTCGGTCGGCGCAAGACCATCGAGCTGTTCGGCTCCGGCGACCCGGCCGTGATCCGTGGGGCGATCGCCTTCTACGAGGGCCAGGTCGACGATGCCCGGCACACCATGATGCTGTCCCGGACGGCTGCACACTTCGGCGCGGCCGTGGCCAGCAGCACCCGGGTTGTCGGCTTCCTCGCCGACCGGACCGGCCCGGCCAGCGGCTCCGGCGGGAGAGTCGCCGGTGTGAAGGTGCGCGACCTGGAGTCGGGACGGGAGATCGACGTCCGAGCTCGTACGGTGATCAACGCCGGCGGGGTGTGGATCGACGAGCTGGCCCGGATGCTGGCCCCGACCGGGCTGGAACCGGCGAGGTCGTTCCGGGTCCGAGCCTCCAAGGGTGTCCACCTGCTGGTTCCCCGGGACCGGATCGACGCCGGCTGCGGGCTGATCACCCGCACTCGAACGAGCCTGCTGTTCGTCATTCCCTGGCACCAGCACTGGATCATCGGCACCACCGACACCGACTGGGACCTCGACCTCGCCCACCCGGCGGCCAGCAGCGCCGACATCGACTACCTGCTGGGCCAGGTCAACCGGCTGCTGGCCCGGCCGCTGTCCCGCGACGACGTGGTGGGGGTCTACGCCGGGCTCCGGCCGCTGCTGGCCGGGGAGTCGGACTCCACCTCCAAGCTGTCCCGGGAGCACGCGGTCGCCATTCCCGTACCGGGGCTGATCACCGTCGCCGGCGGCAAGTACACGACCTACCGGGTGATGGCCGCCGACGCAGTCGATGCGGCCGTCCGCGAGCTGGCCGCGGCTCCGGGCGGCGGGCCGGCCGCAGCCGGGGCGACGCCGTCGGTGACCGCCGCGGTGCCCCTGCTCGGAGCCGACGGCTACCGCGCCCTGTGGAACACCCGGTCCCGGCTGGCCACGGAGATCGGGCTGTCGACCGACTGGGTGGAGCACCTGCTGAACCGGTACGGGTCGTTGACCGCCGAGCTGTTCGCGCAGATCGCCGAGCGCCCCGAGCTCGGTCGGCCACTGGCTTCGGCGCCGGGCTACCTGGCGGTCGAGGCGCTCTACGCGGCCACCCACGAGGGTGCTCTGCACCTGGACGACATCCTGGCCCGACGGACCCGGATCTCCATCGAGACCTGGGATCGCGGCGTCGACGCGGCGACCGAGGTGGCAGCCGTCGTGGCGCCGGTCCTGGGCTGGGACGACAGCCAGGTCACGCGCGAGATCGCGCACTACACCGCCCGGGTGGCGGCCGAGCGGGAGTCCCAGCACATGCCGGACGACCGCTCCGCCGACGCGGCCCGGCTCGGTGCGGCCGACGTCCGGATGGGTGGCCGGGCCTGAGGCGAAGTATGCCCATGGGCTAGCCGACTATCGCATCGGCGACGCCGCGGAGGTCGTCTACGTACTCGACATCGACCATCGCCACGACGCGCACCGCCGTTGACACAGAGCTCCGGCACGATGCCGAGCGGTATCCCTCACGGTACCGACCGCAGGAACGGCCGGACCCAGTAACGTTCGAGCACGTGAGGACCGGAACGAGCGGTCCACCGCCTGCACCCTGGAGGTCTCGACGATGCCGTTGAACAAGAGGTCTCACCCATGAGTGTGAACCCGCACGTCCGCGCCGCCCGGGACTTCCTGCTGCAGCATCGAACCTCGTACGACGTCGCAACCTCCGGCTTCCGGTGGCCGGAGCCTCCCGTCTACAACTTCGCCACCGACTGGTTCGACGGTCTGGCCGAGGAGGATCCCGACGGCACCGCCTTGTGGGTGATCGACGGCGATCGCGAGACCAAGCTGAGCTTCGCCGAGCTCGCCGCCCGCTCGGTCGCCACCGCGCACCTGCTCGCCGACCTCGGGCTGAGGCGCGGCGACCGGATGCTGATGGTGCTGGGCAACTGCATCCCGCTGTGGGAGCTGATGCTGGCAGCCATCCGGCTCGGGGCGGTGGTCATCCCGGCCACCCCGCAGCTCTCCCCTGCCGACCTGACCGACCGGGTGGAGCGTGGTGAGGCGAAGCTGCTGGTCGCCGCCGGGACCGACGCCGACCGGTTCGCGCACCTGTCGCTGCCACTCGGCAAGCTCGCCGTCGGCTGCTCCGAGGACGCACCGACCCCGGCAGGCTGGCTGGACTACCGACGGGCGTACGGGTTCCTCGGCGCCGACGCGCACCTGCCCGGCGCGAGCAAGGCCACCGACCTGACGCTGCTCTACTTCACCTCGGGGACGACCGCGCTGCCCAAGCTGGTGCAGCACACCCAGGTGTCCTACCCGATCGGGCACCTGTCCACCATGTACTGGATGGGCCTGCAGCCCGGCGACGTGCACCTCAACATCTCCTCGCCGGGGTGGGCCAAGCACGCGTGGAGCAACGTGTTCGCGCCGTGGCTGGCCGGCGCGACGGTGCTCGTCTTCAACTACGCCCGGTTCGAGCCGGCCGAGCTGCTGGACGTGCTGCAGCGGACCGGGGTGACGACCTTCTGCGCGCCGCCGACGGTCTGGCGGATGCTGGTGCAGTCCGACCTGGCGTCGGCGAAGCACTCGCTGCGCGAGGTGCTGTCGGCCGGTGAGCCGCTCAACCCGGAGGTGATCGAGCAGGTCCGAGCCGCCTGGGGTCTGACGATCCGGGACGGGTACGGGCAGACCGAGACCACCGCGCAGGTGGGCAACCCGCCGGGGGCCGAGGTGCGGGCCGGTTCGATGGGCCGCCCGCTGCCGGGCTACCAGGTCGTGCTGGTGGATCCGGCCACAGGCGAGGAGCGCGCGGACGAAGGCGAGCTGTGCCTGTCGCTCGATCCGCGGCCCGTGCCGTTGATGGCCGGCTACGCGTCGCGAGCCGGGGTGGCCGACTCCGAGCTGAACGCCGAGGCGTTCGCCGGCGGCGTCTACCACACCGGCGACGTCGTGAGCCGGGACGAGAACGGCTACCTGACCTTCGTCGGGCGGGCCGACGACGTCTTCAAGGCCAGCGACTACCGGATCAGCCCGTTCGAGCTGGAGTCGGTGCTGATCGAGCACCCGGCGGTGGCCGAGGCGGCGGTCGTCCCGGCCCCGGACGAGATCAGGCTGGCGGTGCCCAAGGCGTACGTGGTGCTGGCGGCGGGCCACTCCCCCGACGCCGACACGGCCCGGTCGATCCTGGCCTACTGCCGGGAGCACCTGGCGCCGTACAAGCGGATCCGCCGGCTGGAGTTCACCGAGCTGCCGAAGACGATCAGCGGCAAGATCCGGCGGGTCGAGCTGCGCGAGGCGGAGGATGCCCGCGGTGCGACTGGCGACCGGGCCGACGGCGAGTTCCGGGACACCGACTTCCTCTCCTAGTCACGCGTGCGGTAGAAGGTTCATGTGAGCCCGACCGACACCTGACCGACGAAAGCGAGCAGTCCTGTGAGTGACACCCCCGAGACGTTGGGCGATCTCGTCCGCGCCTACCTCGACGAGCAATGCACCGTCCTGATCGACGCCGAGGCGTCCCTCCGCGACCGGGAGTCGGTGGTGCATCCGACCCGAGTGGCCGCGCGACGGCTGCGCAGCACCCTGCGGACGTACGCCGAGGTGGTCGACGTCCCCCGGGCCGGTGCCCTGACCGATGAGCTGCGCTGGTTCGCCGGACTGCTCGGCGAGATCCGCGACCGGGAGGTGCTGGAGAAGCGACTGCTGGCCGACCTGGCCGAGCTGCCGCCGGAGGTCGTGATCGGGCCGATCGCCAACCAGATCACCGAGGAGCTGACAACCGGTCGTGGCGCCGCCTGGGACGTCGTGCAGGCCGAGCTGGACGGCGACCGCTACCAGGCGCTGCTCGCCGAGCTCCGCCGCTGGCGCAGCGACCCTCCGCTGACCGACGAAGCCGAGGCACCGGCCGCGAAAGTGAAGAAGTACGTCAAGAAGGCGAACAAGAAGCTGGACAAGCGCTTGGACCGCGCCATCGAGGCGCATCTGACCGGCGACGCCGAAGCCGAGGAGCTGCTGCACGACGCGCGCAAGGCGGGCAAACGGGCCCGGTACGCCGTCGAGCTGGCGGCGCCCTTCCTGGGCAAGAAGGCGGACAAGATCATCGCCGCCCGCAAGGACCTGCAGGACGTTCTCGGCGAGCACCAGGACAGCATCGTGGCGGCAGACTTCCTGCGCGCGGAGGGTGTGCGGATCGGGATCCGGTCCGGCCACAACGGCTTCACCTACGGCCTGCTGTACGGGCGCGAGCGCGCCCGACGGGACGCAATCGGTGATCAGCTGCGTCCGTTCCTGAGCTGAGCTCGGCGGGGATCCCTGTCGAGTAGGGACAGAGCTGTCGAGTCGGGACAGAGCTGTCGAGTAGGGACAGAGCTGTCGACTCAATCGGCGACGTGCGGCGTGTCGAGCCGTTCGAGGCGTTCGAGGCGTTGAGACCCGCGTTTGTCCCGGCCGAGACGCGACCCCTTCGCCGCACGACGACACCTGCATGGCGATGTCCCCGCTCCCGTCGCAGGAGCGGGCAGAATCGGCCTGTGGCCCGCCGTACCCCGCCGCCGGTCGAGGACGACTTCACCGAGCGGATCGTCGACATCGACGTGTCCTCCGAGATGCAGACCAGCTTCTTGGAGTACGCGTACTCCGTCATCTACTCCCGGGCGCTGCCCGATGCCCGGGACGGGCTGAAGCCGGTGCAGCGGCGGATCCTCTACTCGATGCAGGAGATGGGAGTCCGGCCCGACCGCAGTCACGTCAAGTGCGCCCGGGTGGTCGGCGAGGTGATGGGCAAGTACCACCCGCACGGCGATGGCGCCATCTACGACGCCCTGGTCCGGACCGCCCAGCCGTGGACCATGCGGCTCACCCTGGTCGACGGCCACGGCAACTTCGGGTCCTTGGACTCCGGTCCGGCGGCGATGCGCTACACCGAGTGCCGGATGGCGCCGGCGGCGCTGGCCATGACCGACGGCCTGGACGCCGACACCGTCGACTTCAAACCGAACTACGACGGCAAGGACACCGAGCCGTCCGTGCTGCCGGCCGCCTTCCCCAACCTGCTGGTCAACGGCGCCTCCGGGATCGCGGTCGGGATGGCCACCAACTGCGCCCCGCACAACCTGATCGAGGTGGTGCAGGCCCTGCGGCACCTGATCAAGCACCCGAACGCCGACCTGGACACGCTGATGCGGTTCATTCCCGGGCCCGATCTTCCGGCCGGCGGCAAGATCATCGGTCTGGACGGGATCCGGGACGCGTACGCCACCGGCAAGGGCTCGTTCCGGATCAGGGCGACCGCCCGGATCGAGCAGGTGCACCCGCGCCGCAAGGGCATCGTGATCACCGAGCTGCCCTACCTGGTCGGGCCCGAGCGAGTGATCGAGCAGCTCAAGACCCTGGTCACCAGTCGCAAGCTGCAGGGCATCGCCGACGTCAAGGACCTGACCGACCTGGCCAACGGCACCCGGCTGGTGATCGAGGTCAAGAACGGCTTCAACCCCGAGGCCCTGCTGGAGCAGCTCTACAAGCTGACCAAGCTGGAGGACTCGTTCGGCATCAACGCCGTCGCCCTGGTCGAGGGCCAGCCGCGGGCGCTGTCGCTGAAGGAGCTGCTGACGGTCTACCTCGAGCACCGCTACGAGGTGACCCGGCGGCGGACCGAGTTCGAGCGGGCCAAGGCCGCCGACCGGCTGCACCTGGTCGAGGGTCTGCTGATCGCCATCCTGGACATCGACGACGTGATCGCGATCATCCGGGGCAGCGACGACACCGCGCACGCCCGGTCCCGGTTGATCGAGGCCTTCGAGCTGACCGAGATCCAGGCCAACTACATCCTGGAGATGCCGCTACGCCGGCTGACGAAGTACTCCACCATCGAGCTGGAGACCGAGCGGGACCAGCTCCAAGCCACCATCGCCGAGCTGACCGAGATCCTGGAGAACCCCGAACAGCTGCGGACGGTGGTCGGCAACGAGCTGGCCGAGATAGCCAAGGCCCACGGCACTCCGCGCCGGACCATCCTGCTGGCCTCCAGCGGGGTCATGGCGACCGCGACGGCCGCGCCGCTCGAGGTCACCGACGACCCGTGCTGGGTGCTGCTGTCCTCGGCCGGGCTGCTCGCCCGGACGAACGACGACGATCCGCTGCCGGCGGGTGGGCAGCGCGCCAACCACGACGTGATCATCTCCGCCGTACGGGCGACGGCGCGGGGTGACCTCGGGATGATCACCTCGGCCGGTCGGCTGATCAGGATCAACGCGCTGGACCTGCCCACCGTGCCGGCCACGGCCAACGCCCCCAACCTGCAGGGCGGGACGCACGTCTCGGAGCTGATCACGCTGGACACCGACGAGCGGGTGCTGTGCCTGACCACGCTGTCAGAGACCTCGCTCGGGCTGGCGCTGGGCACGGCCCGCGGCGTGGTCAAGCGAGTGAACGCCGACGTGCTCGGTCGCGACTCGTGGGACGTGATCCGGCTCGAGCCGGGTGACACGGTGGTCGGGGCGGTGGAGCTGACCAGCGAGGCGGTCGAGCTGACCTTCATCACCAACGACGCGCAGCTGCTGCACTTCCCGGCCTCCTCGGTCCGGCCGCAGGGGCGCTCCGGCGGCGGCATGGCCGGCATCAAGCTCGGCACCGGTGCGAGTGCGATCTTCTTCGGCGCCGTGCCGACCGGTGAGGCGATCGTCGTGTCCGTGTCCGGATCGTCGAAGGCACTGCCGGGCACCGATGCGGGCGCGGTCAAGGTGACGCCGTACGCGGAGTACCCGGGCAAGGGCCGCGCCACCGGCGGCGTCCGCTGTCACCGCTTCCTCAGGGGCGAGGACGTGCTGTTGATCGCCTGGGCGGGTCCCGCCCCGGCCTGGGCCTCGGCGGCCAGCGGCGCCCCCGTCGAGCTGCCGACGGCCGACGGCCGACGCGACGGCTCCGGCACGCCTGCCGGCCAGCCCATCGCCGCGATCTCCTCGCCCCGCCGCTGACCCCCCGGCCCCTGACCCCCACACCACTCTCGCTCGGGATCGTGCTTCCTGCGCTGGTTGCAACCAGTGCAGGAAGCACGATCCCGAGCGAGAATGCCTGTACGCACCGGAAGGACAAGGCATGACCATCCCCGTGATCTTGGACACCGATCTGGCCATGGGCGCGCCCGGCAGCGACATCGACGACGGCTTCGCCTTGGCCATGGCGGTCGCCGATCCGGCACTCGATCTCCGGCTGATCACCACGGTCAACGGCAACACCGACGTCGACACCGCCACGGTCCTGACGCTCGAGCTGCTGCACCGGATCGGGCGGACCGAGATCCCCGTCCACCGCGGCGCTGACCGTCCCCTGCTGCGGCCGCGATCCACGCAGGGTTCCGTCCCGGACGGCGTACGACGTCGCGCGCCCGAGCCCGGACCGGCACCCATGGCGTTGGTCCAGCACGTGCTGGCGGCGCCCGGAGAGCTGACCCTGATCGCGGTCGGACCGTTGACCAACGTGGCGCTGGCGATGCGCCTCGATCCGCAGTTCGCCGCCTCGCTCAAGCAGCTGGTGATCATGGGCGGGGTGTTCCTGGGCCGCACCGACACGGCCGGTATGCCCGGCGAGTTCAACGTCTGGAGTGATCCGGAGGCGGCTCAGATCGTGCTCGACTCCGGGATCCAGGCCACCTGGGTGGGACTGGACGTGACCCGTCGAGTGACGCTCTCTCGCGGCGAGGCGTCGGCGATGGCCGATAGCGAGCGAGCGTTCGAGTCCTTCGCCGGCCAGTACAGCGTGGCCTGGATCGATCACCTCGGTGGCAACGGCGACGAGCAGGCGTCCTGCGCCCTGCACGATCCGCTCGCCGTCGCCGCCACGAGCCGGCCGAGTCTGCTGACCTTCAAGCCCGCCTACCTGGAGGTGGAGACCGGCGACCGCTTCCGCGGCGCCATCCTCACTGATCTGGGCAGCCGCAGCCACCACCTCGACTCCCAGGACAACGAGATGGCCATCGGCCACTTCCCGAATGCGCTGGTCGCGGTCGACGTGGATGCGGCCGGCTTCACGGCCCACTTCCGGGATCTGATCAGCCGGCTCTGAACGCTCGCCCTCGCACTCGGCTGACGACCAGCTCCGGTAGCTCCTCAGCGGTGAGCTCCGGATGGCGGGCGGGGAACTCGAACACGCCCAACATCAGCTGCATCGGGTAGTCAGGTGCCTGCTGCAGCGCGCGAACCACCTCGCCGTCGACCCGGAACACCACGGATCCCGGGTGCCAGTCGACCCCGTACGTGTGCTCGGTCCCGACGTCGATCCGCAGCGGCTCGGTGGCGAACTCCTCGGTCAGCGACGGATCACGGAACCGGTGCACACCCATCCCGACCTGGACGACGCCGTCGGCGATCGCGTCGCCGAAGATCTCTGCCACGCAGATCTCGCCGGAGTGCTCCGGCAGGTCCTCGATGCCGGACAGCCAGAATGCGAACATCGAGCGAGCACCGATACGCCCTCGCATCGTCACCTCGATCGAGCCGAAGTGAGGGGTGTAGCCCCATGACGTCGGTTGCTCCTCGGTGACGGTCAGCCCGTCCGCGAACGGCTGCTGCCCGATGGTGCTACCCAGTGGGCCGGCGAACGACCCGGTCTGCAGACACGAGACCCGCATCGGCTCGGGGTGCCGATCCGCGCACCACAGCGGCTGGTCGGCAGCGATCCTCAGCCGGAGCAGCCCGTCGCCGATCTCGTACGTCGCCGCCGACTCCGCCCTCGAGCTCCAGTGCGGCAGGTAGTGAGGGAGCCAGACGTCCCGGTCGAGGTCGCCGGAAGCGAACGTCTCGTCCAGGTCGGGTCGGACGCTCACGCCACGCCGATCGAGCCGGGAGGAGGCTGGCAGCGCTGAAAGAACTGGTTCGCCGGAGTCCCTTTGCCATCAGCTGCAGCATCGGGACCGGTGATCTCGTCATGCGACGCGGATGCGTACAAGGTGGCCTCCCGGGAGGTGCAGACAGGTCAGTGCTATCGCACTGCACCGACAACTTCCCTGGGAGGTCCCCCCGGTCTTCGATCAGGCGAGGTCAGGATCGCTGAGTCGGCGCCCGTCCGCGACGGAGAACACGTGCACGCGAGCCGGGTCCACCGTCAGCCGGACCGTCGCGCCGCGCTGCGGTGGGTTGCG
>DASQLI010000251.1:0-54693 GCA_035630075.1 Microlunatus sp.
GAGTTCGTATCGTGGTGGGATGGCGACGACGGTGTTCGTGGACGGACCTGGTCTCTACCACGCTGCCTTGAAGGATCGCATCGGTCGCTGGTTGGACCTGCAGAAGTGGGCCGCATCGGTTCTTCCCGGACTTCCGGTGACGCAGATCCGCTACTTCACGGCCTGGGCCAACCCGCCGTTCCCCAACAAGGTCGATCGCCAGCGCCGCTACCTGCGGGCGCTGGCCACCTCACCGACCGTGACGGTGCATCTGGGCAGGAGTCGCATCGACGACCGCACCGTGAAGACGGTCGGCGCTGTGCCCAAGACGGTCCGGGTGCACGTCCCCCGTCAGAAGGGCGTCGACGTTGCGCTCGCCACCGCCCTGGTGACCGACGTCGCTCTGGGCAGGTGCGACACCGCCGTGGTCGTCACCGCGGACTCCGACCTCCGCCCCGCGCTGCGAGCGGTTCGGGAGGACTTCGGCGTACGGCTCGGAGTGATCAACCCCTTGTCCGGAAGCCGCGCCATGGCTCTGCGCGAGGAGGCCGACTTCCATCTCCGGCCCGCGTCCGCCACCTATCTGGCCGCGCAGTTCCCGCGCACGATGTCCGACGAGCACGGCACCTTTCGCGCTCCGGACGGCTGGGCCAACAAGTGAGAAACCCGCCCCGAGGGGCGGGTTTCCTCCGCGGTGGTCTCACACACACGGGAGTTGACCCGATCATAGCGGCGCGCCTCGCCATGGTCACGCCTCGGCGAGAACACCGCCGCGTGTCGTCGCTGTGCGGGGCACTCAATCGGCGTTGGGTCGGGGCCGGCGCGATCGCGCGGCGTCGAAGTAGAGCTGGCTGGCTCCCTCGCCGCGGCCGACGCTGATCCGCCGGGTCAGCCACCGCCGGTAGGTCCCGTCGGCCTGACGGGTGACCGACGGCAGCCGACGAACCGCGATGCCCTCGCGGGGGATCTCGGCGTCGGCGATCCGGGTCACGTTCCCGGAGGTCAGCAGGACCCCGAGCGGATCGACGCCTGTCCCTTCGGCGTCAGGCATCCTGCCCTGGACCAGCTCGATCGACCGGTAGCCGTCCGTCCGCGGGAGGTACGGGATCCACCGCGCCGGCACCAGCGTCTGCAGTGTGTAGTCCAGCTCCGCCTGCGGCACGGTCTTCGGCGACGCCGGGTTGATCCCGTCGCGCTCGCGATCACGTAGCCGGGCCGACCCGGACGGACCCTGGACGCTGCGCTCGACCGCCCAGGCCAGGTTGGCCATCTCGTCGCGCAGGAACAGCACCTCCTCGATCGGCGGCCCGTCTTGCACGGCGACCGCCCCCGGCGGGATCAGCAACCCGTCGACCGTCTCGCCGTCGGCTGCCGTCAGCGCGAACAGCCGCCAGTCGCCGTCCGGCACCACGCCGGTCTGCTCGGTCGGCTGCACCTGGAACCGCTCGCCGAACGTGGTCAGGTAGTAGATCGACTCCACCCGCGTCACCGTCCCGTACGGCACGTCGACCGGGACCGCCAACCAGTCGTTGCCGTAGGTCAGCGCGAACTCGGCGACCAGCAGGCGGGCCAGGTCCCACGGTTCGGCCTCGATCAGGCCGAGGTTGACCTGCGCGTCCTCCATCTCCCAGAGCCGATCGGCGGGCATCCCCGGGTAGCGCAGCGGGCTGGCCAGCAGGGCGTGCACCTGTCGCTCCGACGCCTCGGCCGGACCGCCGTCCGGCGGTTCGGCGAGCACCGCTCCGGGCACGGCGTCGAAGGTCGACCAGCCGATCTCGCCGCCGAGGTGCGAGGGTGCGGTCAGCACCAGGTCACCGGCACCGATCCGGAACTGGTACTCCAGCCGCTCCCCCACCCAGGCATCCGGGGTACCTGCCACCGGTGACACCTCGGCCCGGTACCAGGCGGACCAGTCCGCGGCGATCTGCCGCAGCGCAGCGTCGTCGTCAGGAGTGGCCGCGACCAGCCAGGCCGGCAGTCCGCCATCCGCCTCGAGCGCCGCCACCAGCGTCTCGGCGTCGGCCAGCAGTGGCGAGACGCCGGGACGGTCGAGCAGCCGGCGCCACCGCTGCCACTCGGGATCGAGGTCGGCGAACCGGCCGTCACCGGGATGCTCGGCCGGGTCGAACGACAGCGGGCACTGGGTGACCACCACCGTGGCGTACGCGGCCGCCTCAGCCAGTCCGCTCTCCCGCAGCGCCGCAAGGAACACCGACCCGGCCTCGATCCTGGCCCGCAGCCCGGGGCCGGCGGGATCTCCGACCGGCTCGCTCTCCACCCCGGGTTCCAGCAGGTCGTGATGCCGAAGCCGCTGGCTGTCGCCGTCGGCCGCGGCCCAGCGGTCGACCGGCACCGTCGTGGTCACCGCGCGTACTGTCAACGGCGTACCGGCGTCCTCACCCTCCAGCTCGCCGAGTTGCCACTGGCGGCTGATCAGCCACAGCGGGTCGTGCACCCGGGCCTCGATGCCCGGCCGCGGGTCCCCTGTCTTCGTCTGCGGCTCCAGCCGCGTCCAGCTCGGCGGATACCGGTAGGCGAAGGACTCGACCTCGACGAACCGGTCGGTGGTCAAGAAGTCAAACCCCATGGCTACTGCTCCACCTTCAGGTACGCCAGGTTGTTCTCCACGGTCATGCTCGACACCAGCCTCGCCCAATCGATCACCGGCTCGCCCTGCAGCGACCAGTCGCGGAAGTAGAGCGCCGGCAGGTAGCGGCCGACCAGCGGGATCTGTTCCAGCGTCACGCCACGGATCCGAGCCAGGGCCAGCGCCTCGTCGATCACCCCGACCAGCCGGTCGGCCGTCCAGTGCCCCCCGTCCGGAGTCATGGCCAGCAGGATGGCCTGCGGTGGACGGGCGCCCGGGGCGTTGGCGTGCACGGCGAGACCGGTGGTAGTCACGTCGACCAGCTCCGGCTCGGCGTCCGGGTCTCCCCCGGGCCGGCGCTCCAGCCGGCGCGGGATCACCTCGGTCCACTCATCGAGCACCAGCCCGGCCACCGGGCCGGTCAGGTCCGGCTCGGCGTCGCCACCGGCCAACCCACCCAGCTCGACCACCAGACTGCTGAGCGGCGTCATCGGCGGACGGGCGTCCGGGAACGGCAGCCCGACCCAGGTCCCGTACGCGGCGGCGGGCGTCTGGACCACCCGCAGGGCCGGCGCACGGCCGAGTGACTCACGGACCAGCAGCGTCGCCCCGTACGCGGAGACCTCCGGCCGCAAGGTGCCGGCCCGCTGCAGCCACGGCCGAATGTCGGCGCCGGGCCGGGCGCGCACCCCGGCGGGGCCGACCGCGTCCCGCCACAGATCACCCTCGCCGGGCGGCGGTGCCAGCAGCACCGGCACAGCCAGGAAGCCGGTGCCGAAGACGGCGGCCAGGGCCTGTCGAGCCAGCTCGGCCCGGACCGTCGGAGAGGGCGGATCCGCCGCCGGGCTGGCCTTGGCCAGCAGCCGCTCGGCCTCGGTCGCCCGCCGCTCGGCGTCGTCCAGCAACGCGACCGCCGCCACCCGCTGCTCGTCCTCGCTCGACGGCGGCCCCGACGTCGGCGGCTGCCGCAGCCCGAACCGGAGCAGGCCGGAAAGCGCGTCCCGCGGATCGGGTTCTGGCACCTCCGGCGACGGCAGACCCGCCGCCATCGCGGCGCGCAGAGCCGCAACCGCGGCCGCCGCCCGATCTCCGATCTCGGCCGCATCAGGCAGTCGACCGACGCTCGGCTGGTCGGGTTGACCGGGCGGGTGCTCGTCGACCGGGCGACCGACGTCGGCCCGGTCCAGGGCTCGCGCCCCGGCCAGCAGACCACGCAGCATCCCGGCCAGCTCCCAGGTGATCTGCAGGTTGGCGAGCTCCTCACTCAGCTGATCACCGAAGACGGTGCGCAGACGCACCGCCAGAGTGCTGTGCTGCACCGCGTCGCCGTCGGCGTCGTAGATCACGTCCAGCGCCGACAATCCGGCGCCGGCGAACCGCAGGTCGCCCTCCACCACCAGGTCGGTCGCCGGTCCGAGTGCCCCTTGGGCCCACACCTCCAGCCGAGGCTCGGCCAGGGCTCGCGGCGCGTCGGTAGCCCAGCCGGCCAGAGCGGCCGGTGCCGGATCCGGCAGCACCACAGCCAGCCGGTGCGCGATCGGCACCCCGGAGCGCGGCATCGTCACCACCTCCGGATCGGGTGGCACCGCCTCCCCGGCCCCGAGCACGTCGAGTACGGACGCGGCGCGCGCCGGGTTGCCGCTGACCAGCTGGTGCACCGACTCGGCCAGCAGCAGGTCGGCCACCGCGTCGTGGGTCCGCTCCAGCGCCTCGATCTCGGCTCGGACCTCGGCCAGCTCGGCGGCGGTCGGCGGCACCCAGGCATCGCCGACGTAGAGGGCGTAGTCCTTCGGCGCCGTGCCCAGTGCGGTGGCCAGATCCAGGGTTCCCGCCTCCAGCCGCTCCAGCAGCAGCAGCCCGTCGACCACGTTGTTCGCCGCCAGGCTCTCCTGGGCCGGGGCGCCGGACTCGGTCAGCTTGCCCAGCCGCAGCGGGGCCAGCGTCCGCAGCACGTAGATGAAGCGGTCCAGCTCGACCGGGTCGAGTCCCTGTCCCGAGCGCTCGTGCAGCCTGCGCTCCAGTCGATAGCCGAGCAGAGCCCCCAGCGTCTGGCCGCGGCGCACCCCGTCCAGCAGGCTGACGGCGTCGCGGACCCGGGTGCTGGACAGGTCGATGTCCAGCGCCTCGGCGGCGTCGCCGCGGCGGTGGGAAAGCCGGCCGCTGCGCAGCACCCCGGCCGTGGCGGCGTGCACGAGTCCCGGCGCGTGCACGAACCCGCCGTTCGTCGGGTCGGCCAGCACCTCCCGCCCGTCGACCGTGCCGGCCGGGTTGGCCGGAGCGCGCCGGAGGTGCTCGACCACCCCGTACGCGCCCAAGTAGGCGCCGGACGGCGTACGGGAGCGCAGGTCGCCCAGCCGCCGGGAGGCGATCGAGGTCAGCCAGGCGTCGAAGCGGTGGGAGCAGCAGTCCAGCGTCTCGGCCAGCAGCAGCCGCCGCTCCGCCGGCTCCTCGATCGTGCCGATCACCCGCAGCGCCTCGACGAAGGCAGCCCGGCGCCGACTGGCCCGAAACAGCGCACCCACGACCTTGATCCCGGCTGACCCGACCAGCACGCTCACGCTGGGATCCAGGCCGGCGACCTGCTGCAGCATCGTCGGCGGGGCCAGCGCAGGCAGCGGCTGGCGGGCCGCCACCAACCGCTCATCCAGGACGCCGACCCGCTCGCTGATCTGCCGCTCGGCCTCGAAGACCAGGGCGTCGTCCAGCGCGCCGGCCTGCACCGCCTCCAGGGCCTGTCCGACGAGGTCCCGGTCGATGTCGGTGCTGGTCTCCTGGACCGCGGCCCGCAGCGGTCCGTCGATCAGCTCGGGGGTGGCCACCCGGCCGATCGAGTCCCGGGAGATCCCGTCCGCATGGGCCAGCAGCACCTGCAGCACGCTCTGGGCGGCGGCGGGCCGGGGCACCGGCTCGAGCAGGTTGGCGATGAACTCACCGTCGGACTCGTGGACCAGCGGCAGCGCCAGGGTGCGGGTCTTCTTCCCCACCAGGAACTGGTCGTCCAGGGCGTCCTCGGTCACCCCGGTGATCAGACCCAGCGCCTTGGACATCTGCTGCTGGGCGGCCAGGTCGCCCTCGGTGTCGACGAACTCGGTGGCCGTCTCCCAGAACACCGGCTCGGGGGTGACCGCCGTGCGTACGCGGAGCCCGCGCAGCACGGCGTCGGTGCCGAGGATGGCGGGGATGGCGACGTCGAGCGGCTCCGACATGACGGTCGGCACGGCGGCGACCGCGTCCTCCCAGAGGAACCGGTTGACGCGCAGCAGATCCACCAGACCGCGCTCGGCGAAGTCACGCGTCACCGGCCGGTACGTCGCGTCGGTCTGCAAGATCGGCAGCAACCCGTACGGCTGGCGGCCGATCCGGACGGCGGGCAGCGGTCCGCGGCCGCGGACGTGGTCGACCCAGTGGTCCTGCACGGCGTCGAGCTTCGGGCTGGTCAGCCGCTTCTCGGCGTCGGCCCGGCCGGCGCGGGTCAGGTGCTCGATGGCATCGCCCCAGGTGGTCGTCCACAGCGCGGTGGCGAACGCGCGCGCCCGGCCCTGCTGCTGGTCGGCGGCTCCGGGCAGGGTGGCCACCAGCTCGGCGTCCAGACCAAGAGCGGTGCTGGTGACGGCGGCGTTCGACCGTTCCGGCAGAGCGGCCGCCGGAAGCAGAGTGGGCGGACCCAGCGGCGTCCGGCGGCTCCACTCGGGCCGGACGCTGTCGGTGTTGTTGGTCGGGGTGCCCTGGGCCAGGAACTCCACGCCGTCGGTGAATCGGTGGCTGCGCAGCATTCCCTCCAGCCGCTCGGCGCTCTCAGCGGCGTCCAGACCGGCCCGAACGCCGTAGACCAGCACCCGTCGGATGTTCTGGCCGGGCAGCGGCAACGGCACCGTCAGGCCGAGTCCCACCTCGACGGCCGCCGGGTAGTCGACCAGCCAGCGCAGCTCGGCGTCCAGCGGCGGCAGATCCTCCTCGGCCATCGACAGCGTGTCCAGCTGCGCCATCTCGGTCAACCCGACCGGCAGCGCGTCCGGGATGGCCCGGCCGGCCCGGACCTCCGGCGCGGCGCCGTTCTGCTCGACCCGGAACAGGAACCGGTCGGGCAGCGTCCGCACCATGCTGTGCCGCCCGGTGCTGACCGGCGGCTCGGCGAAGATCGGCTCACCGGCCGGCCGCTCGGTCAGGTTCGTGGGTCGCAGTGCCTCGGCCACCCACGGCGCCCGCCGGACGCCGACCGCCTGCTGCAGCTCCGGCCACGGCTGCTCGGTCTGGCCCGACGCCCACACCGAGGTCCAGTACGTCCGGCCGGCGGCCACCTCGGCCTCGGTCAGACCGGGGTCCAGCCCTTCGGTGTGCACGGCGTCGGGAAACACCCGGATCCGCAACGCTGACCCGTCCGCGGTCGAGCGGGTTTCGATCCGTACCGGCAGCAGCACCAGCGGGACGTCACCCTCCAGGTCGACCTCGCGTCCGAGCAGCTGCACCAGGGACTCGTTGAGCTCGGCGATCACAGCTCCAGCGCCGGTCGTCAGGCTCCGCTTGGCGTCCAGCAGCTCCCCGATCCGGCGTTCGGCGTCAGCCAGCCCGTCGGTGTCCCCGGCGGCCCGCAGACTGTCCCGCTCCAGCCGGGTCGCACCGAGCGTGGTCGCCAGGTCGGCGGCTCCCGCGGCCGCTCGGCGGTGCTGCTCGGCGGCCTCGGCGGCGACGGCGCGGAGCCGTTCCAGATCCGCCATCAGCCGACCGCCTCGATCATCCGCTTGCCGTTGTAGGCGGCGCGGGCCGGCAGCTGGAACAGCAGCGAGGCGATCTGCGCGCTGGTGGTCCCCCACCGGATCTCCTCGTTCAGGTCGCCCGAGAAGACCACCGCGCCCACGCCGCCTTGCAGGAACTCGTCGAATCCGACCCCGAAGTCGTTCCACTGCAGGTCTTCGCGGCCTCGCGGACCGGCGACCGGCGGGTCGGGAGGCACGTCGAGCCCGAACCGCGGCTCGGTCGGGTTCTCCGAGAGCGTGAACCACCACTCGAAGGGGCCGTTCTCGATCTGGGTCCGCTCCAGGTCGAAGCCGACCAGCAGGATGTTGGGCGGTAGCACGATCCGGAACAGGGTCCGCACGGGCTGGTTCGGACCGGCTGTCTCGAACAACGGGACCCCCGCGTCGGTCTGCAGCTCACCGCCCTCCTGCGCCTGCCTTACGGCGTGAGCCAACACGCCTGGGTAGCGACGGATCAGGTCGCCCCGCACCAGCAGCACGAGCCGACCGTCCGGCAGCGTCAGGTGGCTCCGCAGCTCTCCGGCCGACCAGGCCGGCTCGTGCAGATCCGCTGCCAGCTCCGGCTGACGCGTCCAGAACGAGTGGAAGTAGGTGCCGCGCTGGTCGGTGGGGTACTCCCGCCACAGGAGCTCGCGACCCATCTCGTGGTTCAGCCCGACCAGATAGGCCTCCACGAAGGTGTTGTTGGTCTGCAGCAGGGTCGACATGTCGGGACGTTTGATCTTGCCCAGGCCGGGGATCATCCAGTCCCGCTCGTAGCGGTCCAAGGGCTCGTACATCGGGTGCTCGAAGCGGGGGTGGGCCATCACCGGCTCCACCCGGCGGTCGGCGAACCAGGTCGGGCGCAGCCAGCTCGGGATCCGGCCGGTGCCGCCGGTCAGCCGGGCGTCGATCCGGGCCGGCACGAGGATCAGCGGATCGAGCTTGGCCTTGAGCTGAAGGCCGGGAGCGTCGACCCGCGGTCGGTCCGGCTCGGCGAAGACGTCGTCCAGCACCAGCTTCTCGGCCAGTCGGCTGAAGCCGCGGGCCAGCTCGGGTCCCTCGATCGCGATGGTGCCAGCGATCTGGTCGGCCAGCCGGCCCGCCTGAGCCTCGACGTCGGGCAGCGAGATGTCCGGGAAGAACTGTCGGGCGTCGTCCAGCAGCTGGCGAGCCCACCCGAACAGCGGCTCGGTGGGCACCAGCGCCGACTGCCGCCCGTCCCGGTCCTCGACCGGCAGGTCCAGCCGGCGTACGTCGCGGAGCGGCACCGAGATCGTCCTGATCTGCCGCCGCATCGCCAGCTCGGCCAGCACGAAGATCTGCGCGGCGAGCGCGGCACCGCTGGCCGCCTCGTCGGGGTCCTCGGCCATCTGCCGGCGATCGGGCAGGGAAGCGAGTAGCTGGGTGAGGGTCGTCGGCAGCACCCGTTCGGCGAGGTCGACGGAGCCGAACTGTGCCCGACCGAGAGCCTCCGGGCCGAGCATGGCCTCCGGGCCGGGCCGGCGCATTCCGTCGCTCCACTGCTGCAGCATGGTGTCGCGGTCAACGTCGGGCGCGACCTGCGCGGCGATGTCGACGCTGATCCGGTCCCGGGCGGACGCGGTGAGCCGTCCGACCCCGTCCGGCGGGGTGTAGCGCAGCACCCAGTCGGTGGTCAGCGAGTCCTCCGGGCGCACGGCGAGCGCCTCGACCGCCTCGATCCGGGCCGTCGCAGCGACGTCGGTCCCGGCGGCCTTGACCACCGGACCGCGGCTGCGCAGCAGCCGGCGGAAGGCGCCGGTGGTGACCGCCGGCGGCAGAGTGCTGGCGGCCAGCGTGGACCAGACGGTCACTTCTGGTTCGGCCAGCAGCTTGCCGTGCACCCGTTCGGTGGCCGACACCACCGCCGACTCACTCAGCCGGTCCAGGTGCCGGCGGTGCAGCACTGCCCCGACCCGCTTGGCCAGCTGGGCCAGCCGGAGTGCGCGGTTGGCCGCCTCGATGCCGATCACCTGGTTCCAGGCGCTGGCCATCAGCGCCTCCTGCTCGGCTTGCACCACCCGGGTGCCCAGTCCGCCGACGATCCGGTGCCGGGGGTCGAGGTTCAGCTGCCGGAACCACTCGGGTTGGTCCACCGGTTCGGGCGGGACCTGGATCCGTGGCTGCTGGCGGTGGGTGCCGCCGTACAGCGGCGGGGTGACCAGCGGCGGGACATCCTCGGCCTCCGCGCTGGGCTGGTGCTCCTGCGCGTCGGCCCGGTTCAGCCGCTCGATCAGCTGGTCGGTCACCGCCGGCGCCCAGGTCTGCTGCTCCTCGGTCGGCCAGGTCTCGCTCTGGTCCAGTCCCGGGTCGGCGAGGGAGACGATCGGGCCGAGCACGACCATCTCCGCGCCAGGGTCGTCGGCGGTCAACCCGGCGTCCGGCCAGGGACGGGTCGCGTCGACGCGACGCCGACCCACCCCCGCCGGCGCCGGCTGGGAGATGATCTTGCGGGCCAGGCTCTCGAAGTTGCCGGCCTCCCCGGTGCTGAAGCTCCAGGCGTAGTAGACCGGCAGGGCGATCTCGGCCTCGGGGTCCTCGTTCGACCAGGCGCGGGTCAGCACGTCCACCGGGGTGAGACCGAGCCCAGCCTGGGCGCCGGCCAGGAAGGTCGGCACCACGCAGGCGGTGTACGCGGTGTCCGGCGCCAGCCGGCGAGGGCAGAGCAGTCGGGACAGGTTGAACGGGGCGTTGACCCCGCTGAGCCGCTGGCCCAGCGAGTCTGCGGTGTCCTTGCGGCCCATCACCTGCGCGTGGGCCCAGGCCCAGGCGTCGTCCAGGGACTGGAGCTGGTCTCGCCGGATGCTCGCGGCTCGGGTCGACCCCCGCACCGGCCCCCAGGTCAGAGTGCCCGCCTCGGCCAGTACCAGGGTCAGCCAGGGCACCAGCCGGTCGGCGACAGGAGCGCAGGGGGTGAACAACCAGGGCAGCTCCGGCCGGTCGAACTCCACCTGGACCAGGTCGTCGATCTCGGTGTCGGCCGCGTCAGCCCGCGGCCAGGTCCGGATCACCTGGCGGGTGTCCAGCTCGGTGACGTCGCCGGGTCCGTACACGTTGACGACCATCTCGGCCGGTTTGGCACCGCGGTCGTCGATGACCGGCACGGCCATCGTCACTCGGCCGCGGGCCGGCTTGGTCCAGTCGAACGGCTCGGCCAGCGCGGCAGCGACCCCGGACCGGGCGTACGGCAGGAAGACGTAGTGGTCCAGCTCGGCGTTCTCGGCCGGGATGGTTGGGCTGAACGCGGAGATGACATCGCGTTCCAGCCATTGGGCGCCGGCCAGGCTGGCCAGGGTGTCGGCCATCACCCCACCCCCAGCCGGGTGATCTGCTGGCCGACGCCGAGCACCTCGGCGGCAGCGGTGTAGGTGAGGGCGGAGCCGGCCGCGGCCAGCGTGGTGGTGGACCGGATGAAACTCTCCCCCGGGTCGGCGAGCACGATCGGGTCGGGCTCGGTGGCGTAGCGGCTGCGGGCCCGCAGCTCGGAGCGACCGGCTGCCCCGGCCTGCAACCCGAGCGCGGCGATGGAGTCCACGAACGTCTTCCTGGCGTCGGCCCGTGACCGGATCCGCCAGATCGCCGGTGGGGCGGGATCGCCGACGAACGTCTCGTACGTCAAGGTCGCCTGTCGCGACTCGGCGTGCGGCACGGACTCACCGGCCGGACGCGACCGGACCCCGGCCGGCATCGCCTCGAAGCCGGGCCGGGACAGCTTCTGGTCATCGGTCAGGTCGAGGAAGCTGCCCGGGGCGAACTGGTCGGTGATCGTGTTGAGCGCCCCGGTGGGTCCGCCGTTGGCCGTCGGCGGGCCGAGGTGCACTCGGCGCTGACCTTCGGGTACGGGGTTCGGACCGACCCGTACGACGACCGTCTCCAGCGGGACGGCGTGCTGGCGGACCTCGAACAAGCCGAGGGGGTGCACGGTGACCTCGGTGTCGCTCGGCTCGGCGGGTCGCAGCCGGACCACCTGGTCGGCGTCGGGTGGGGTCAGCGCCTGCCAGGAGCCGGGGTTGTGGTGCAGCGCGAGCCAGACCAGCTCGCGCGGATCGGCCGGCGGCGGTGGCGGGTTGTCGTCCTCGCCCCAGGTGAACGGACCGACGTCGATCTCCACGTCCCACCACAAGATCTCGACCTCGGCGCTGCCCTCGGCCCGCCAGGGTCCGGGACCCTCCAGGTGCAGCTGGATGTCGACCCCGCACAAGGTGACCCCGAAGGCCCGCACGGTCAGGCCGATACCGATATCGATCATGAACAAGAACTTGGGCGCGAAGATGATCAAGGCGTCGAAGGAGAGGTAGCCGCTGATCGAGGCGACCCCGAGGTCGGCGCCGAGCTCGACGCGGGCGCCGAGCTGGACGCTGTTGCTGGTGACCGCGAAGTAAGCCAGGGCGCGGAGCTCGAGGATGGCCGGCGGGGACATGTCGACGTTCAGCCGCTGCATCCCGGCCAGCTGCTTGGGCGGGGTATAGCGGGGATGGAAGCCGCCTGCGCTGATCGCGAACTCGGCGCCGCCGCCCCACTTGATCAACATGCCGATGTCGCCGCCGACGGTGAAGCCGGCGATCCGGGAGCCGCGCAGGCTGACCAGTACCAGCAGGTAGTCGGGGGTGATCTCCCCGTACACGCTGGCCCGTAGGTCGACGATGGGCAGCTCCGGCGCGGGCAGCGCGATCCGGACCCGGCCGATGATCACGATCTTGGGATCCGGCAGGCTGAGCAGCACGCCGACCTGCGCCACCAGGAAGCTGATCGGGCGGCCCCAGCCGATCTCGATCATGGGACCGATCACGATGGAGCCCGAGGACACCGGGAAGACGGCGGCCAGGGTGTCCAAGATCGCCGGGGCTGCGGCGACCGGGTCGTCGGGGAACATGATGTGGTCCAGCGCGCCGTCGGACAGCCGGGTCCGAAGCGCGTCGGTGTCCAGCCGGTGCTCGATGCCGACGACCCCGCCCACGGCGTTGAGGGTGAAACCGAAGGACAGGTCGATCGCAGGGGTGAACTCCACCGACATCACCACGACCAGAGCGAAGTCGGGATCCAGGGTGAGCAGGCCGACGGCCTTCACGTCGACCGGGCCGAGCTTGAGCTGCAGGGCGCCGCCGTAGCCGCCGGGGCGGACACCGAGGAAGCCTCCGCCGCGGATGATGCCGGCGTCCAGGCTGAGGCCGATGCCGGTCGGCGGCTTGGGCGCCACGGTCAGTGGGTTGGCGCCGGACTCGATCGCCGACTCGTTGATCACCGCCCGGAGGCCGGCACCGTCGACCGTGGCCTTGATCGGACCCAGCTCGAGGGTGAAGGTGCCGCCCAGGGCGATCGCGGGCTCACCGGTCGGCAGCTCGAGAGCCAGCTCCTGCAGGTTCAGCAGACCGGTCTCGGTCCGGGCCGGCAGCACGATGCGCGGGGAGCTGCTGCCGGCCAGGGTGAGCCCGCGGCTGGTGTCGGCCCCGATGGTCACGTCGGCCACGGCGGATCCGGTGGCCCCGCCGAGCAACGCGGTCAGTGGCTCGGCGCCGATGCCGGCTTCCAGCTGGTCGAAGTCGACCAACAGCGAGAACGGCGGGGTCTGGCCGTCCAGTCGCAGCCTGGCGGTGACCGAGACCCTCTCGTACTCCAGCTTCAGGGCCGGAACGGGCGACAGGTTCTGCGGTGCCGAGGTGGTCAGCGTGTACGTCAGGGCACCGCCGGCGATCCCGATACCGGGGACGGAGGCGGGCAGCCCGAGCTGGGCCGCCAGACCTTTGGGGTCGACGCCGGCCCAGTCGATGGCGCTCTCGAGCAGCGCCTCGAGCGGGGAGGTGGCCGGCGGGGCGACGCCGGTGACGATCCGGGCCGCCTGGTCGAGCCGATCGATCGCGGTGCCCAGCTGAGTAGCGGCGCCGATCAGGTTGCCGTTGCCGAGGTCGACCTGCGCCTGGTCCAGGGCGTTCTTCGCGGCCGTCAGGTGAGCAGCAACCTGGCCACCGGCGTCGACGAACTCGGCGATCCCCAGGGCTTGGGCGAAGGCGTCGACGTCAGCCAGGACGGAATCCCGGAGCTCGTCGAACCTGGCCCGTGCGTAGCCGAGGGCCACAGTGACGATCTCGCTGCCCAGACTCATGTGGGCTCCCCCCCGAACGCGCAGCCGGATCGAACCTAGCGAGCGTCCGGACGTGCGGTCAATGGTCGTCCACGTCCCCTGAGCCTGTCCGAAGCGGCCCGGCGACAGCGATCACCCACACCGCAGATCGCTACAGTCCTGTTCGTGCAGGAATCACCAGCTGTTCGAGAAGGAACGCTGCCCGGCGGACTCCCGTATCTGGCGCTCGGCCGGGGTGAGCCGCTGGTCTACCTGTGCGGCAGCACCGCCAACCACCGAGTCCCGCGGCCCGGCGTGGAACGCCGGATGACGCTGAGGACGGTGCGGCCGCTGGCGGAGCACGGCTACGAGGTCTTCTTCGTCAACCGATGGCCGGGCATGGATCCGACCACCACCTTCGCCCAGGTGGCCGAGCGGCACGCAGAAGCGATCTGGCAGCACTTCGGCAGTCCGGTGCACGTCCTCGGGCACTCCACCGGTGGCTCGCTGGTGCTGCAGCTGATCGCTGATCGGCCCGATGCCGTACGCCGGGCCGTCGTTGCGAGCGCTGCCTATCGGTTGGGGCCGGTGGCCAAGCGAGCCCAGCTGAGTCTTGCCCGCGGATTGCAGAGAACCGGTCACTACACCGCTGATGCCATGGTCGAAGGCCTGGACGGGATGGTGCGCCAGGCGTGGGTTCGCACGCTGCTGGCTCCGGTGATGAGAGTGGTGGCGCCGCGCATCAAGATCGAGAACCCGACGGACACGGTGACCATGCTGCTGGCCGAGGACGCGTTCGATGTCCAGGACCGGCTGTCCGAGATCGCCACCGAGACGTTGGTGATCTGCGGCGCGCGCGACTACTACTGGACGCCGGAGATGTTCGCCGAGACGGCCCTCCGGATGACGCGCGGCAGATTGATCATGTACCCCGATGCCGGTCACGCGATCGTGCTGCGGCAGCGGTTCGCCGACGACGTCGCCGCCTTCCTGCGAGCCGACTGATCTCGCCGGCATCAGCAGGGCGCGCCGGCTCGATGCCGGAGTCGATCACTCAGCCCAGCAGGTGCTGGGCCCTCTTGGCCGCCTTGCGGATGCCTCCGCGCTCGTCGAGCCAGCCGCCGGCCACGCCGATCACCGGGACCTTCGCGAGCGTGCGCGCATACAGGGCGCCACGCGGACGCTTGTCGAACAGGCTCTGGAGCTCGAGCAGCACCCGAGCGAGGCGCCACAGCGTACGGACGACGCGCTGTGCACCCTGCGACAGGACCGCCATGCTGCTGGGCGGCTCGGTGGTGTCGCCGGCGGCACTCTCCAGCTCGTCAGCGGACTGGCCTCGGGTCGGCACGGTAGCGGGTGCTACCGCCGATACATCACGGTCGAAGAGCACCCGGCTCAGGAGCGGCACCCAGTCGGCCGCGGCGATTCCGCGTTCGCGGGCGACGGCGCAGATGGCCAGCCCGGCAGCCGAGGCCCCCAGGGCGGCCTGGACCGGTAGCCGATCAGCCAGGGCGCCGGTGAAGCGCGGAGCCGCGGCGGCGAGCGCTGCGCCGATCGCTATCCGCCGAAGCCACCATTCGATGCGTTTCGTCTCCGGCTGGGTGGCCCATCCCGGCGACGCCGGGGTGATGTCACCGAAGGCTCGATCACGGACGGCGTCGAGAATCCGGACCGGCAGCCCCGCCGTGAGGGGCGGATCCTCGTCGACTCCGAGCCAGCGCTGCGGGTTGTTCAGCACCTGGCTGACCATGCCTGCGTACATGCCCAGGGCTCGGGCGAGGACCTGATCCGACACTGCGGACTCAGCCATGACGTCGACTCCTTCCTGACCGTCGCCGGCGCTTCACGACGTCGTGCATACCCAGCCAACGAGAGTTCAGCGTCATCTCCTTGACGACATCCGCAGAGTGACCGAGCACCCGGCGGGACAGCTGCACCGCGACAGCCGGTCGTTCTCGGGTCAGCGACCTTGGCCAACAGCTTCAGGCGCGTCGATCCGCGGTCTAGGAGCGCACCTGTGATCGGTTCTTCTCATCTCGCCAGGCCAGCCAGTCGCTCACGGCGGACGTGCCGTAGTCGGGACCGGAGATCCCGACGGTGAACAGCGTCGCGCCGACCTCGTACCGCGCGTCAGCCTCGTCGACCGTGCTGGAGGAGAGATCTGTGGAGATCTCGATCTCGGAGACGTCACGTCCGACAGAACGTCCGTGCTCCGCGAGCACGCCGAGCTTGCGGTGCAGCGTCATGGCATCGCTGAAGCTGTGCCAGATGTCGGCGTGCTCCGCCACGATCCTCAGCGTCTTCTTCTCACCGCCCCCGCCGATGAGGACAGGAATCTCACGCGTGGGCGGCGGGTTGAGCTGGCGCCACCGCTGCTTGATCACCGGCAGGTTCGCGGCGAGCGCGTCCAAGCGGCTCCCGGCAGTGCCGAACTCGTAGCCGTATTCGTCGTAGTCACGCTCGAACCAGCCGGAGCCGATGCCGAAGATGAATCGCCCACGGCCGCCCTTGGCGCTGATGTGATCGATCGTGCGCGCCATGTCGGCTTGCAGGTGTGGGTTGCGATAGCTGTTGCAGCTGACCAGCGCTCCGATGTCGACGCGGGTCGTCTGTTCGGCGAGCGCAGCCAGCATCGTCCATGACTCGAAGTGCAAGCCGTCCGGCTCCCCGGACAGCGGGAAGAAGTGGTCCCAGTTGAACACAGCGTCCACCCCGAGTTCCTCGAGCGACGCTGCCGTGGCCCGGATCGTCTCGTAGGAAGCGTGCTGTGGAGCGATCTGCACCGCGATTCGGACCGCGCGACGCGTGGCTGGTGACGGTGACGATGCCGCGGCAGGCGGAGTGTCAGAAGCATTCATGGCCGATACGTTCCGGCGCGTCTCGGCATGTGTCAAGTGTCGAGGACGAGGCCTCGTCAGTAGCTCGAGAGCTCGAGCTTCGGAGTGTCGAGATCTGTCGAGGTGCCGAACAGGTCAGTGCCTCAGCCAGCGCCCTCGTTCGATTCCGCAGCATCCGGCTTGTCCCGCTTCTCCGGCTTGTCCGGCTTGTCCGGCTTGTCCGGCTTCGGGAGATCCGACTTCGGCCGGTCGGGCCTGGGCTGTTCCGGCTTGTTCGGCTTGGGATTGTTCGGCTTGGGATTGTTCGGCTTGGGATTGTTCGGCTTGGGATTGTCCTGCTTGGGATTGTCCGGCTTCGGATTGTCCGGCTTCGGATTGTCCGGCTTCGACCCAGAACCGCCCGACGCAGGCCCGCGTGGCTGGGCGACGGCGGGCCTACGGGACTTCGGTTGCTTGATCTCCGGCGCAGCCGCCGCACCGGCCGATTCGCGAACGCTTGCTACGTCGGGCTTCTGACCGCCGTCCACCGGAGCCGATGCCCGGCGACCCGACCCGTCGAGTCCAGCACCCGAAGTCGCGCCATTCAGGGGAAGCGCTGCACCTCTCATCTGCAGAACGGTGGCCCTCCCCGCCGCGCTGTGAGCTCCGGGCCGAGTTGTCGTCGTGAGGGATCCTCGCGTACCGTTTCGCGCTTCCACGACGCCTTCGACGCTCAGAGCCCCGGAGACGCTGCCGACTGGTACAGGACCACGCAGGTGGAAAGCGCCGAAGCCGGCGACCGGCAACAGCGCTGCGGCCAGGGCACTGACGCCACGGACCAGTCGACGCTGATGAAGCTTTCGCGCCTGTGCCCCAGCGACGACGGCCCGCGCCGGCCACGTAGTCGACTCCGTTGCGGATACCGCTGGCAGAGCCGGAACACTCGATCGTGCCCGAACCGCCTCGAGCGCCCGGTCGATGTCTTCGATCATCACTGCCGCGGAGGGATAGCGGTCTTGCGGATACTTCTGCAGAGCCCGAAGCACGATGGCGTCTATATCGCTGGTGACTGCTGAGCTGTACTCGCTCGGCATGCTCGGACGATCGAACAGGTGGTGGGCGAGCAGCTTCTCCGGTTCGCCCGCGAAGGGCGGTCGCCCGGTCAACAGCTCGTACAGCACACAGCCGACCGAGTACAGGTCGCTGCGGGCATCCACAGGCAGCTGCTGCATCTGCTCGGGCGACGCGTACTTCATGGTGACGAAGTGCGGCACGGGACGGTCGTCGGCGGCGCTCTCCACGGGACGACTGGCTGGTCCGGTCTGACAGAGCTCGCCGACGGATCGGGCTACGCCGAAGTCCACCAGCTTGACGCCACCGGTCGGCGACACCAGCACGTTCGCAGGCTTGATGTCACCGTGGACCAGCCCGGCGTCATGGCAGTACGCCAGCACATCCAGCAGCTGGCGGGTCAGTCGGAGGCTCTGCTCCACCGACACCGGCTTTCCTTGCCGCGTCAAGGTGCACAACGGATCACCCGGAACGAACTCCATCACGAAGTACGGTGTCGAGATTCCGGTGATCCGATCCATCGCCTCGCCGGAGTCCAGCACCCGCACCACGCCCGGGTGCTCGAGAGCTGCCGTCGTCGTCACCTCTGCTGAGAAGAGGCGCCGTGCGTGCGCGTTGGAGACAAGCTCGCCGGTCAGGTGCTTCACCGCCACGGCGTGACCGGTGCTGACGTCCAGCCCCAATCTGACTTGGGCCATGCCTCCGCGGCCGAGCGGCCGCCCCAAGCGGTATCTACCCACGCCAATGACATCGTCGAGCATCGTTCCCCCGTGAACCCCAGATACCTCGCTCGGAAGTACCCCTCATTAACTCGCGAGGCAAGTTAAACAGAACGCTCACAGGAGCGCGAGAGGGTGACCGCAGGGTGATCCACGTGGTCAGTCGAGAATCTTGACCGGTGCCTCTGGCGGTCTGCAGATCCGTGGCTGGCGTGCATCAGCGATCTGAGGTGAAGACGCCTATCCCTGTCCGCCATGACGCGGACTTCGCAGCTCGTCGGCAGGTCAGCATCACCGGCTGCGGCGGCCGAGAGCCTGTGCTGTTCAGCACCGGAGACGACAGCGCCGCATCATGCCCGGTGGGTCAAGGCGTTGTCATTCTCAGAGAGTCGCCGATCCACGCGCTCCAGATCGCTGGACCGAGGAGCCGTCAGCCGGCGCCCTCTGGCCGCCGGCACCGGCACTGGCACCCACACCGAAGGTCTCACCATCCGGCAGCAAGGAGATGGACGCAGCAGCATGACGACGATGACCCGCCCACAGGACACGGAGTCCGGTGATCACGCCGACCACCTCGCACCGCACGACATCCTCGACCCTCTCCGGTCCCTGCTCGGATGGGTGGAGCCGGTGGGCGTGACCATGGACTTCGTCGGCGCCACGCTCGACGACTACGACCGTCTGATCCGCACGATGCACCTGGCACCGAGCGGCCCTGCCCTACCGGGGTGCTTGTTTCACTGGGCGCACTCGACCCCGGACGGACTACGCATCTGCGAGGTCTGGCGCAACCGGGGACTGTTCGAGTTCTTTCAACAGGAGGAAGCGGTCCCGGTGCTCCGGTACCTGCAACTCCCCGAACCCGACCTGCACTTCTATCCGGTGCACAACTACCTCACCGTGACCGCCCTCACGGACTGACCGACCGTGGATGCCACGCCCCAACCACGTACGCGAAGCGCGGGTCACCAGGTCGTCTTCACTTGTGGCGACTTCTGCCTTACAGTGTAAGCCGCCGGAAGTTTACGGTGTAAGGCTTCGGGTAACTGAAGCAGAGAGATGGGGTCACCCCGACTCCACCGGTTCCGAAAAGGAGAAACAGTGCTAGGTCAAGACCAGATCGACCAGGTGACGGGCCGAGATGTGTACGGCTCGGACGGCAGCAAGATCGGCAGTGCGAAGCAGATCTACCTCGACGACACCACCGGCCGGCCGGACTGGGTCACGGTGTCCACCGGCCTGTTCGGCACCAAGGAGACGTTCGTGCCGTTGAGCGACGCCGAGCTCTCTGCTGACCGGGTGACCGTCCCCTACACCAAGGACTTCGTGAAGGACGCGCCGAATCTCGATGCCGACGGGCACCTGACTCCGGAGGAGGAGCAGCAGCTCTACGCCTACTACGGCCGCAATGACGCCACGGACCGGTATGCGACGACCGGCGACGCCACGGACCGGTACGCGACGACCGGCGGCACCTATGACGACCGGGACGCAGCCGGACTGGCCGATGACGATCGCAGGGATCGACGCGTCGGTCACGACACCTCCGGACCGACCACCGATGAGGCGATGACGGTCTCGGAGGAGCGGTTGGCAGTGGGCACCGAACGCCAGGAGGCCGGCCGGGCACGGCTGCGGAAGTACGTGGTGACGGAGAACGTCACCCAGACCGTGCCGGTGCAGCGGGAGGAGGTGCGACTCGAGCGCGAGCCGATCACCGACGCCAACGTCGGTGCCGCCACCTCCGGGCCGGAGATCTCCGAGGAGGAGCACGAGGTGGTGCTGCACGAGGAGCGGCCGGTCGTGGAGAAGGAGACGGTGCCGGTGGAGCGGGTTCGGCTGGACACCGAGACGGTCACCGAGCAGCAGACCGTCGACGCCGACGTCCGCAAGGAGCGGGTCGACGTCGAGGGTGATGTGCCGGGCACCGATCGCGCCTGAGCGGACCGCTGGTTCGTGAAGAGAGGGGCTCTTGACCGGAGCCCCTCTCTGCGCTGACCGACTGGCCAACGAACATCGCTCCTGAAGACTCGACCAGCGGCGATCAGGCGTCGAGATGCAACCGGGGACGTCTGCCACGCGGACGGAACATGCTGTCTCGCAGGTCGGTCCGAGCCTGGTATCGGCTGAGGCGATCGACGTCGGCTGGCTCCCGAAGTCGCCTGCAGTACCGTCGGAGAGAAGGCCCTGTCTTCGTGTCTGACACCCGGGAGTCTCCGTTGCACACCGTCGATGATCTTTCCGCCGACTACGAGGAGCGGGTGTACGCCGGCGTGCTGGGCAAGATCATCGGCGTCTACCTCGGTCGGCCCTTCGAGGGCTGGACGTACGAGCGGATCATGCGTGAGCTCGGTGAGGTGACCGGCTACGTCAACGACCGACTGGACCTGCCGTTCAACAACCACCTGCTGGTCGTCACCGACGACGACATCAGCGGCACCCTGGTGTTCCCGCGGGTGCTGGACGACCTGGCCGCCGGCGAGCCTCTGGATCCGCAGGCGGTGGGCCGGACCTGGCTGAACGAGCTGATCCCCGGACGCACCGTCTTGTGGTGGGGCGGTCTGGGCAACTCGACCGAGCACACCGCGTACCTCCGACTCCGGTCCGGAGTGCCGGCCCCCCGCTCCGGGTCAGCCGAGCTGAACGGTCGGGTGGTGGCCGAGCAGGTCGGCGCGCAGATCTTCTGCGAGGGGTTCGCGATGACCTGCCCCGCCGATCCGGCCGGAGCGGCCGACCTGGTGCAGCGGGCCGCCAGCGTGAGTCATGACGGTGAGGCGCTGCAGGCGGCCCGGATGGTGGGCGCCATGGTGGCCTCGGCGTTCGTCGCCGCCGACGTCGAGACGATGCTCGACGAGGGCCTCTCCCAGGTCCAGCCGGGATGCCTGATCGCCGACGTGATCAGCGACGTACGCCGGTGGGCAGAGCGTGGGGACTGGCACGAGACGCGGGCCAGGATCGACAAGCGCTACGGCTATCACCGGTACGGCGGCAACTGCCACGTCGTGCCCAACCACGCCGTGGTGATCGCGGCGATCGCCCACAGCGGCGGCGACTTCGGGCGCGCCATGACGGTGGTCAACACCTGCGGCTGGGACACCGACTCCAACGCCGGCGACGTCGGTTCCGTGATGGGCGTCTTCGCCGGACTGGCCGGGCTGACCAGCAGTGTCGACTACCGCGGGCCTCTGGCGGATCGCCTCTATCTGCCGACGGCGGCAGCGGGTGGGGTGATCACCGACGCGGCCCAGGAGGCGCTCCGACTCGCTGCTCACGGTCGCATTCGCGCGGGCAGGCAACCCCTGGTGCCCAAGGACGGCGCGCGGTTCCACTTCACCTTCCCGGGGTCCGTCCAGGGGTTCCAGATCGAGGAGGGCGACGGGTTCGGCGGCGCAGCCCAGGTCCCGGGCGCCGACGGCCGGGGCCGGCTGCGGATCGCGGTCGACCGACCGGGTTCGCTGGACGTGGTGACGCCGACCTTCATCCCGCCGGAGGCTCGCGACATGCCCGGCTACGGGCTGATGGCGTCGCCGACGCTGTATCCCGGGCAGACCGTCCGGGCCGTGGTCGACGTACCCGAGGATGCCGCTGCACTGACGGCGCAGCTGGTGATCAAGGTCTCTGACGTCGGATGTCTCGATGACGCGCTCCAGCGCGCGACCGGTCCCGCCACGACCCTGTCGCCGGGAACGCGAACCGAGCTGTCCTGGACGGTTCCCGACCTCGGTGGGCAGCCGGTGACCTTCGTCGGCCTGGCGGTGGAGTCCTCGAGCGGCGCTGGCGAGCTGTTGCTGGATCGGCTCGACTGGTCGGGCCAACCCACGGTCTCCTTCTCCCGACCGGCGCGGGGCGGCCTGATGTGGCAGCGGGCCTGGGTCGACGCCGTGACCCGGGTCGCTCATGTCGATGAGCCGTTCCGGCTGATCCAGGACGCCGGGTTGGGCCTGCTCATCCAGGGAACACGCGACTGGCGCGACTACCGGGTCTCGGCCGACGTCACGCCGCATCTGGCCGAGGCGGCCGGGCTCGGCGCCCGCGTCCAGGGAATGGAGCGCGGCTATGTACTCGAGCTGATCGGACGCGACCGGGTGCGCCTGCTCCGGCGCTGGCACGGCGAGACGGAGCTGGCGATCACGTCGTACGGCTGGGAATACGGCACGACCTATCAGCTGACCCTCGAGGTGGACGGATCGGGCGTCCGGGGCTGGGTCGATGACCGCCTCGTCGCTGACATCGTCGACGACGACACCCGCCTGGGGAACGGTGCTGTCGCGCTGACGGTGCGCGACGGTCGCACGGCGACGACCATGGTGTCGGTGCGACCGGTCGAACACGCGATCACGAGGACCTGACCCGCTAGCCGCGGGCGGTGGCGCGCCAGCCGACGGTCAGTGATGTCCTTGGCGTCCCAGACTGTCCTCGGGGGTCGCGCCGGGCCGCGTCCATTGAGGGACGGGCCGGCTGGTGTCTCCCCAGGTGCTGTTGCCGTCGACATCCGTACGCCAGTACCAGCACGCGTGGTTGCCTTCGGGCCAGTCCTCCGGGTTGTCCTCCCACGCCTCACCCCGCCCGTACGGCGTCATGTCGAGCAGACCGAAGGTACCGTTGGCGGGCTCGTTGCCGCGACCGGTCGTGGAGTAGGTGAGGAAGACCCGGTCGCCATCGCGCAGAAAGCTGACGAGGTGCCCCATCTCACCACCGATCGGGGCCGGCACGTCGCACACCGAGTACCAGGGCTGGGTGTAGCCCATGAACGTGACGAACGGCTCGACCTCCTCCCAATCGCCGACGGTCACGATGGCGAAGGAGACACCGCGGGCGTTGAGATAGACGGAGTCCTTCAGGTGCCAAGCCGCGTTGGTGCAGCCCTCGCACTGCCCCTGGTGCGGCGCACCGTCCCACCACATGTGCTGGTAGATCATCAGCTCGTTGCGGCCCTGGAACAGGTCGAGGAAGGGGACCGGACCATCGGGTCCGACGACCTCGACCGTCCCGTCGATCTGCACCATCGGTAGCCGTCGGCGGGCCGCGGCCAACGCATCACCCGCTCGGGTGTGGGCCTTTTCGCGCACCAGCAGCTCGTCCCGCGCCGCCTGCCAGGTCGCCAGGTCGACAACTGGTGGTCGGCCGGCTCCTGCTGTCGTCCGTTCAACCGGCGTGCTCGTCATGGTGTCCTCCTTGTGGTGTCTGCCTTCTGGCAGCGTCGTTCGCCTCACCTGTCAGACTCCCGAGATGGGCGAAACGCATCGCCTGCTCGCCGACTTCCGTGCCGGCGGCTGGACCGGCGTCAGGCTCGGTCGCGGCAACGTCGTCTACGCCGGTGATCGCGACGTGGACGCCGAGACGCAAGCCAGAAGCATCTCGGTTGTATCAGGCGACCGGGTGAGCGGGTCTGACTCCCATCGTGTGGAAGCCGTCCGGCTTCCCGAGAGTCAGCTCGGGGGAGCGATCATGACCATCACCAATCCGAAGGTCGCTGTTGACGCAGCACCTTCGCCCAGCCCGACAGCCACGCCGGCCCCGCTGGCAGGAGGACGCCCAGGGATCCCCGAGCGGATCGGCCAGGTGGAGGCCTGGGTGGCTGCGCGAGCCGCACGGTTCAGCCTGCCGCTCCTTCGGGTGGCACTGGGCGTCGTCTTCATCTGGTTCGGCGCCCTCAAGGTGGCCGGTGCCACGCCGGTTGCTGATCTTGTGGCGGGCACCGTGCCATGGCTCGACCGGGCTTGGTTCGTCCCGGCTCTGGGCGCAGTCGAGGTGCTGCTGGGGGTCGCCCTCCTGGTCGGTCGACTGCTGCCGTTCGTCTGCGTGGTGCTGACCGCACACCTGTGCGGCACGTTCCTCGTCCTGGTGATGGAGCCCGACCTCGCCTTCCAGAACGCCAACCCACTGCTGCTGACCACCATCGGCGAGTTCGTGGTGAAGAACGTGGTGCTGATCTCCGCAGCCCTGGTCCTGGCCTCCAAGCTGAGGGCCTCGTCTGTCGAAGCGTCCTGATCCCGTCAACGCGCCCTGAGCCTGTCGAAGGGCGAGAGTGCGCTTCGACAGGCTCAGCGCACGACCGCCTAGGTCGGCTACCGGTTGCTGCTCGGCGCTTAGTTGATCACCAGGACGGACTTGATATTCCGACCGGATTGCATCTGCCCGAACGCGGTCTGCCACTCATTCAAGGGGTAGCTGCCGCCGATGACCGCCGAGGCCCGCAGTCGACCCTGCGCTTGTAGCTGGAGGACTCGTTCCCAGGTCTGCCAGGTGTGGGAGAACGATCCGTGCAGGGTCACCGCCTTCTGCACCAGCGGGTCGAGACTGAAGCCGAGCGGTTCGGGGCCCCAGCCGACCTTGACGATCTGGCCGGCGGGCCGTACCAGGTCGAGGCTGTCCCGTAGGGCGGCACTGGTGCCGGTGGCGTCGACCACCAGGTCCGCGCCGAGCCCTGCGGTCATGCCCCGGACAAGCTCAGCAGCTGACTCACTCGTCACGTCCACGGCCGCGTCGGCGCCTTGCGCGGCGGCGATGGCCAGGCGCTGTTGATCCGCTGCGGTGCCGAGGATCGCGATGGTGCTCGCTCCGCGCAGGCGTGCCACCTGCATGGCCAGCATGCCGATCGCGCCGACCCCTTGGATGACGACCACGT
This sequence comes from Microlunatus sp., assembly GCA_035630075.1. Lineage (GTDB taxonomy): Bacteria > Actinomycetota > Actinomycetes > Propionibacteriales > Propionibacteriaceae > Microlunatus. Next base: position 24,613 of record DASQLI010000251.1, read on the forward strand.
CACCTGGCTTGACCTGGGCACGCTCGACCATCGCGTTGTAGGCGACAGCCAATGGCTCTGTCAGAGCCGCATCCTCCATGGAGGTGTGCTCGGGGATGCGGTGCAAAATCCGGGTGGGTGCCGCGACGTACTCGGCGAATGCGCCGTCGATCGTGGCACCGTAGCCCTCACGCTGCGGGCACAGGTTGTACCGGCCGGTTCGACAGAGCTGACACAGGCCGCAGATGCGTGCCGCGGTCTCGCACACCACTCGATCGCCGACCCGCCAGCCGCCCACGTCAGCACCGACGTCGGCGATCACCCCGGCCATCTCATGGCCCAGCACAACCGGTGGTGCCGTCGGCCAGCTCTGGGTGCCGTGCCACATGTGCAGGTCGGATCCGCAGACACCGGCCGCCGCGACGCGCACCAGGACACCGTCCCGCTCTGGGCGCGGCCGCGGATGGTCGCGCAGCTCGACCTGCCCGTCCGGCAGCAGGACCAGTCCACGCATGGTGACGGTCATCGGGACGCCGCCGCGATCGCGGTGGCGCGGGCCGCCACCGACACCTCATGGGAGCCGCCGAAGTAGCGGCTCCGGGCGTCGACCAGGAACTCGGCGGACGCACGCAGGTCGTCATAGCCGTTCACGCCGTCCTCGATGCTGATCCACCCGTCGTAGCCGGCGTCGACCAGCAGCCCGAAGATCGCGGGGTAGTCGTTGAGACCTTCGCCGATCACCCCGTGCTCGAGATCGGCGGAGTAGCCGGCCGCGTCGTGGGCCAGCACGTCCTGCAGCCGAGCGCCGGGCCGCAACCGACGGTCCGAGGCCTGCATCGTCACGACTCGATCGACGACCAGGCGAAGGAAGTCGACCGGGTCGGCCCCGGCGAGGATGGCGTTCGACGGGTCGTACTGCACGCCGAAGTGAACCCGGTCCTCGATCCGGTCGAGGATGTCGCAGAAGACGTCGGGCGACTGTGCGAACTCGGGATAGCGCCAGTAGCCGTCCTTGTAGTGGTTCTCCATCGCCAAGATCACCTCGAGATCGCGCGCCAGCGGGAGCAGCGCGGTGATCGCGTCCACCGTCCACGCCGTCCCGTCGGTCTGCGAGACCCCAGGATGGCGCTGTCCGGACAGCACGCGACAGGAGACGCCTGGACCGCCGAGCCGGCTGGCGATCTCGATCATCCGTCGCTGCCGGACGAGCTCCGCTGCCCGCTGCACCGGATCGGGATGGGTGAAGTCGGGCGACGCGCACAGCATCGGCATCACCAGGTGGTGCTCGGCGAGGCAGTCCGCCACCTCCGCGAGGGCGTCGTCGTTCGCGCCGTCGAACATGCCCGAGTAGAGCTCGACTCCGTCGATGGGGAGCGTGGCGACGGAGGCGATCCACGCCGGAACGCTGAGAGTCTGATTGACGATCGCGTCGAGCTCTCCCTTGGGGAACACGCTGATCTTCACCGACCAGGTCCCCTTCCGGCGTCAGTCAGGCCCGTTGTCAGGACCGAGGAACGTGGAGAGACTACGTACACCTACCTGCTCTGGCAAGCGTCGCCAGCCGCGCCACCATGATCGGCGAGACCATGATCAGCCATGTCGACGCTGAGACTCGAAGGCCTGGCGTCGCTCTGCTCGTCCGTTCCCGACCCTGTCGCTGACCGATCCCGAGGACCACCGATGACTCTGATCAGCCCGCTTCACCGCAGCTCGATTCGCACCCCGATCGTGCAGCTGTCCTTGGACCTCATCAGCATCGAGGAGGCCCTGGCCACGGCCCGCATCGCCGTCGACTGTGGCATCGACTGGCTGGAGATCGGAACTCCGCTGCTGCTCGCCGAGGGGCTCCATGCGGTTCGCCGGCTCCGTCGTGATTTTGCTGACCATCCCCTGGTCGTCGATCTGAAGACCATGGACGGCGGCTACCTGGAGGCGGAGATGATGGCCAGAGCCGGCGCGGACGCCGTAGTGGTGATGTCGCGGGCCCACGACGCCACCGTCACCCGGGTCTGCCAGGCCGGTGCCACCTACGACCTGCTGGTGATGGGCGACGACCTCGGCGAACCTGATCCGATCATCGCCGCCGATCGGCTGGAGAACCTCGGCGTCGGCGCTCTCATCCACCATGTCGGCTTCGATCACCGCGGCGAGAACCCCGACACCCCCTCACCGTTGGCCGCCCTGCCTGATCTGGTGGCGGCGACCAGAGTGCCGGTCCAGGCCGTCGGCGGCCTCAGCATCGACGACGCCATCGCCTGTCCCGGCCTGGGTGCCCCACTGGTGGTGCTCGGAGCCCCGTTGGCCATCTCTGCTGACGCGTTCACCACCGCCGACGATCTTGCCGCCGTCCTGGGCGACGTCGTCACTCGGCTTCACGCGACACCCGTCACGTACCCGACGGCTGACGCTCCTTGACCTTCGCCGGTAGGCCCTTCGACAGGCTCAGGGCGCCATCGGGGCCTTCTGCACCTCTATCCACGCCACGTGTGGATTTCGCTCCAAAACTCCGCAGAGCTGGTCCCTGCGCACCCACCTGGCAGACTCCCGGTCATGAGAACCGTTCCCGTCGGCTCAGCCGGGCTGACCGCTCCCAACGTCGTCCTCGGCCTGATGCGGATAGCAGACAAGAGCGACGACGACATCCGCTCCTTGATCGCCACGGCGCGCGATGCCGGCATCGACTTCTTCGACCACGCCGACGTCTACGGCTCCGACCTGCACCAGTGCGAGGCGCGCTTCGCCGAGGCGATGCAGCTCACACCGTCCGAGAGGTCGGAGATCGTCCTGCAGACCAAGGCCGGCATCGTCCCCAGCGGTCCCTACTTCGACTTCTCGTACGAGCACCTCGTGTCTTCCGCCGAGGCGTCGATGCGCGCTCTGCGGACCGACTACCTCGACATCTTGCTGCTGCATCGCCCAGATGCGCTGGTCGAACCGGAGGAGGTGGCTCGAGCCTTCGACGAGCTCGAGTCCTCAGGCAAGGTCCGAGCTTTCGGCGTCTCGAACCACACTCCGCGCCAGATCGACCTGCTCACGACCACCGTCCGTCAGCCGATCGTGGCCAACCAGCTGCAGCTGTCGATCACCCATGCGCCGATCGTGGCGCAGGGGGTGGCGACCAACATGGCCGGCCTCGACCAGTCGGTCACGCTCGACGGCGGCGGCATCGTGGACTACTGCCGAGTTCACCAGATCACCGTGCAGGCGTGGTCACCGTTCCAGGCCGGCTTCTTCACCGGCCCGTTCCTCGGCGCACCCGAGTACGCCGAGCTGAACGCGGTGATCGACCGCCTCGCCGATCACTACGACGTCCCACCGATCGCCATCGCCACCGCGTGGATCACCCGGCATCCCGCTCAGATGCAGGTCGTGCTCGGAACGACCACGCCGGAGCGCGTGGCCGGAGCAGCGCAGGGCAGCGATATCCCGCTCACCCGCCCCGAGTGGTATGAGCTCTTCCGGGCGGCGGGCTACCGCGTGCCGTAACGGTCGGCGACGGCGGCAGGTCGACCGATTCGCTGCGGCTGCCGACAAGCCTCTGAAGGAGCGGGACGAATGCGCCTCTCGCTGTCAGCCCAACAGCATCCAGATCGCACGCGGTGAGGCGGCTGCTGTCGGGTCAGCGCCGCACTGGAACCGCCACGACGGGGACGTCTGATCCCAGCAGCACGGCCTGGGCCGTGCTGCCGGCGATCAGCTTGCCCACGGCTGATCTCTTGCGAAGCCCGATGACGATCAGGTCGGCGCCGATGCCTTCGGCGGCACCGAGGATGGCGTCACTGGCCGGGAGACCGTCGTTCGGCCGCCGTATCTCGTACTCGATCCCCTCCTTGGAAAGCCGGGACCCGAGAGCCTCGATCTCCTCGGCGGACGCGTAGACCGGGTCGGAGTAGTTGCCGTTCCGCCCGGTGTTGAGCACGGTGACGGCGGCACCGATCAGCTTCGCGTGGGAGACGGCGAAGTCGAGGGCGGCAGCGCCTTCGGCAGTGGGGACAAAGCCGACGACAAGCTTCATGTCATCACCCTAGGTGAGCGGTTCTAGCCACCGAGCAGACGGGCGATCTGTGACTGGAAGGTGAGGATGGACAGCGTGCCGAAGAGCACGATGGCCCAGATCAACATCGCCAGCCGAAAACCGCGAATGCGGATCGGCGCCGGCAGCGTCCGGCGGTTGATCAAGATCAACAGCCCGGAGTACAAGAACATCATGAACCCGCCGACCACGGCGGCGATGACCAGCAGCACGATCGGCTGGTCGAAGCCGAGCAGCAGGACCACGATGCCGATGCCTACGAGTCCCCAGACCAGACCGGCATACATCTTGGACTCGTTGGCCTGGCGCGCGTAGCTGGTCTTGAGCACGTCGGCCGCCAGCCGGCTGGTGTAGTCGACGATGCCGAGAGCGGCGGCGAAGAGGGAGAAGGAGCCGATGATCCAGAAGAAGAACTTGAACCACGGTCCGACCCGCTCGGCCAGCACCTCACCTTGGGTCTTGATGAAGCTGATGTCGTTCGACAGGTCCTCACGTCCGTAGACGGTGGAGTACGCGAGCAGCGACGTGAACAGGATGGTCAAGAACGTGATCAGCACGAAGGTGCAGAGCTGCTCGAGGTTGGCGAACTTCCACCAACCCCTCCACCGAGCCATGTTCGTGTCGGTGGGCTCGAAGACGTACCCGGTGCTCGGTGCGGCCTCGGGCTGGCCGGTGATCGGGCTGACCAGCCGGGGAACGTAGGTGCCCATCCCGAATCCCTTGTCCCGGATCCAGTTCGCCTGGACCAGGTTCTGCCCGCCGCCGGCACCGGCGAAGGCCAGGGCACCCAGCAGCACCGGCAGACCGAGTACCTCGACGGGGATCCTCGGGCGGGTCACGACCTGCGGCAGGTCGGCCCAGGCGTCGGCGCCGACGGCGAAGATGGCGCCGACCAAGAAGAGCAGCACGACGGCGGCGACTTTGAGCATCTGAGCCCGCTCCAGGGCGACGTAGACCACTGGCGCGAGTGTCAGGATCAGCCCGATCACCAGCAGCATGCCGATCGCGATGGTGCGCGGCGAACCTCCGAAGACGTAGGAGGCGAGCGTCGCGCTGCTGGTCGCCCAACCCGGCCACAGGTTGGCGAAGTAGGTCAAGAGCGCGAAGAAGAGGCCGAGATGCTTGCCGTAACGGCTGAAGCCGGTGAGCGCAGTCTCACCGGTGGCGAGGGTGTATCGCTCGATCTCCAGGTTGATGAAGTACTGCGTGATCAGACCGACGATGGCTGCCCAGATGAACACCAGCCCGACCTGGGAGGCGATGAACGGATACAGGATGAACTCGCCCGAAGCGAGCCCCACGCCGGCGGCGATGATTCCCGGGCCGATCAGCTTGCGGTAGGCCTTGGGGGCGGGTGGCATGTCCCGGACCTCGGGCTTGGCCAGGTTCTTTGTCGGGAAGCTGTCCGCGACGGAGGGGTCAGCTCCATCTGTCGTCACGTCGTCGCTGGCGGCCATGGCACTTTCTACCATCCGGCGCCGTCGGGCCCCGAGGGCCACCGGCACACCACCTGCCGGTACGTCGGACTGGGCCGTCGTCACCAGCCCACGTCACGGTTGCTCGGACTCTGGCTTCCGGTCGTGCTCCATCGACACGGCTGGAGCTCCAGCTGAGTGGCGAGATCATGGACGGACTGGACCGCCCTCTGGTTGCCCTTCACCTGGTTCGAGAGGTTCAGGCAAACCCGGGAAGCGCGCGATATCAGCCGATGCACGAGCCGACTGCTCACGCGGACTCGGCTGTCCTCACCAGTTGGCCTGCGAACACACTGCGATCTCCTCGTTTGTCGTGGAGGCGAGACGCCTCCTCCTCAGTGCCGCCTTCGGCGGCCGATGGTCATCTCTGAACAGGAGACGAGGCACAACGGCCGGACCACGTCTTGCCCTGGCCGCTGCCCGCCCAAGTTTCCGTTGTAAGTTCAAGTAATGCCAGCCTAGTTTCGGTTCGCTTGTCACGTCAACTGATCTCGTAGGGTTGCCCACATGGTGCGCTGGCTGTCGGACGAGGAGCTGGGGGCGTGGATCCGGCTCGTCTCGGTGTGCGAGCTGCTGCCCGCGGCGCTGGACAGTCAACTGCGATGCGACGCCGGCATCAGCCACTACGAGTACTTCGTTCTCGCCAGGTTGTCCGACGCCCCCGACCAAACCCTCCGTATGTCGACGCTCGCCGCCCGCACCAACGCCACCCTGTCCCGGCTGTCGCATGTCGTCGCTCGGCTCGAACAGCAAGGTCTGGTGGAGCGGGCGCCCTGCCCGGAGGACGCGCGAGCGACCAATGCGCGCCTCACCCCGCAGGGCCAGGACAAGGTGGTCCAGGCGGCCCCGGGGCACGTGGAGATCGTCCGCCAGCACGTGGTCGATGCGCTCAGCCCTCACCAGATCCAACAGCTGAGTGAGATAGGCGGCGCCATCCTGCGTCGCCTCGATCCGGAGGATCGTCTCGGCGTCGGCGAGCTGGATGCCCGTTGACGGCCCCCACGGGCGACTGGTCGGACAGCGACATTCGGAAGCACGGCTCCTCCGGCGCCGAACTCGACATGGCACCCGAGGTGGCCGGAATAGAACGGCCAGCCATGGGGTTGGCATGACTGCAAGCGGAACCTTCAGCGTGGAAGGAGTCAACAGCACCACCTGTAAGGAACCACCCTCATGTCGTTCGTATCCACCCTTCGTTCCCTTCGTCGAAACCGTCGGCCTCTCGAGTACGCCCTCGCTGCGGCTTCGACCGCGACTCTGCGTGACGAGATCATCAGCGCAGCTCTCCAGAAGGCCGGCACTCCCCCGCGCATCTGAGTCGCTGACGCCGTTCGCTCCCTCATGGCCCTCGGCGGCTCCGGTTTGGGCCCAAGGGGCCTCAAGCCCAGGACATTCGGCGCACTTGGCGCTGCCTCGGCCGGGACCGCGACGCGGTGATCGCGACTCTTGGGTCGATCGTCGGCGTCAGCCTTCGGCCGGCGGCGGAATCGGTGCGTGACCCATGCGGTCGTCTGGCGTGATGCTGGCAGGAGGGCCGACACCGGCAGGTCCCACAGAGAAGTCGATCACGACTCGACTCTCCCGAGGTGCATCCGGAGTTCTCACCTGGTCAGCGGTGGTGTCGAGCGCTTCTTCTGTCATGTGAGTTCCCCCTGGCTCGCCGAACAACGTCTGCTGTTCTGTGCCCCGGTGCTCGTGAGCACTCAGGTCATCTGCAAGATCACGATCACCAGGATGATGACGATCAACACACCGATGATCGTGCCGATGATTCCCCGGTTCATGCTCGTCTCCTCAGGTCTGGTGGCGATCACGCCGCGCCTATGTGATGATCTCGAGCGCTGATTCGCTCTACACCACGATCAAACCCCCGCTTGTTCTCCCCCGCTACACCCGAAGGGGTGAAGTCGGGGCAGGACGGCGATGCAGAGCCGGATGCCCGGCAACCGCTGCACAAGCGACCCACCTGAAGCTGCTGAAAGCCAGCTACCGTTCCGGTCGGCAGGCGGACGCCTTGGCCGCGCCCTGCCTGTCCTCACACATCGTCAGGAGCCGGCCGCGGAGAAGTGCTGGTAGTCCTTCGGGCTGCTCCAGTCCCCGCCCCATTCCCAGCCGCCCTCGCGGAACGCCCGCACCACAGCCGAGTCGGCCGTGATGAGTCCCTGGACAGTGGCTCGCCGGTCGCCGGACCCCGCGTACGGCTTCCCGGCGGTCGGCGACACCCCGACCCGGGTGACGTACGGGTTCTGGATCGGGTTGAGGTCGACAGCTGCGCCGAAGGAGTGCTGCGACCAACGGCTCGTGCCGGCCACCGTGCGGCAGTTGAAGGCGGAGGTGTTGTTGGCCGCCATGGACCTCTCGTCATCGCCGCCGTAGTCGCTCACCAGCCGCATGCGTTGGATCGGGAACTTCGCGGCGTAGAGCTTGCGGAAGACGACGACCAGCGCGTCGGCGTGTTTCGCGGCGACCACCAGCTCCCCCTGCTGTACGCGACCGTTGAAGTCCCAGTGGCTCACGCGTAGGTAGCGCAGGTCGTCCAGCGGAACCGGACATCCGTTCGCGTAGCTGCTCGCCATCCTGCGGCGGATGTTCGCGGTGATGCGGCCGGCAGACGCGCTGAAGACGGGTGGTGAGCCCGCCTCCTGGGGTGGAGCAGCCGCCAGGCCGGAGCCTCGTCGCAGCGTGCGCCAGTTCAGCGTCGCCTCCGCTGCTGACCTACCGCGAAGGAAGCGCGGCAGCCCTCCGTCGGCTGGGATCAGGGCTGGCCGGAACCCGTCCGCGACCACGCGGCCCTCCCTGACCGTGAGATCGAGCAGCCCGGTGTCCCCTCCGGTCCCGTGGTACCAGATGAAGTTGCCCAACCCGTACGCCACGTAGGTGTTCCTCATCCAACCCGCTCCCTGGAGCCGGTGAGTGTGGGTTCCCACCACGGCGGCAGCGCCAGCTCGCGCGAGTGCTCCCGCCAGCACTCTCTGGTCAGCGGTGACCGCTGTGGAGTTCTCTCTGCCCCAGTGCAGATAGACCACCACCGCGGTGCCTCTGGCCGCCGATCGTCCGACGGCCGTCAGGAGAGCGGACCTACCCGCTCCACGCGCGGCGGCCAGACCCGGGGTGGTTGTCCCCGCCTGCCAGTACGGCTCGGTGCTCTCGAGGAAGGAGGCGTCGGCCGCGAAGAAGGCGAACGACTGTCCTTTCAAGGTCACCTGGTGCGGTGCGAACGCCTCGGCGCGGTTCCGGCCCACGCCGAGGACGGGCATGGTCGATCTGCTCCTGGCCTGCAGCGTGTCGGCGAGGCCGTCGGCGCCGAAGTCGGCTCCGTGGTTGTTGGCCACCGACACCGCGTCGACGCCGGCGGACTGCAGCGCGGTGAGGGCGTCCGGGCTGGTCCGGAAGTGGTAGCGGTTGTCGGCGTCCTCCAGCTCCTTCGGGTCGCGCGCGCCCCGCGTCGTGACCGCAGACTCGAGGTTCACCATGGTGAAGTCCGCGGCGGCGGTAGCGGCCCTGATCGGGGCCAGACCACGCTCGGGCTCCTCGAGCAGGTCCCGCAGGTCGTCCTCGAACATCACGTCGCCGCCGAACGAGAGCTTCACCGTGGTGGCGGCAGCCGGAACGCGAGACGGCTGGGATCGATCGGGTCGAGCCGGTGACCGTGTCGGCGTCGGCGGCGTTACTGGCAGCGGGTCCTGACCGGCGGCCGGCGACCTCTCAGTGTTCGTCCGGACGTCGGTGTCGGCGCAGCCCAGGAGGACAACGAGCAATCCGGCCAGGCTGGCGACCAGAGCCGTGCGACTTCGAGACCAGTCGTAGGTATGACGAATCATGCCCGGCTCCGTTCCCACACCGACACCCTGAACTTCCAACGGCCCGCAGTTGCAGTTCAGTTCCCCGGCCGGTGGCGGATGCTGTCCGCCGACGCTCGGGACGGTGCGCCGGATGGTTGATCAGTGCTTCGAGGCGGGTGAGGGTGTGGTCGCAGGCTCAGATAGAGCGCGCACCACCGAACTCGAGACCAACGTTCCTCCGGTCCGACCTTCTCGACTTCCAGATCGCCAGAATGGCAGGCAGGCTGGCACTTCCTTGCGTTGCACGCCACCCAACAACCCGACCAGTCGAGATCAGGAGGCTACTGCAGGGTTGCCGCGAACGGGTCGAAGTCGTCGGCCACCAAGTGCACTCGGTCGACGCGGCTGTCGACGTGGACCACCCGGTCCTGGGTGATGGCTTCGTCGATGGCGACCAGGGTGTCGAGTACGTGGAAGCCGAGCTCTCCGGAAGCCAGCGGACTGGCGCCGGTTCGGGCCGCGCGGGCGAGGTCGAGCACGCCGAGGCCGCGTTCGGCGTACACGCCGGCGATCGGCACACTCTCCCACTGTGGATCGTCGGCGATCGCGGCGAAGGTCGGCGCCCGGGTGATCTTGACCTCGCCGGTGAACATGTTGGGATCCGGGATGATCATGGTCCCCTCGGTACCGGTGACCTCCACGTACCCCATCCGGGTCAACGGGGAGTCGAAACTGAACACACTCTGGCTGACCCCGCCGTCGACGAAGCTGGCGATCGCCGACACGTGGGTCGGCACCTGCACGTCGAACACGGCCCCGGCCCGATCGCCGGCCTGAACGGTACGCGTGGTGCGGCTGGTCGAGCCGACCGCGGCGACGCTGCGGACGGACCCGAACAACTGCACGAGGGCTGTCAGGTAGTAGGGGCCGGTGTCGAACAACGGACCCGCACCGGGGGCGAACAGGAACTCCGGGCTGGGGTGGAAGATGTCGGGTCCGATGTACTGGATCGCGGTCTGCGCCGACAGGGGCTCGCCGATCTCACCGCGGGCAATGGCCCGACGCGCGGTTTGCATCCCCGGGCCGAGGACGGTGTCGGGAGCAACCCCTACCAGCAGGCCCGCCTCTTCGGCTTGGACGAGGAGGTTCCGGCCGCTGTCTCGGTCCACGCTGATCGGTTTCTCGGTCCACACGTGCTTACCGGCGGCGATCGCCTGCGAGGCGACCTGAGCGTGCACGGCCGGGATGGTCAGGTTCACCACCACCTCCACGTCCGGATGCTGCAGCACGTCCTCGGGGGTGCCCCACTGACCGACGCCGTGCTGCTCGGCTCGGGCCTCGGCGAGGTCGACCTTGAGGTCACCGAGGATGATCACGTCGATGTCGGGGAACCTGGACAGGTTCTCCAGGTAGCTGTTGCTGATCATGCCGGTGCCGATGAAGCCGACGCCGACGGGACCTGTTCGAGACATCGCCAGTCCTTTCGTGATGGGTGAGTTCCGCAGACCTGACTGACTGGAGTGCGGATGTCGGCGTGGGCTCGTGGCACTCAGGCCTTCACTGGGTGGTCGCCGCGGTCGACGGGATAGTCGACGAAGGCGAAGGCGGATCCGTCGGGCGCCCAGCTGGGGACGTTGATGGTCCCCTGACCGCCGTCCAGCTCGACCACGGTTTCTGGCTGATGCCAGGCGTTCACGTCGACCAGGCGCAGCTCCACCGGGAGATCGGCGGGATGACCGGTCGTGCCGGGTGGGAAGCTGAGGTAGACCGCGACGTCTCCGGTCGGTGCCACGTGGGGGAACCAGTTGACGCGTTCGTCGAAGGTCAGCTGTTCCAGCTCCCTGCCGTCGGGCCGGACCCGAGCCAGCTGCGCATGACCGGGCTGCGTGGAGAACTGCTCGGTGTTGAACACGATCCAGGCTCCGTCGGGCGTCCACTCGCAGCCGTCGGCCGGTCCGGGATGGGTGGTGACGGCGACATCGTGCCGTCCGTAGGTGTCGATGGTGTGGATCGTGGCCGAGGCCCACCAGTCGTCACCATCAGGTTCCAGTCGGACGTAGCCGAGGCGACGTCCGTCAGGGCTGACGCCGTGCAGGAAGTGCAGGGCACCGTCCCCGCGGGTGATCCGGTGGGCGGTGCCGCCGGCGAGCGGGACGGCCCAGATGTGCCAGTCGTCGGCGGAGGCGTAGACGGTGACGCCGTCGGACGCCAGGACGTGGTCGTTGTTGACGCTGGGCAGGCCGTCGGCCTTGATCGCCTCCGGCTCAGCGGAACCGTCGACGGGCAGGGTCCACAGCAGCCCGTCGCCGTTGATGACGAGCCGACCGTCGAGCGTCCAGTTGGGCGCCTCGAAGAGCCGGCTGGAGGACTCGTGGATGGTCTGTACGTCAGCGGAGGCACGGTTCCAGATCCGCACCCGGCATGACTGGCCCGGCCGGAGCCGGCGCCCCCCGCTCATCGGACTCCGCCGACCCTGGACCCGACACCCGAGCCGGCCGCATGCAGGTGGCGGCGGAGACCGTCCACAGCAAGGTCGTGATCGTTCTCGGACGACAGGCCGGACACGGTCAGGGCAGCGACGACACCCACCCCCCGGACCCGGACCGGGAGCGATCCCCCGGTGATGGCGTACTCGGCGCCCAGCCAGCCGATCGACGCGGCGTCGATGCCGGCGGCGGACAGCCTGGCGTCGACCAGGGCGCTGCTCGACTCCATCCGCAGCACCAACGCCGCCTTCCGAGCGATCCAGAAGTCCTGGTCCGGGGTGATCCCGGGTAGCGCCGCACGGAACAAGATCAGACCCGGACGCCGGATGTCGATGCCCACGGCATGCCCGGCCGCCTGGGCCAGCTCGACCAGACCCACCCCGAGCGTCCAGGCATCCGCGTGGTCGAAGGATTCGAGCACCAGGTCTTCCTCCTGCCGCTGGAGCACGGAGATGAGATCAGCATCGCCATCAGACACGACAGTCCTCTCGAGGTTTCGAAGACGGGAAAGTCGCGCCCGCCTATGCGCCTCACTGATGCGTATCAGTTGTGCGCATAAGCGACAATAGGGCATAGTCAGCGCCATGGCAACTGCGTCGCAGAAGGAAGGGAGCCGGGCGGGCCGCGCCAAGCGGCCCACCGCCACCGACGTGGCCCGGCGTGCCGGGGTGTCCCAGGCGACCGTCAGCTACGTGATGAACAACACTCCCCATCAGGTGATCCCCGAGACCACCCGGCAGCGGGTGCTCGCCGCGGCCGGCGAGCTCGGTTACACCCCGTCCGCGGCGGCCCGGATGCTGGTCAGTGGTCGCTCCGATGTCGTCCTGCTGCTGCTCCCCGACTGGCCCATCGGTCTCGGCGTCGCGAGTCTGCTGGACGAGCTGTCCCAGGCGTTCGCCCAGCACGACCTGACGTTCGTCATCCATCCTCAGGTGAGCGCGCGGCCGGTCACCGACCTGTGGAAGTCGATCACCCCGGCCGCGGTTCTCGCTTACGACAGCTTCACCGAGTCCGACCTCACCGCCATCAACGCCAGCGGCGCCGAGCTGATTCTCATCTCCTCCCTCGACCACGACAACGACCTCGCGTTCGACCAGTCCCACGTGCACACCGGCCGGCTGCAGGTCGAGCACCTCGCCCAGGCCGGTCACCGCCACCTCGGCTACGCCTGGCCCGACAACGACCGCGTCCTCTACTTCGCCCAGCACCGACTCGATGGCGTCCGCGCCGCCTGCGCCGCACTGGGTCTGCCGCACCCGCGCGTGACGACCGTCCCGCTCACCGTCCACGGGGCAGCCGTCGCCCTCAGAGAATGGCGGACCCACTCCCCTGCCGTCACCGGGATCTGTGCCTTCAACGACGAGGTCGCCCTCGCCGTCCTCGCCGGTGCCCGACAGCTCGGGATCACAGTCCCCGACGAGGTCGCTGTCATCGGGGTCGACGACATTCCCACCGCCGCCCTGGCCGCTCCACCGCTCACCACCGTCGCCAGCAACATCACCGCCGCCGCACGGGAGATCGTCGACGTCGTCATGGGCAAGCTCCAAGGCCGGCCTCCGGGGCCGCGAGAGCCACGGCCAAGCGCCGACCGCGTCATCGCACGGGCATCCACCTGAAACGGATGTCTCTCCAGCTTCTCGGCACACCTCCTCAGCGCCCCGTCACCGATGCGGTCGGGACGGTACCGGCCGCCTCGACGGTCAGGTCGAGGCGACCGGTGGCAGGTCTCGGTTCAGACAGCGACAGGTCAGTAGCAGCCGCCGAGGATCTTCTTGAAGTACTGGTCGCCGCCATGACCGTTGGAGTAGAGCTGGTACGGCTTGGACGAGTTCCCGACGATGAAGGTCAGGTACCGCCCGTTCGACGCCCGGTACTTGAACCAGGAGCCGGTCTGCTCCTCGGTCCACCGCTGGGTTGCGTCGCTGCTGTTGATGGACTTCGTCACCGCGGCGGCGCCAGTGAAGTTGCCGCTACTGGCGGCGGCGAAGGTGCCGGTGTCGGTATTGACGTTCTGGAGGTACAACGAACCACTCGAGTCGTACATCCTGACCCACAGCTCCGCTCGACTGAGACCGCTGCTGTCGCGTGCGCCGAGGGGCGCGTTCTGGGACGTGCCGTTGACGCTGCCGAGCGACACGTCCTTCCACGGTTGGCTGCTCGGAACGAGCGCGAACACCCGGTCGCAGACGGCCGGATTGACTGTGGGCGCGGCGGCCGGTTGTGCTGTCGCTGCCGCTGGTGATGTCGGAGCAGACGCCGCTGCGGCAGCGAGGGCGGAACAAGCCACCCCTCATGTCCGCCAACGCACTCCGGGCTCTCTCGTCCAAGATTCGCCGCATCGCTGGTTGATCCACCGAGGCTCGTGAAACGGCAGCAGATCCTCGCTCAATCGCCCACGAAGATGCACAGGGGGTGGCCGGCAGGGTCCGCGAACACATACAGGGGCTCGTCCTCGTCGTCTGTGCGGTCCAGCAGCTGCGTCGCGCCCAGCGCAAGCGCTCGGTCCCGCTGCCGCTCGAGCTCTTCACGGCTGTCCACCGCCGTGTCGAGGTGGAACATCTGTGGCACGTCCCCTTCGGGCCAGGTCGAGGGGCGAACACCGTCGGTCTCCTGGAAGGCGAGTTGCCAGCCGGTCGCGTTGCGCAGAGTGAGCCAGTCCTTGTCGTCCGGCTCGCCGGGCGGCGGCGGCTCGTCACCGGCCCGGTACTGCAGCTGAAGCAGCTCTCGATAGAACTCGGCGAGCCGCCGGCAGTCGGTGGTGTCGAGCACGACTTGCACGATTCGCGGATGTGAAGCGGTCATGACCGCATCGTCGCAGCACCGGCCGGGACGGCGGATCCCCGGCCTGCCTGCACGCGCTCCGCTGTCCCTGGGAAGCTGGGCCACCCCTCCGAGTGTGGGGCTCGGCGATCGACGCCGCGGTTCCTAGCCACGGCTACTTCTTGCCGTCGTACTCCTGGTCGGTGACGTGCTCCAGCCAGGTGACCACCTGGCCTAGAACATCGGCTTCTTGGATGGCGACATGAGCCATGAAGCGGTCGGGCGTGGCGCCGTGCCAGTGCTCTTCGCCGGGTTCGATGTAGACGACGTCCCCGGGTCGGATCTCGACGATTGCGCCACCACGGTAAGAGACCAGTCCGATTCCGTCGGTGACGTACAGCGTCTGTCCCTTGGGGTGGGAGTGCCAGGCAGTGCGGGCCCCAGGGGTGAAGCGGACGTGGGCGCAGCCGATGGCGGTCTGGTCGTCGGGGTTCCGGATGGTGTCGAGGTAGACGTCTCCGGTGAACCAGTCGGCCGGCCCGTTGCCGGTCTTCACGCCGTTGTGGGTGATCTTCATCGTGGTCTCCTACTGGTCGTCTGTTGTCGGGCGTCTGCCGCCGAGTCCGGGCAGCGCTCACTGCGCTCGAGAAGGAACACTCCGGCCCGCTCTCGCGCCGGGATTCTCTCTCGTGACGTGTACTGACAGAGCATCCCACCTCTGCTGGTTTCGCCGTACGGTCGAGATCATGGACAACCGAGTCGAGGTCCGTGAGTTCCTGACCTCGCGGCGCGCGAAGATCACCCCGCAGCAGGCCGGCATGCCCGACATCGGCACCCGCCGGGTGACAGGTCTGCGTCGCGGTGAGGTCGCCGCTCTGGCCGGGGTCAGTGTGGAGTACTACTCAAAACTGGAACGGGGAGCCATCGGTGGGGTATCCGCGTCCGTGCTCGACGCGATCGCCCGGGCGTTGCAGCTCGACGACGCCGAACGAACCCACTTGTTCAACCTCGCTCATGCCGCGGACGGGACCAGCGCCGGGATGCGGCCCCGCCGCCGCACCAGCAAGCAGTGGACGCCGCGGCCGAGTCTGACCTGGGTGCTCGACAAGATCACTGCCCCCGCGATCGTCCGTAACGGCCGGATGGATCTGCTGGCTGCGAATCAGCTCGGCCGCGCCATGCACGCCGCCCTCTACGACAGTGCCGGCGATGATCAGCCGAACTTCGCCCGCTTCACCTTCCTCGACCTCGACGCCGCACGCGACTTCTATCCCCAGTGGGAAGTCGCTGCCGACACCTGTGTGGCGATCCTGCGCACCGAGGCCGGCCGCGATCCGCACGACAAGGACCTGCACGACCTGGTGGGCGAGTTGTCCACCCGCAGCGGCGACTTCCGCCGCAGCTGGGGCAGCCACGACGTCCGGCTCCACGGCGCAGGCAGCAAGTTGTTCCACCACGCGATGGTGGGTGATCTCGACCTGTCCTACGAGAGTGTCGACATGATCTCCGACCCTGGCCTGACCCTCACCATCTACGCCGCCCAGCCGGGATCGCAGACCGCTGACGCCTTGGACCTCCTGGCCTCCTGGCAGGCCACCGAGACGGCCGAGACGGCCGCCACGGAAGCCGCCGCCGATCGCTAGGCCCCGTCTCCATCCACGTTCAGCGGTGGTCGGCGCAGCCGCACCGACCCGCTGGCCATGATCAACGTCTCACCCGGCGCACTGCCGGCCGAGACGCCCGGACGGTCCATTCGGACTGTCCCAACCCGACGCGACGCTGCGCCGCCACTCATGTACTCGGCGCCCCGTCACTCACGGAAGGTGCCTCGATCAGAAGGACCATCGCACCGCCATGGCCACTGCCACGACAACCCCCGCCATCGACGACCGGCCGACCATCGGCAGCACCGCCGCACCGTCCATCGCCCAGACCGACACGACCGAGCCTTCGGCGACGGCTCCCCGCAGTTTCCAGCGCCGCCTGCGGTTCCTCGGAGGGGTCGGTCGCGCCATCCTCGAGGCGAGCAGCATCCCCAGCCACCCCTATCTCACCCATGCCGTCGGCCCGAACGGCGCCATGCTGTGGATGATCACCACCGACCTTTGGACAGCAGAGTCCACGACGCCGGACCGATGACTGCGGCCCGACGACCACGACCATGACCACCCTCACCATCGTCGGCGCCGGCCCTGGGCTCGGCGGGGCCGTCGCCCGCCGCTTCGGTACGGAAGGCTTCGACATTGCTCTCATCTCCCGTCGCCAGCAGCGAGTCGATGTGCTGGCCGCCGACCTGACCGCGGCATCGGCCCGATGGAGGCGCTTCAGTACAGCCCCGTTCCCCAGGCCTCGTTCATGCACTCGGTTCTCGACACCACCATCGACGACCCACGCCTCCAAACACGCCGTCATCGGACTCACCAAGAGCGCCGCCAAGGAGTACGGACCCCATGGTGTGCGGATCAACGCTGTCTGCCCGGGCACCATCGACACCCCGATGGTCACCGACATGGTCACCACCGGTGCTCTCGATCGGACACGCGCCGTGGCGGCCACCCCGCTGGGCCGACTCGGCCGGCCCGAAGAGATCGCCGCCGCCGCGCTGTGGCTGAAAAGCCCAGGAGCGAGCTTCGTCAACGGCAGCGTGCTCCTCGTCGACGGCGGGCAACTCGCCTGACTCGGCAGTGGGCACGTCCCGACCGCAGGTCTCGACATCGGCCACGGCCCCTTCGACTTCAGGCCGCCGATGCAACTCCGTCACTCGAGCAGCGGACCCATGACCTCGTAGACGTTGCCATCTGCTGCGCGGTAGTGGCGCCATTGGCGGCCGTCGGCGCTACTGGTGTCGGTCAGCCATTCGACCGTCAGCCCGTCCAGCTCCCGTACCGCCTTGGCGAAATCTTCTACCAGCAGTCCGGGCACCGGTGCCGCGCCGAAGAAGGCGTGGTAGTCGTCGGAGAACGAGTACAGATGCAGCTCGGCTCGATCGTCGAGGGCGAACCAGACGCTGGTGGCCGTCTCATGGATCACCCCGAGGCCGTACGCCTCGACATAAAGACGACGCATGGCGGGCAGGTCGTTGGTCCATAGTCCAAGGAACGACACCGACACCATGACGCCTATCGTTCCAGACCGTCATGGTGCCCCTCGCGACGCTGCCCGCCTCGACCAGCTCCAACTCGCATGGGCACGTTCACCAGCACATCAGGGGTGACGATCGTTGTCGGGTCGGGTCGCTTCGGCGGTCGTCACGTCGGCATAGATGGTTCGCAGATCCTGCCGAAGCGACGCGAGCCGCTGGTCGCCCAGCAGCTGGGCGACCCGTCGATGGATCTCAGGGACCATCCGTTGGGCCAGGCCGAACACCTCCAGTCCTCGGTCGGTCGGGAGGACGAGCTTCGCGCGGCGGTCGCTCGGGTCGGGCACACGGATGACGTAGCCGAGCTGTTCGAGGTGGGCGACGAGCTCCGCCATGGCCTGCTTGGTGATCTGCGCTCGTGCGGCGAGTGTGCTGACGGTGGTGCCGGTGTCGTCGAGAAACTGGAAGACCGCAGCGTGAGCTGGGCGGATGTCGGTGTGGCCGTGCTCCACCAGCCGAGTGATGGCCAGCCCGTTGAGGGCGCCGAAGGTCTCGCGAAGCTCGACAACGAGGTTGGTCGGCCGTTCTTCGCCTTCCAGTTGAGGTCTTGACATTGGACAAGTCTCCTGTCTACCTTTCCTATATGGACAAGATACCTGTCGATCGAACTGGAGTCGAGCGGCTCAAGCTCGGCACGGACGAGGTGACCGTCATCGCTCGCGGCGCGGACACCGGAGGTGCGCTGTTCGCCGTCGAGATCAAGATGCCGCCTGGAGGAGGTCCGCCGGTCATGCACCGCCATGATCCCGGCGAGATCTACTACGTGCAGGAAGGCGAGTTCGCCTTCTATCTCGGACATCCACAGGAGGCGGTACGTCGCATCACCGCCGGCGCGGGTGAGATCGTCCCACTCGCCGGCGGCACGCCGCACACGATCCGCAACGAGACCGACGCGGACGCGCGAGCTTTCGTCGTCCATGCTCCAGCCGCGGTGATGGAGACCTTCTCCTACGCCGCCGCCGATCTGTCGGTCAACGGCAACCCCGACATGGAAGCCGTCCTCGAACTCGCATCACGCAGCGGGGTCGACCTGCTGGGACCGGTGCCGGAAAGCCTCGACGAGTAGCTGCTCCGTCCGCCGTCTGGTGGCCGGTGAGCACCCCGGGCCAACGGCACCCTGCTCGGCGCCTGGGGATACGTCTGGACCTGGGCTGCCTGGGCGAGCGTTTCGCCCGACAACGGAACCATCGCCACCCATGACTAGCGGCAAGCCCCTTCGGACGCGAACCTGGCGCAGAGACGGTCATTCGCTCCCACCAGCAGGAGAAGCCCCCGACATCGGAAGCGACCATCGTCCCGACGGCGATCGTGACCCTTCTCAGCGCGATCGACCGGTTGGCGCCATGATCGACGGCTCGTCGAAGCTGAGGTTGTCGGGACAACGCATCGGGATCTGGTGGTACTCCGGGAACCTGCTCAACGTCGCAGGCGAGCGATGCCGTGTGAGTGGGTTCCATCCCGCCGTTCGCCGATCACGCCATCGGCGCGATCTCATCCGAACTGGATGACGCCGATGTACTGGCTTCGTACGACGCTGTACGAATGTGCGGTAAGCCGTGAGTGGTGGATGTTGACTGACGCGTACGAGTTCACGATCGCGGGTCGACTGAGTGAGGAACTCCTGCGCACCTTCGAACCGACGACATCGCGCCTCGAGGACCGGGAGACCGTCTTCGTGCGCCCCATCCATGACGACGGCGAGCTGTTCGGCGTGATATCCCGCTGCGAAGTACTGGGATTGCAGCTGGTCGGCCTCCGGAAACTCACCTGAGGACGGGCCCCGGTTCCTGTCGCGATGATGGTCGGCCGTCAGCCAAGTCCCTTTGGATCGGGCCGGGGAGTGGACATGGGATGGTCGGGCAAAATCGCTGCGCCGGCAAGGAGACTCAGGAGAGCGACGTGCCGATCGATGTCAACACGTCTGTCGACGGGAACCGACTGGCGCAGTCTTTCGTATGCTGCGGCTAGCCGTCGGGTGACCGCGGGCGCTGCGGCCCCGTAGATGGCGATCTCGGTGAACGCCAGGTCGACGATCTCGGTCCAGGTGGGCTCCGCATGCATGAGCCGTACGACGTTGTCGGCGTCAACGAAGAAGCCCGTGGGCTGGGGCCGTCGGCCGATTCGCAGCAACAGCTCTTCCAGACGGTCGATGACGATGACGGCTGTGGTCGGCTGGTTGACCGCCGGTGACAGGGCCTGACTGGCAACATCTACGAGCTGGCGGATCCCGAAGAGCGGATCTTGATACATCGTCCGCGAGCGACCGAGATGGACGCAGCGGCGCAGCGCGTCCTCGGGAGGGACCTTCCCACCGTGAACGGCCACGATCGCCGCGCCCGGCGGGAGATACTCACCCACCTGCGGCAGGAATTGCAGCAGGCACTCATACTGCTGGCCCAGCTGGACCAACCGCCCGCGGTCGATCCCCAGAATCACACCGAATCTGCCGCTCGTGTCGTCGGTCCGATCAGCTCGTAGCCCTACGAGCTGCGGATCGTGGTCTGTGGCCGGCGCCGCCGTCGAGAGGTAACCGGCCTCTGGTGGTCGGTTCGCACTGATGGCGCGGCGAGTCTCTTCAGCCACGGCGGTCACCACCCAACTCACCTGGAGGAGACGCATGGTGGCCGTCACGTAGACGACGAAGACGCCCAGGCTGGTCAGCACGAGGAGCACTCCGAGCGTGACAGCGAGACGGAGGACCTCGGGACTGGACGACGCACCTTCGACAACGATGACGACGATCGTGTACCCGAACGTGGCGAGGAACAGGCCGAAGGCAACCTTCGTGATGCCGGATCTGACGAACGTGCGGATCACGCGTGGGGACAGCTGGGCGCTCGCCAGCTGCAGCGCTACCAGCGTGATCGTGAAGACAACGCCGACGAAGGTGAGCATTGATGCCGCGATGATGCCGAGCAGCGTTTCGGCTGAGCTGGCACGGATCGGTAGGCCACCTCCGAGCTCGGCAAGTCCGGGAATCGAGGCCACCCTCGAAACTGCCAACCCGACGACCACGCCGGCGAACAGCAGTACGGTCGGTACAGCCCAGAACCGTTCGTGAATCCACTCTTGCGCCAGCACCAGTCGGAATCGATTCCGAGATTCCGGCCGCAGCGCCTTGGCCAGTACTGTGGGCACCGATCCACCCGACTTCCTTGATCAGACATGGCAAGCTCTCACCGCCAGGGCAGACACTATGCGCGGCGCGCCGGTGCCGTCATCACCACCGTCGGCTCGGGTTGTCTGTCGAACATGGATCCGCTCCTTGATGTCCGGATGCGCCTGGCCATCTCGCTGCCGTCGCCTTGACCTGTTTGGGTCAGTCCAGGAAGGTGGCCCCGTGAGTCTGCAACAAGGTCTGATCGACTTGGCCATCGTCAGCTTGCTGGCTGCTCTCACCCCGATCGTGGTCGGGCTGTTGTCCCGGCTACGGGTTCCACAGGTTGTGGTCTTGATCATCGGCGGGATCGTGGTCGGTCCGCAGGTGCTGGGCTGGGCCGAACCGGAGAACATCGAGCTGATCGCCAATCTGGGACTGGGCTTCTTGTTCCTGCTGGCCGGCTACGAACTCGATCTCGGGCTCTTCCGCGAGCGTGCGGGACGGTTGGCCATCACGTCGTGGCTCCTGACGGCGGTGCTGGCGGTTGCTGTCACTGGCGCGCTGGCGGCCGTTGGCTTCGTCGAGGCATTCGTGCCGATCGCCATCGGGTTGACCACCACGGCGCTCGGCACGTTATTGCCTATTCTGCGGGACAACCAGATGTTGGAGGGACGGTTCGGCTCGTTCATCATGGCCGCCGGAGCGGTGGGTGAGTTCCTGCCGATCGTGGCGGTCGCTATCTTTCTCAGCGCCAAGGGAGCGTTCCTCGGGCTGGTCTCGCTGGCGGTGGTGGCCGTCATCGCGGTGCTGTTCGTCTTCGTCCCGCGGCTGGTGCATCCGCAGCGGATCAAGGGGATCATCGCGCAGGGTGAGCACGCGACGTCACAGACGACACTGCGCTGGACGATGTTTCTGCTGTTCGCGCTGCTCCTCGTCGCGGCGGACTTCGGCTTGGATGTGGTGCTCGGCGCGTTCTTGGCCGGAGTGGTCCTGCGCCGATGGGCGCCCGGAGACACCGAGTTGCTCGAGGCCAAGTTGGATGCGGTCGGCTATGGCTTCTTCATCCCGGTCTTCTTCGTGACATCGGGGATGAGCCTCGATCTTCAGTCGATCATCGAGGCTCCCGCGCGGCTGATCGTCTTCTTCATCCTCTTCCTCGTCGTCCGCGGTCTGCCGGCTCTGCTCTTCTACCGGTACCAGCTGCCCATGCGCGGGCGGATCCAGATGATGCTGCTGACCGCCACCGCGCTGCCGCTGCTGGTCGCCCTGAGCCACATCGGTCTGGAGTCAGGCACGATGCTGCCGGAGAACGCTGCCGCGCTGGTCGGTGCCGGCGTCTTGTCGGTCGTCGTCTTTCCTGCCTTCGCCGTCGGTCTCCGCCGCTCGGCTGAGCGCCGACCCGTCGAGCCGACGATCAGCAACAACCCCTGAACCAAGTCATGGTGCGGTTCGCCGTCCCGATCCGGCAGCGACGCATGGCGCGTCCGGCCAGGAAGATTCTCACCCTGGGCGGATGATCCCTTCACATCGCCGCAGAGTGCAGACTTGGGAGTTGTCTCGACGGAAGGGGGCCTCGTGCGGATGCGGCCGCAGCGGTTGAACGCAGCGATCGCCAGTCTGTTCGTCGTCGGTTCTGCTTGCTTCGCGGTGGGATCGATACCGGCCTTCGTCACCACGGTCGGAGGTGTCGTCGACGGCGTCACCTATTTCGTCGGCTCCCTCTTCTTCACGTCCGCGTCCTTCCTGCAGCTCATGCAGGCGCAGAGTCCTCCGATGACGGAGGTCGAGCGAGCACGGGAGAACCAGCCGGAACCGCTGACGTGGTGGCGCCCCCGGCCGCGCGATCGGAGTTGGCTCGCCGCGATCACCCAGTTCCCCGGGACCCTGTTCTTCAACCTCAGCACGGCGGCTGCGCTGGTGCGCAACGCCACTGTGCAGGAGCAGGATCGCCACGTGTGGCGTCCCGACCTCTTCGGGTCCACCCTGTTCCTCGTGTCCAGCACGTTCGGGGTCCTCGCGCTCGGCACCTTCTGGAGCCTGCGACCTCGATCGCTGCCGTGGCAGATCGCCTGGTTCAACATGGTGGGATCGATCCTGTTCATGGCCTCGGCTCTCGCCAGCTTCGTCCTGCCGAGCTCCGGTGATGTGATCAACACAAGGATCACGGTCGCCGGAACGCTGCTCGGAGCCGTGTGCTTCCTGATCGGAGCCGCCCTGATGTTTCCTGCCTGGCGACGATTCGTGCAACGGGCTACGCCCGAACGCCAGACCCCTGATCGACAACAGCTGACGCAGCCCCAACGTCCAAAGCCGCGCGTCGAGCGGCTGGACCGAACGAAGGAGAAGTGATGACCGCACCGTTTCCCACCGATGCCGACGCCGCACTGTTCGGCAACCGGTTCATCATCGAGGAGGTGCCGAGCTCCGAGTTCCCAGATGGGGGGATGCCGGCAGAGGATGCGAAGCGGCTGGTCTTCGAGGACTTGGCGATCGAGGGGGATCCTGCTCGCAATCTCGCCACTTTCGTGACGACCTGGATGGAGCCGCAGGCGCAACAGCTCATCGCGGCCAACCTGCACCGCAACTTCATCGACCACGCGGAGTACCCGCGTACTGCCGAGATCGAGCAGCGGTGCATCCGGATGCTGGCGAACCTGTTTCACGCGCCCGGGCCGACCACGGGGGCGCGGACGCAGGGGTCGTCGGAGGCCATCATGTTGGGCGCGTTGTCGTTGAAGTGGAAGTGGCGGGAGCGTCAGCAGGCTGCTGGACGGCCGGCGTCGAGCCCCAACCTGGTCTTCGGTGGCGATGTCCACGTGGTGTGGGAGAAGTTCTGCCGCTACTTCGACGTGGAGCCGCGGATCGTGCCGCTGCAGCCGGGGAAGTACACCATCGGCCCCGAGGACGTGGAGCCGCACCTCGACGACAACACCATCGGAGTCGCGGCGGTGCTCGGCACCACCTTCACCGGCCACAAGGACGACATCGTCGGCATCAACGAGCTGCTGCTGCAGGTCAAGGGCGAGCGGGGGCTGGACATCCCGCTGCACGTCGACGGCGCCAGCGGCGGCTTCGTGTGGCCCTTCCTGTATCCCGACTCCGCCTGGGACTTCCGCCTGGAGCAGGTCCGTTCCATCAACGTGTCCGGGCACAAGTTCGGGCTGGTCTACCCCGGCATCGGCTGGCTGATCTTCCGCGAGACCGCCGACCTGGCCACCGACCTGGTCTTCGAGGAGAACTACCTCGGCAAGACCGACGCCACCTTCACCCTCAACTTCTCCACCGAGTCGGCGATGGTGCTTGCCCAGTACTACAACCTGGTCCGCTACGGCCGTGCCGGCTACACCTACATCATGAAGAACATGCAGCAGAACGCGCGGCTCCTCGCCGAACGACTGGAGGCGATGGGGCGGTTCGAGCTGATCGGCGTCGACGAGGAGCAGCTCCCACTGGTCGCCTTCCGGCTCGCCGCAGACAACGGCTACGACGAGTTCGACCTGTCCTGGCAGCTGTCGGCCGAACGGGGCTGGATGGTCCCGGCGTACACGCTTCCTCCCAACGCCCAGGACGTCACCATCATGCGGGCCCTGGTCAAGGAGACCCTCAGCCGCGAGCACGTCGAGACCCTGGCCCGCGACATCGAGCAAGCGTGCACGACGCTGGCTCGCAAGGGCGGCGCGCACGAGTCGGAGAGGCAGCAGATCAAGGTCGGGCCCGGACACTGACGCCGACTGCGGACGAGACCACAGCGGCACGACGGCGAACGACACCATCAACAGAGGGAGACGGACAGTGGGATTTCGAGATCGCCGGCACCACCAGGACGGTCCGGTCGTCCAGCGCTACCAGATGCGGGAGAAGCTGCTGAGCATCGGCGACGACTACTGGATCGAGAACGACTCGGGGGAGCGCGCGTACAAGGTCGACGGCAAGGCGCTGCGGCTGAGGGACACCTTCGAGCTGCGGGACGCGTCGGGAGCCGACGTCGCCAAGATCCAGGAACGCAAGCTGAGGGTGCGGGACTCCATGAAGATCGAGCTCGCGAGCGGACACGCCATCGTGCGCAAGGCTCTCATCGGCATCCGGGACCGCTTCACCATCGACGTCGACGGCGGCTCCGATCTGAAGGCGCACGGCAACATCGTCGACCACGAGTACAAGATCGAGCGTGACGGTGACGTGGTCGCGGAGGTGTCGAAGAAGTGGTTCCGGGTCCGGGACACCTACGGCGTCGAGATCCAACCCGGGCAGGACGCCGCGCTCGTCCTGGCCATCACCGTCTGCATCGACGCCATGACCGGGGACTGAGCTGAGCACGTCCTCGAGCTGTCGTCGCTACCCGCCGGCCGCCCGTCGACCGCAGATGATCGACACCGGATGAGCCACATCGGGTTTCGCTGCATCTGGCGCGACCGCCCATCCACACGCAGCGACTCGCAGACGCCACAGGAGACGTCATGACGAGCACCACCGCACCGCTTCCGTCCTGGCGTCCGGGAGCGGCTCGCGACGCGGTGCTGCGGTTCCTGGAGGACAGCATCGCCCTCCCGGTGGAGTCCCGGGTCGCTTGCTTCGACAACGACGGGACGCTGTGGTGTGAGCGGCCCACCTACGCCCAGTTCGACTTCTTCGTGGCCGCGCTGCGAGCACGCATCGCTGTCGACGAGAGCCTCCGAGCTCGTCCCGAGCTCGCCGCCGTGCTCAGCGCTGATCGGGCGGCCATGGGCGAGATCGGGCTCACCCGGATCGCCTTGGCGCTGACCAGTCTGTTCGAGGGTCTGTCTCCGGAGGAGTTCGCCGTCGAGGTCCGCGCGTTCATGGCCGGCAGCGAGCACACGACACTGCACCGACCCCTGATGTCCTGCGTGTACCGACCGATGCTGGAGCTGATCGAGGAGCTGAGGCGTCGCGAGTTCACCATCTCGATCGTCACCGGCGGAGGCACAGAGTTCGTTCGGGCATTCAGTCAGGACCTCTACGGCGTGCCACCCGAGGCGGTCGTCGGCACGTTGATCGAGTACGACTACGCACGCACCGAGCACGGCCAGCCCGTCCTGCGGCGGTCATCACGACTGCACGGTGCCGCGAACGAGGGCGCGGCGAAGGTCTCCCACATCCAGAGCCAGCTGGGGCGTCGGCCGGTGCTCGCGGCCGGCAACTCCGGCGGAGATCGCGAGATGCTCGAATGGGCCACGGCCTCCGACGGACCGAGCCTCGCACTGCTCGTGGAGCACGACGACGCCGAGCGTGAGTTCGCCTACCTGAGCTCGGCCGAGACGTTCACCGAGACCGAGCCGATCACCGACGTGGGTCACCGGCTCGGCTGGACGGTGATCAGCATCGCCCGGGACTGGGAGACCGTCTTCGCCGCAACCGCCGAGGGTGCCGATGGCGGTTCTTCCGCGTTGCCGCGCTGAACACAGCCGCCCTCAGTGCATGCCCGCCTTCAACACCACGATCAAGATGCCCAGCGCCGCCCCGACGCAGGCACTCAGCAGGCTGCCGACGAGACCGAGTCCGCCACGCCGACCGGCCAGGAAGCTGTAGACGGCCAGCAACCCGGCGCTGGCGATGACCGCGATCCAGGCGGCGGTGCGGACCGGCGCACCGGCGAGGTCAGCGATCACGAGGATGCCGATGGGCAGGAGCGCTGCCACCAGAATCGGCCAGGTCTCCGAGAGCGACTCCCTCAGTGCGCTGACGGGATGCGTACGCCGTCTGACCGCATCGCCCAGGGTGCGCGCATGGACGTGCGCCAGCCAGTAGATGACCACCGATCCGACGACGGCGAAGATCAGCCTCGTGTCAGCCGTGAGGTGCCCAGCGGTCGCTGCGATCGCCGCAGCCGACACCACGGTGCCCGTGATGATTCCTTCGCCGTTGATCATCCTCAACGGGTCACGCGCCGATTCGGCGTCGGGCACCCCGCCGTCACTGTTCAAGGTCATCTCGTCGCCAACCAATCCCAGATGCCACCGGCGCGTCAAGTCCCGCAGCACGCGACCGTACGACGAGACCGCCGAACGCGCCGGAGGAACTACTCGCAGCCTGGGTGCAGCTCGTCATCAGGACTGTAGGCGGAGCTCTGTCGACGCATGATCTCCCGCATCGACGTTCCGCGAGGCACGCCGTACATCGTGCCG
Source organism: Microlunatus sp. (assembly GCA_035630075.1). Taxonomy (GTDB): domain Bacteria; phylum Actinomycetota; class Actinomycetes; order Propionibacteriales; family Propionibacteriaceae; genus Microlunatus. Next base: position 51,510 of record DASQLI010000251.1, read on the forward strand.
GGAAAGTCGAGCGACTCTTGCACAGCCCACAGAGCGTCGTGCTGACCGGGGGAGAAGAGCTGTGCCGGTCGTCCAGCAGCGATCCACCCGATCGGCACCACGGTGTCCGGTGCCAGCGTGGAGTTCACGTGGAGGACGGTGTTCACTCGCAGCTCTGACCGTGCGCCGACGACCGCACCGGCGAAGATCGAGACCCCGGTGGCCACGAAGACCTCATCCTCGATCCGGGCGCCGTTGAGGTGACTGTGCGGACCGACGAGGACGGCGTCTCCGAGAACCAGCGGATGGTCAGGTCTTCCTCGGAGCACGGCGTTCTCCATGATCAGGACGTCCCTGCCCAAGCTGATCGTGCCTTGGTCGCCGTTCAGCACCGCGCCGTGAAGGACACGTGATCCCGGGCCGACGCTGACGTCGCCGGTCAGCACCGCGGTGGGTGCGATCCAGGCCGTGCGGTCGATGTTTCCCACGAGCCCAAGGTAGAGGTTCTCGGCCGCTGGCGAATCGGTGGATCAGCCCGGGAGGCGGACCGTCGCGCGAGACGGCCCGCGCAAGCAAAGAGGACCGTGGATGGATCGAGCTGTCTCGACGCCCGAGCCGGCCACACTGCTGCGGCCGTTGGGCGTAGAGGTGATTGCCTAGAGGTCGAAGACGCCGACCGAGTCCCCGACCAGGCTCCCCAGGTGGACGGTGCCGTGGTGCTCCCGGACGCCCGTGACGAAGTGGAAGCGGTCGCCCGGGGCCTGGAGGTCGTGCACCACCTCACCGGCCGGTGAGAGTGCGTAGACCCACACGAAGTTCTGCGGGCGCGGCTGGAGCCGATCCGGCAGGGCCCACACCACCCGACGCAGCCGCGGGTGCCGCGGCAGCAGCCGATCCAGCAGCTGATCCCGCGGACTGCCCATGGCCACCCAGAACAGCCCGTCGGTGCCCGTCGACACGTTGTCGGGAAAGCCGGGCAGGTTGTCGACGAAGACCTCGACCTCACCCGCCCGCGGACCGGTGATCCACACCTTGCTCAGCCGGTACGCCGCCGTCTCGGCGACCACCACGAAGGAGCCATCCGGGGCCAGCGCCACCCCGTTGGCGAACTGCAGCCCGTCGGCCAGCACGGTGACCTCGGCTGCGAGACCGCGGCGGAGCAGCCGCCCGGTGCCGGAGTGTTCCAGCAGGTCGGCTTTCCAAGCGTCGACCCCGAAGCGCCGCGACGAGTCGCTGAAGTAGACGGTGCCGTCCCCGGCCACGGCCGCGTTGTTGCAGAAGCCGATCGGCCGGCCGTCCAGGTCGGACACCAGCGTGGTCACCGCACCAGTGGCCAGGTCGACCCGCAGGAGGCCGCGGCGGGCGTCGCAGACCAGTAGCCCACCGTCGGGCAGCCACTCCAACCCGAGTGGCCGGCCGCCGGTGTCGGCCAGCACCTCGAGGAGCCGGTTGTCCGGCGCGAGCCGCAGGATGCGTCCGTCGGCCACTCCGGTCAGCACCCGGCCCGCGTCATCGACGAGCACGTCCTCCGGCCCCGCGCCGAGGACGTCGAGCAGCCGCAACGGCGGCAGCGGCTCGGCGCTCCGGGGCTGTCGAGACCTCGCCGGTGCGGTCGGCGGCTGCCAGCGGACAGGGGCGATCGGAGGCCGGGTCATGTGGACCATCCTGCCCCTTGACGGCGGCTCGAGTCACCGGAGTGCACCATCGAGGAAGTGCACCATCGAGTCAGCAACAGCACACGGGGACCACGAGTCTGCCGCGTCGACGATCATGAAGCGCTGTGGCGTGCGTGCGCTCGACACGGGCGCGCGTTCGGTGGCGGGTGACGAGCCCGCGAGCCGCGGGCGCCTGCTCAGCTGCTCAGCCCGAGATCGCGAGGCCGGGCTCGGACTCCGGCAGTGAACGGTAGTGTCGACGCAGGAAGTCCAGGGCAACCGCATTGAAGATGTCGGGGCACTCAGTCGGCGGGTCGTGGCCCGTGTTCGGGGTGACGCAGAGCTCGGCGTCACCCAGGAGATGGCGGAGCTTGTCGGCACGTTCCACCGGGATGGAGTCGTCTCGATCGCCGTGGACGAGCAGAATCGGCGCTTTGATGGCGACCAGCTCCTCGGCGGCCGGGAAGTCCACCTCGTGGGGATGCGACCACATGGAGATGAAGTCGCTCGACAGGGTCCGCCAGTGGTTCTCACCCTGAGCGCCATGCCTCGTCGAGAAATCGATGAAGACGTCCGAGGGCTTGCCATCCGGTCCCGGCGAAGCAAAGAAGGCCCGGGCCAGGCCATCGACCGTCAGCCCGCCGTTCCGTTCCCTCTGCTCCTCGGGCCAGAAGTAGGTGCCTGACGACCAGACCGCCGCCGCAACCAGATCGGGTCGTGCGAGGGCGAGAGTCAATTGCAGGATCGAACCGCTGCTCTCCCCGCAGAAGGCGGTCCAGCTGATACCCAAGCAGTCGCAGAGGGTCGCGATGTCGGCGGCGTGCTGTCGGTGGTTGAAGCCCGCGCTGCCCAGCGGGTTGTTCGTCCGACCGTGCTCCCTCAGGTCGGGCGCGACGACACGGTAGTGCTCGCTGAACGGCCCGATCTGATGCCGCCAGCTCTGTCCGGTTCCCCCAGATCCGTGCAGCAGCAGCAGAGTCGGCAAGGCTTCGGATCCCGCCGCCTCGTAGTACATCCGCAGGTCGCCCACTGTCTCGTACGGCATCCTCAGCTCCTTCGTGTGCACTTCCGATCGCGGGCCGACCCCAGGCACGAACGCACCGCGAAGCGTGAGCCGAGACTCCGGAGTCAGACGCCACGACTTTCCGTGACAGGTTTCGACCCAGCTGATGCCGGTCAGTGCGTTGGTCAGTTCACTGCGGCAGCGGCTGCACGGTGAAGGTGGGTGTCTGCAGAGTGATCAGCCCTTCCTCGATCACGAAGGTGTCGATGCCATCGTCGATGCGGCCGGCCGATGAATCCGCACTCCACCACACGAGCACGCAGTTCTCTCCGGTGACTGTCTGCTCGATCGCCAGCTGGACCCCTGGCAGGAGCGACAGGGCCTGCGTGAAGAACGCCTCGACGCCAGGCTTTCCCTTGAGTGCTCCCTGAGCGGTGAGTACCTGGGCATGTTCGGCGTAGTCCGCCAGGATCACCTGCATGTCGCCGCTGTTGACCGCACGAACGTGGTCTTGGATTACGTCATCTGCCGAGCGCGTCATGAGGAA
>DASQLI010000252.1:0-5115 GCA_035630075.1 Microlunatus sp.
AACGTCTGCCGCTCGTTGCGGATCAGGGCACCCGGGAGCAGGTGCGCCTCGCAGAGCACCTGGAAACCGTTGCAGATTCCCAGCACCGGCATGCCCCCTCCGGCCGCGCGGATGATCTCAGTCATCACCGGCGCGAACCGGGCGATGGCGCCGCAACGCAGGTAGTCCCCGTAGGAGAATCCACCCGGCAGGATCACCGCGTCGACGTCGGAGAGCGAGTCGCTGCCGTGCCACAACGCGACCGGCTCGGCGCCGCACAGCTGGACCGCGCGCAGGGCATCGTGGTCGTCGAGCGAGCCGGGGAACGTGACGACGCCGATCCGTGGTGCCATCAGGCCTCGTCCAGGCCGGCGCCGCGGTCCGAGCCGTCGACCCGGACGTCGAAGGTCTCGATCACGGTGTTGGCCAGCAGCTTCTCGGCGGCGTCCCGGATCTCGGCCAGGCGCTCGTCGGTGACGTCGCCGTCGACCTCGACCTCGAACCGCTTGCCCTGCCGGACGGTGAGACCCGTGTAGCCCAACCGCCCCAGCGCACCTGTCACCGCTTTGCCCTGCGGGTCGAGGATCTCGGGTTTGGGCATCACGTCGACCACCACTCGCGCCATGCGGGCGATCCTACTGACCGTCGCCGCCGCGGCGACCACCGTCACAATGCGGTCACGATGCCGGCTGCGCCCGCCCATCCTGCAACGGGCCGACACCGTCCGACTGCGACCATGACGTGTCCGCAACTTCCCCTGTCCAGGAGCTGACGTGTCCGACCCGAACAACCCTCCCCCGCAGGACCAGCCACCCCAGCCCGGTTATGGCCAGCAGCCCAGTTACGGCCAGCAACCTGGTTATGGCCAGCAGCCGGCTCACGGTCAGCAGCCGCCGCCCGCCGCGGGCGGCGACTTCCCGGGCAAGACCCTCGGCATCATCGGCCTGGTGCTGTCGTTCTTCACCACGATCATCGGCCTGATCATCAGCATCGTCGCGCTGCGTCAGTCGAAGAAGGCCGGTTTCAAGAACACGCCGGCCCTGGCCGGGGTGATCATCGGCATCGTGACCACGGTGCTGGCGATCATCATCGGCGGCGTCGCCATCGCGGGGGTGATGGCGTTGCTCAGCCAGTGCGCCGAGCTCGGCCCGGGCGTCCACGAGGTCAACGGCGTCACCGTCACCTGCGGCGGCTGAGCACCCCAGGTCATTCGCGTCCTCAGCCGCTGAACGGGCCGCCGGTGAGCCGCTCGTACGCCTGCAGGTAGCGCTCCCTGGTCGCCGCGATGACGGCGTCCGGGAGCGCCGGCGGCGCGTCTCCGCTGTCTCGGTCCCAGCCGGATTCGTGCAGCAGCCAGTTCCGGACGTACTGCTTGTCGTAGGAGTTCAAGACTCCCTGCGACCACGCCTCGGCGTCCCAGAACCGGGACGAGTCAGGTGTCAGCACCTCGTCGGCCAGTACGACGGTGCCGTCGGCGCGCCGACCGAACTCGAGCTTCGTGTCGGCGAGCACCATGCCTTGAGCGCGGGCGATCCCTTCCGCGCGGGTGTAGACGGCCAGCGTGAGGTCCCGGATCTGCTCGGCCACCTCCGCGCCGACGGTGTCGATCACGACCTCGTACGACACGTTCTCGTCGTGCTCGCCCAGCACCGCCTTCGTGGCCGGGGTGAAGATCGGCTGGGCCAGTCGTGAGCCGTCGTCCAGACCGGCCGGCAGCGCGACCCCGCAGACCTCCTGCGACTGCGAGTACTCCAGCCACCCCGATCCAGTCAGGTAGCCACGGGCCACGCACTCGACCGGGATCATCTCCAGCCGCTCGCAGATGACCGCCCTGCCGCGGACAGCCGCGGGCACGTCGGTGGAGAGCACGTGGTTGTCGACCAGGTCGGTCAGCTGGGCGAACCACCACTGGGACAGCTGCGTGAGCACCGCTCCCTTGTCGGGGATCAGGCTGTCCAGCACGAAGTCGAACGCCGAGATCTGATCGGTCGCCACCATCAGCAGCCGGTCGTCGTCGTAGGCGTAGAGCTCACGCACCTTGCCGCGGTGCAGCAACGGAAAGGAGAGCCGATCGGCGAAGCGGGCGGAGGTGGGCAGCGTCACGGGAGACCATCCTGCCAGTCGGGCCGGGGTGGGGACTCGCCCCCGGAGCGACCCTGAGCACTCCCGGATCTGTGGGTCCAAGCCGTGCTTTTCGCGGCCGGGGAGGGCATGGTGGACACAGAGCCCGTTCGGGTTCGTTCCACCAAACACGGAAGAAGGACCAGCCACCATGGCCAGCCTCGCTCGCCCGTCCAATGACCGAGTCATCGCGGGGGTGTGCTCGGCAATCGCCCGCCGCTTCGGTCTCTCCAGCAACGTCGTTCGGTTGATCTTCGTGATCAGCCTCCTGCTGCCCGGTCCGCAGTTCTTGATCTACCTGGCCGGCTGGTTGCTCATCCCGGATGAGCGCAAGGCCAGCGTCTACTGACCTGACGACACCCCACCCCTCGATCGCGCCCCTCGCCTATCCAGGCGGGGGGCGCGATTCGTTTCCGAACCTCCTCGACACCCCTGGGAGCGCGTCCTAACCTGGCACCGTGGCGGCACTCGGGCCCGAAGCGGCCCGCTCGTACGCCGGAGACCAGGCACCTGACCAGCTCGCCGGCCGCCTCGGTGCGGCCCGGGCCGCAGGATTCGTCGGTCGTACGGCTGAGCTCACCGCGCTCGCACAGGCACTGGACGGCAGCACCGACGTCCGACTGATCTTCGTCCACGGACCCGGGGGCATCGGCAAGACCACTCTGCTGGGCGCCATGGACCGGCTGGTCGAGCGCGCCGGAAGAGACGCTGTCCACCTCGACGCCCGCGGCCTCGAGTGCTCGCCGACGGCGGTACGGTCCGCGATCGAGGAGCGGTCACGCGCCGCCGACCCCGCCGCCACCTGGCTGGTCGACGGTTATGAGCTGTTGTCGCCGCTCGACCGCTGGTTCCGCACCGAGCTGCTGCCGGTTCGGCCGGCCCACGCGGTCACCGTGCTCGCCGGGCGGGATGCGCCCGCGCCGGACTGGTGGCTGGACCCTGGCTGGCGGCGGTTGGTCGACGTCCGCGCGCTGACCGTGCTCGACGCTCCCGAGAGCCATGATCTGCTGTCCTCGTTGGGCGTGACCGATCAGGTCGAGCGGCTGGCCCAGCTCGGACGCGGGTATCCCCTCGCCCTGGCCATGCTGGCCGAGGTCGCTCGTTCTGGCCGCCATCCGGATCAGCTCGCCGATGCGCCCGACGTCGTCGGGCGGCTGTGCGCGCTGATCCTCGACGACGTGCCCGACGAGGCACACCGGACCGGGCTGGCCACCTGTGCCCACGCCACCCGCACGACGCAGGACCTGCTCAGTCGGATGATCGGGAGCCGGGCCACCGAGGTCTGGACTTGGCTGGAGACGCGACCGTACGTCCAGCATGGACCGCTCGGCCTGTTCGTGCACGATGTGGTTCGCGAGCTGTTCGAGGCTGAGCTCGCCCACCGCTCGCCGGCGGCGTGGGTGCAGCTGCACCGCTCGATCCGCACGTTCTTCCGGGAACGCATCCGCGACCCGTCGGAGCCGCATCCCGATCGCGCGGCCGCGGAGCTGCTGCTCCTCCACCGCCGGACTCCGCTGGCCGCGGAGACCTCGGTGCTGCGCGACCGGGGACAGCTGAGCGTGCCGCACGCCGGTGCGGCCGAACGTGAGCAGATCATCGGCATCATCGAGGCGAACGAGGGACCGGCCTCGGCTGACCTGGCGCGGCGGTGGTTGGCGGCACAGCCGCGTAGCGCCTATCACGGACGGGCCGATTCCGGGACGGCGGCGTTCGCGATCCAGGTGTATCTGCCCGGACCGGACGACCTGATGGCCGACGACCCCATCGCCGCGGCCGTCTGGCGGCTGGCCGTCGACCGCGGTCTGCGCACCGGTGAGCGGGTCAATCTCAACCGGTTCGCCGGCGCCACCACGCGCTACCAAGGCGACCCGCTGCAGCTGTTGGTGAACGGGGTGTCCTGCATCCTCGAGTGGGCCACCGTGCCGGCCGCCTGGACCTTCATCTCCAGCGTCGATGGCGCCCACTACGGGGCCTACTTCGACTATCTCGGGTTGAGCCCGATGCTGGACGTGCCGCTGGGTGATCAGACGGTCACCCTGTTCGGCTGGGATCGGCGACGGTTCCCTGCCTCGGCCTTCTTCGAGATGATGGCCACCCGTGAGCTGACCGGGGAAACCGGCCCGCCTCCGGCCGCGCTGATGCGGCCAGCTCCCTTGGCGCGAGCCGACTTCGACGTGGCCGTACGGAGTGCCTTGCGACGGCTGAGCCGGACCGGCGGTCTGGCCGACTCAGCACTTCTCACCACGGCGCTGGTGCCGCCGGGCTCAGACGACCCGGTGGCCGCCCTCGCGTCGGTCCTGCGCGAGACCATCGCCGGGCTGGCCGGTGAACGTAATGGCGCCGAGCACCGTCGGGTGCTGGAGCGCACTTTCGTGATCGGGGCCCCGTCCCAGGAGGCAGCCGCGGAGGTGCTCGAGCTGCCGTTCAGCACCTACCGCAGGCACCTCGCCCGAGCCGTCGACCGGCTGGTCGAGGTGCTCTGGGCGATCGAGCTCGGCGACACGCCGGCCGAGCCGACGTGAGCAGACCGTGACCAGGAAGTGAGCACGCGCTGGTCTGGTAGGTGAGCAGTCTTCCGGCTGATCATGGCGAGGCGATGAAGGAGACGCCATGACCCAGCCGAAGCAGCAGACCAGCCCCGTACGCGACGTCGTCGTACTCGGAGCCGGACTGACCGGACTGACCACCGCGATGATGCTGGCCCGCGCGGGACTCGGGGTGCTGGTGCTCGATCGGGATCCCGACGAACCACCTGGCACCGCCGAGGCGGCGTGGTCGGACTGGAGCCGACCAGGGGTGCACCAGTTCAACGACCTCCACATCGCCCTGCCGCGCTGGCACCAGGAGATGCAGGCCGAGCTGCCCGAGGTCATCACCGAGCTGCGGACGCTCGGCGGTGCGGAGGTGAACCTGCTGCACCAGAACCCGGAGTCGGCGACCCACGGCTGGCAGCCCGGCGACGAGCGCTACACCACGGTGACCGGACGACGTCCGGTGATCGAGGCCGCGCTAGCC
>DASQLI010000253.1:0-16300 GCA_035630075.1 Microlunatus sp.
CGGACGCGCGGGCTTGCCAAATCCCGGACCAGCGCGCCCTGCCGACCCCGACCGCCGCTGGATCGCTGTCCGCGCGCCTTTGCCGTACCGGGTCGCCCGCAGTCACCCAGGACCGGGGCACGTCCACCACCCACCTGGTCACCTCGGACCGCTGGGGCAACGTGGTCTCGTACACATTGACCATCGAGCAGACCGGAGGCTCCGGCATTGTCGTGCCTGGCCGAGGGTTCCTGCTCAACAACGAGCTGACCGACTTCAGCTTCACGCCCTCGGACACCGACCCGAACACGATCGCCGGCGGGAAGCGCCCGAGGTCGTCGATGTCGCCGACCATCGTGCTGGACGCGCGCGGCAAGCCGGTGTACGCCCTCGGTTCACCGGGTGGTTCGACGATCATCACCACGGTGCTGCAGACCCTGGTCAACCGGGTCGACCTCGAGATGACGCTGCCCGAGGCCATCGCCGCACCTCGCGCCTCCCACCGCAACAACGCGGCGGTGACCGCCGAGCCGGCGTTCATCGCCGAGTACGGGGGCGCGCTCAGAGCCCGCAAGTACGAGCTGGTGGCCCAGCTCCCTGGTGAGTTCACGCCGTCGGAGATCGGTGCGGTGGCGGCCCTGGAGTTCCGCCCCGGTGGCTATGTGCTGGCGGCCGCCGAGCCGGAACGTCGTGGCGGCGGCTCCGCCGGCGTGGTGGTGCCGACCACCAGGCGCTGACCAGCACGCGCTGACGAGTTATCCACACTGACTTCTTGGTGGAGCGCCGTTCGAAGCCTGACCCTGGTCGGCATGCCTGGACGCCGCGCAGAGCTGCCCGCCGCGCTCACCGAACGACCCTTCACCGCTGGGCAGGCACTGGCCCTGGGCAGCACCCGCGACATGCTGCGAGGCCCAGCCGTCCAGCGCATCGATCGCGGCATCTTTCTCGACGCCCGACTGGAGCTCACGCTGAAGTGGCGACTGGCGGGCTACCTGCTGATGCTGCCCGCGGAGACGGTCGTCGACAGCGTCACCGCCCTCCAGCTCAACGGTGTCGAGGTCGGACCGACCGAGCCGTACCGCTTCTGCACCACCGCCGAGCATCACCCGAGCAGACCCTCGATCGTCGTCCGACGCGTGGCGGAGCTTCCGCCCAACGTCGGCAAGGTGAGCAGGACGGCGCCGGCGCTCGTCGCGGCACGGACGCAGCTCGGCTTGCTGGACCTGGTGATCGCCGGCGACTGGCTGATCCGCCGACGCGTTGACTCCCCGCGTGAAACCCGGCTGAGGTTGCTGATCGTGCTGGCCGAACTGCCGGAGCCGGAGTGCAACGTGGATCTCGGCGACGAGCTGTTCTTCATCGGCCGGGTCGACCTCTATCTCCGGGCGTGGAACGTGGCCGTGGAGTACGAGGGCGACCAGCACCGGAAACGCGCCAAGCAGTTCGCCGGATCTCGGCCGCTACGAGGACCTGGCCGCGGCCGGATACCGGATCGTGCGGGTCAGCAAGGTAGCGATGCACCGGCCGCGCGCCGTTGTCGACCGGATCTATCGCGCCCTGTCGGCCCGTGGCTACGTGGGCGCGCCGCCCGACTTCGGCCCCGAGTGGCGCGACGCGTTCGAGTAGCGGAGTGAGCGGGCACTCAGTGGCGCAGTTGCGAGCGTTCCCGAGCCGCGATCGCCCGCAAACACGCCAGTGGCGGCGACTCAGTCGTCCACACCCCGCGCGACCAGCGCGTCCCCCAGCAGCTGGGCGTGTCGAAGGGCGCGTACCAGCAGCGGTACGGCGAAGGTCCGCGGGCTCGCTCGCAGTCCCCGAGCACGCTGGGCGTCGCGGATCTGCTCGGCCAGCCCCAGCATGATCGGCACCGACCGGATACTGAGCGCCAGCAGCAGCCCGACCCGCTCCGGCGACACCCCGAACCGGCGGAACGGCCTGAGTGCGCCGACGACCACGTCGCTCATCGCCGTGGTCGTCGTGGTCAGGGTCACCAGGCCCGCCGCGAGCACCAGCAGCAGGATCGTCGCCACCACCGAGGTGGCGACCTGCCAGCTCGCGAACACGACCTGGGCGACGGCGATCGCGGTGAGCACCCACCACAGCGCCCGCAGCTGGCGTACGGCGAAGACCAGGCTGATCCGGGCCAGCGGATACAGCGCCACGACGAGGAGGAGCAGCAGCAGGTCGTGCCACCAGGTCGGCAGCAGCTGTGTCAATACGGCCAAGCCGATCAGCCCGAGGAGCTTCATCCAGGCTGGTGCCCGGTGCAGCACCGAGCCGCCAGGTAGGTAGAGCCCGAGGAGGCTCACCGGCTGGCCCGCATCAGCCGGCGGTAGTGCGCGATCGCGTCGCCCGGCGACCCGTCGTCGACCAGCCGTCCCTCGTCGAACACCAGCACCCGGTCGTACCCGTCGAGCAGGTCCAGCTGGTGGGTGAGCAGCACGACCTGCTCATCCAGGCCGGCGATCAGGTCGGCGATCCGGTCGGCGTTGCGCAGATCGAGCAGCGTGGTCGGCTCGTCCATCACGAGGAGGGCCGGCTCGGTCACCAGCACGGAGGCCAGAGCGAGCAGCTGCTTCTGACCGCCGGACAGCAGGTGCGCGGGGTGCTCGGCGTGCTCGGCCAAGCCGAATCGGCTCAGCACCTCCAGCACCCGGCCGTCCAGCGCTCTTCCGCGCAGGTCGAGCCGCCGCAGGCTGAAGGCGACGTCCTCGGCGACGGTGGGCATCACGATCTGCGCGTCCGGGTCGGTGAAGCAGAAGCCGACCAGCTGACGGACCCGCTTGCCGTCGCGCCGGGTGTCGTGACCGTCGACCCGTACGCTGCCCCGGCTCGGCAGCACCAACCCGTTCAACAGCCGCGCGAACGTCGACTTGCCGGAGCCGTTGGCTCCGATCACCCCGATCCGGTGCTCGGTCAGCCGGACGGAGACGTCGAGCAACACCGGTCGTCGCTGCGCCGCGTACGTGTGCGAGACGCCGTCCACCTCGATCAGCGGCACGACTCCACCACCATCGCCACCCCCTGGCCGCCGCCGACGGCGATGGCCGCCAGCCCCAGCTCCCCGGGCCGAGACGTCCTGACGAGCTGGCTGAACAGGCGCACCAGCACCACGGCCCCCGAGGCGCCCCACGGGTGGCCGAGGGCGATCGCGCCCCCTTGCCTGCACACCCGGTCCGGGTCGAGGCCGAGGTCGTCGCAGCAGGCGAGCACCTGACCGGCGAATGCCTCGTTGAGCTCGATCACGGAGATGTCGTCGAGGCCGACCCCGGCCCGGTCCAGAGCGGTCCGGACGGCCGGCACCATGCCCAGACCCGGTGTCCGAGGCGACACGCCAGCGGTCGCCGAGCCCAGGATCCGCAGCCCGGCTAAGGCCCGGGCCTCCCGGTCCTGCTCGGACATGAGAGCGACGACGGCGGCGCCGTCGTTGACGCCACAGGAGTTCCCGGCAGTGGCGGTCCCGTCCGAGCCGAAGATCGGCCGCATCCGGCCCAGCCGAGCCGCCGTCATCCCAGGTCGGGGCCGCTCGTCCCGGGACAGCCCAGCCACCTCGACCAGCTCGGCGTCGAAGAGTCCCGCCCTCTGGGCGGCCACGGCCTCGTGGTGGGAGCGCAACGCGTACGCGTCCTGCCGCTCGCGACTCACCCCGCGCAGCCGGGCGACGTGATCGGCCGCATCCCCCATCTCCGGGTCACCGAGCTCGGGCGGCGCGAACGGTGCCCGACCCGGGCGGGGCGAGGTCGAGGCGGACTCGACCCCACCGGCCAGCACGACCCGATCCGCGCCGGCGCCGGCGGAGACCAGGGCCGCTCCCACGGTGACCGCGGCGAGTCCGCTGCCGCACTGGCGATCCACCGTCAGTCCCGGCACTCCGGTGCCCAGCCCGGCCAGCAGGGCGGCGTAGCGGGCCAGGTCGCCGCCGGGTCCGGTGCAGTTGCCGAGCACCACCTCGGCCACCTGGTCGCTGGTCAGCCCGGCGTCGGCGAGCACCGCGGGCAGCACCGCCGCGGTCAGCTCCGCCGCCGGCACCGCCGCGAGTCCGTGCCCCGCGGTGCCGATCGGGGTCCGTCGCGCCGCCACGATGGACACGCTCACGATCTGGCCAACCGCGCTCGATCGATCTTCCCGGCTGCTGTGCTCGGCAGCTCGGCCACCCACGACCAGGCTCGTGGCCGGTGGGCGGCCGGCAGTTCTCTCCGGGCGATCGCCGGCAGCGTCTCCAGGTCTGATGCCTCTGTGCAGACCGCGACCAGCACGGCCCCGAGTCGAGGATGCGGCCGACCGACCACCACGATGTCGCCGCTGGCATACGGCCGCAGCGCCGCTTCGACGTCGGCGAGCACCACCGTCACTCCCCCGGTCACCACCGCGTCGGGTCGGCCGGTGATCACCATCCGATCCTCGTTCAGCCGGCCGCGGTCGCCGACGCTCATCCACACCCGGCCGTCGCGGACGTCGGCGCGCAACACCGGCACCGGCCCGTCCTCCCGCAGGCACAACCAGGGTGAGGACACCCACACGACGCCGTCACGCGTCTCGGCCCGGACCTCGGGGAACAGCCGCAACGACTCGGCGTCGCGGCCCCAGCCGACGAAGGACAGCTGTGCCGCTCCGTAGTAGTGGTGCACCGTGTGCCCGGCCGCCTCGGCCCGGTCGGCGAGTGCCGGCGTCAGCCGGTCGCCGGCCACCACCACGGTCAGCGGGTCGAGGTCACGCTCGAGCAGCCGGTCCAGCGCCGCAGGGGTGCAGAACACGTGACTGGCCTGGGCGGCATCATCCACCCGACCGGCGCCGACGTGGTCGGCCAGGCAGATCGCGTACGCGTTCATGCTCGCCTCGATCGGCCCGGGCACCCAGGCCCGGCTGCTTCCGGAAAGCGCGCAGAGGTCAGCGACCACGGGGAAGCTGTCCACCCACGAGGCCGCGGTGCGAACCACCCAGCGGGGTCGACCGGAGGTGCCGGAGGTGGCGACCCGGATCGTCTGCCCGGCCTCGTACGCGTCCCGCAGTGCCGCCGGAGAGATCACTCTGGGTTCGACAGCGCTGAGTTCGGCACTGCTGGGTCCGGCTCTGCTGAGTCGGATCGGGGAGAGGGTGCTGACTGCAGCCCACGCGCCGGGCGCTCGGGCAGCAGTCCCGGCAGCGCCTGGTGCACCCCGCGGGCGACGAACGCCGCCACTACGGCCTTGGCCAGGTCGCCCGGCAGGAACACCACCGATATCGCGGCGGCTGCGGCCAGCGACAGCTGCCCGATGATCGACATCCCGACGATCCCGAACATGTAGAGCACCACGATGCCGCCCAGCACGTTGATCGCGATCAGCTTGCCCAGCGACGAGGCCGCGCTGCATCGCTCGGTCAGCCAACCGATCACGAAGGCAGCAAACGGGAACCCGATCAGGAAGCCGGCGCTGGGGGTGAAGAAGACCCCCAGACCGCCCCGCCCGCCGGCTAGCAGTGGGAGCCCGAGAGCGACCAGCAGCAGGAACACCAGCACCGCAGCCGTGCCCCGCCACCGTCCGAGCACGGAACCGGCCAGCATCACGCCGAGCGTCTGCAGGGTGATCGGCACCGCGACGCCGGGGATGACGATCCCAGGCACCAGACCCAGCGCAGCGATGATCCCGACGAAGACGGCCACCAGGGCAAGCCCGGTCGCGGAGAACACTCGGGACGGCGTCACGCTCGGGATCGTACGACACACACGCTCGCGACCTGCCGATACAGGCGTGTAACGCCACCCCACTAGATTGTTCGCGATGAGCGCGGAGCTGACGCTGGGTGCCGAGGAAGAGCTGCACCTGATCGACCTGGAGAGCGGGACCCTCTCGGCGCGCGCTCCGCAGCTGCTGTCGCGGCTGCCCGGCGAGAACTACTCGGCCGAGATCCAGCGCACGACCGTCGAGACCAACACCGACGTCGTCTCCTCGCTCGGCGAGCTGCGCTCGGAGCTGGTCCGCCTTCGTCGCGGCCTGGTCGAGGTGGCCGCCGGTGAGGGACTCGGCATCGCCTCGGCCGGCACCGCTCCCCGGTCCGCCTTCGCCGACTTCGAGCTGACCAGCACCGGTCGGTACGGCCGGATGCAGGAGCAGTACCGGCTGCTGGTCGACGAGCAGCTGATCTGCGGGCTGCAGATCCACGTCGGCGTCTCCAACCGCGACCTGGCGGTGCAGATCATGCAGCGTGTGGCCCGGCACCTGCCCGTGCTGCTCGCCCTGTCCGCCAGCTCGCCGTTCTGGAACGGGCAGGACACCGGCTACTCGAGCATCCGGACCATCATCTGGCAGCGCTGGCCGAGCGCGGGCACGACCGGACGGATCGACTCGGCCCAGGAGTACGACGATCTGCTGGATGACTTGATCAACAGCGGGGTGATCGCCGACCGCAAGATGGCGTACTTCGATGTCCGTCCCTCGGCGCACGCCCCGACGCTGGAGCTGCGGGTCTGCGACGCCTGCCCCATCGTCGACGAAGCGGTCTTGATCGCGGGGTTGTTCCGCGGGCTGGTCCGAGCGGCCGAGCACGAGATCGCCGAGGCCAAGCCGTTCCTGCCGTACCCGGCCCCGATCCACCGCGCGGCCATCTGGCGGGCGGCACGGGGCGGGCTGACCGGAGAGCTGCTGGACGACACCCGACACCCCCGGCCGATCCCAGCCACCCAGGCCGTCCGGGGACTGCTCTCTCGCCTGACGCCGTTCCTGACCGAGCTCGGCGACTTCGACGAGGTCGAACAGCTGATGGAGACCGCGCTCGCCCGCGGCAACTCCGCCGACCGGCAGCGGGCCGCGATGGCCGAGCGCGGTGAGCTGGACGATGTGGTGCGACTGGTGGTCGACGAGACACAGGGTCCACCGGAGGGGCTGTCGGCCGAGGTCCCCGAGCTGCGCACGTACCGGCCGCGAGCCGGCGACGAGGCGGTCGGGCTCGGGCATCGGCCACGACCGGTCTACCACGACATCGTCGAGCACCTGCGTGGCCTGACCCGGCAGGACTGGCTCCGGGCTGAGGAGACACGTGACCACTGGACCGACGCCCACGACCTCACGTTCGGAGTCGGGGAGGAGAAGCGCCGCTTCCTGGTGGACCTGGTGCCGCGGGTGCTCAGCCCGCACGAGTGGGAGAGTCTGCGGGCGGGGCTGATCCAGCGGGCCCGGGCCATCGAGTCCTTCCTGCAAGACGTGTACGGCGACCAGCGGGTGCTGGCTGACGGTCTGCTGGCGTCGGAGCGGGCGATCGGTGCGCCCGGCTGGCGCGCCGAGTCGACCCGGCTGCCGGAGGGGACGCTGCGAGCCCCGATCATGGGCTTCGACCTGGTCCGCAACGAGTTCGGCGGCTGGCGGGTGCTCGAGGACAATGTCCGCAACCCGAGCGGGGCCGCGTACGCCATCGCCATCCGGGCCGTGCTCGACGAGGCTCTGCCCGAGCTGCCCCGGCCGAAGGGCCTGCTGGACCCGGCCGACGCGCTGCCTCGGCTGCGCGCCACCCTGCTCGCGCACGCCGAGCCGGGCACCCGCGCGGCGCTGTTCTCGACCGGACCGCACGCGTCGGCCTGGTTCGAGCACCAGCTGCTGGCGCAGCGGGGCGGACTACTGCTGGTCACCGCCAACGACCTGGAGGTGCTGGACGGTCGGGTGCGGCACGGCGGCACCGGCGAGGTGATCGGTGCGCTCTACCTGCGCCTGGATGACGAGCTGGTCGACGTCGTGGACTCGGCCGATCGCCCGATCGGCGCGGAGGTCTTTGACCTGGCCGCGGCCGGGAAGGTGGTGCTGGCCAACGCCCCCGGCAACGGGGTGGCCGACGACAAGGCCATGTACGCCCACGTGCCCGAGCTGATCGGCTACTACCTGCAAGAGCGGCCGTTGCTGGAGTCGGTGCCGACGTACCGGTCCAGCGACGAGACCGAGCGCCGGATCGTGTTGGAGCGGGTCGGCGAGCTGGTCACCAAGCCGGTGGACGGGCACGGCGGGCACGGCGTGCTGATCGGACCGGACGCGTCCGCCTCCGCGGTCGCCCGGCGGCGAGCCGAGATCGCTGCCGACCCCGACGGCTGGGTGGCGCAGGAGGTGGTCATGCTGTCGTCGCACCCCACCTACGCTGATGGGCTCTTGCATCCTCGGCATGTGGATCTGCGCGCCTTCGTGTACCTTCGCGGGACGGCGGCCGACGACTGCGAGCTCGCTCCCCTGGCCCTCACTCGGGTGGCACCGGAGGGCAGCCTGGTCGTGAACTCCTCCCAGGGCGGCGGCGCGAAGGACACCTGGATCATCCCCGACTGACCGACCTGAAGGAGATCCCATGTGCGGACTCGCCGGAGAGCTCCGATTCGACGGGCGCACGGCAGACGTCGCGGCCGTCGACCGGATGAACGCATGCCAGACCCCCCGCGGCCCAGACGGTTCCGGCATCTGGTCCCACGGGCCGATCGCTCTGGGCCACCGCCGGCTGTCGATCATCGACCTGAGTGTGGCCGGATCGCAGCCGATGGTGGACAGCCCGCTCGGCCTGAGCGTCGTCTTCAACGGCTGCATCTACAACTACCAGCAGCTGCGTCAGCAGCTGGAGGGCGCGGGCTACCGCTTCTTCTCCACCTCCGACACCGAGGTGATCGGCAAGGCGTACGCCCATTGGGGTCTGGACTGCGTCGACCACTTCCTCGGCATGTTCGCCTTCGCGATCTACGAGCACGTCAGTGGCCGGCTGGTGCTGGGCCGAGACCGGCTCGGAATCAAGCCGCTCTACGTGGACCAGACCGGTGACCGGCTTCGGTTCGCCTCGTCGTTGCCCGCCCTGCTGGCAGCCGGCGGCACCGACACCTCCCTCGACGTGACCGCGCTGTCGTACTACATGTCGTTCCACTCGGTGGTGCCGGCGCCTCGGACGATCCTGGCCGGGGTCAAGAAGCTGCCACCGGCGACGGTACGGGTGGTGGAGCCGGACGGCTCGTCCCGCGACCAGACCTACTGGGAGCCCGACTTCAGCCGCGATCCCGAGCGCGCTGACTGGACGGCGCAGGACTGGGAGGAGGCGCTGCTCTCCTCGCTGCGGACGGCGGTGGACCGGCGGATGGTGGCCGACGTGCCGGTTGGGGTGCTGCTGTCGGGAGGCATCGACTCCTCACTGGTGGTGGCGCTGCTCGCCGAGGCGGGACAGCACGGGCTGCAGACCTTCAGCATCGGGTTCGAGTCCGCCGGTGGTGAGTCCGGCGATGAGTTCGAGTACTCCTCCATCGTGGCCAAGCGGTTCGAGACGGACCACCACAAGATCCCGATCCCCAGCGACCGGCTGCTGCCGGGCATCGACGCCGCGATCGGCGCGATGGCCGAGCCGATGGTCAGCCACGACTGCGTTGCGTTCTACCTGCTCAGCCAGGAGGTCGCGAAGAGCGTCAAGGTCGTGCAGTCCGGACAGGGCGCCGACGAGGTGCTGGGCGGGTACGACTGGTATCCGCCGTTGGCCTCGGTTCCCCGGGAGGACGCCGTCGAGGCGTACTCGGGCGTCTTCTTCGACCGCCGCTGGCCGGCTCTGGGAGAGCTGCTCAACCCGGAGTGGCTGCCCGCGAGTGACGAGCCGACCGCCTTCATCACCGAACGGTTCGGGCGACCGGGCGCGGAGACGTCGGTGGATGCGGCACTGCGCAACGACACCACGATCATGCTGGTGGACGACCCGGTGAAGCGGGTCGACAACATGACCATGGCCGCCGGGCTCGAGGCCCGGGTGCCGTTCCTCGATCATGAGCTGGTCGAGCTGGCCGGCCGGATCCCGCCGGAGCTGAAGCTGGCCGACGGTGGCAAGGGCGTGCTGAAGCGGGCGGCGCGTGGGGTGGTGCCCGACGAGGTGATCGACCGGACCAAGGGCTACTTCCCGGTGCCGGCCATCCGTCAGCTGGAAGGTCCTTATCTGGAACGGGTACGGGCTGCTCTGCTGGATCCGGCAGCGAAGTCCCGCGGGCTGTTCCGAGCGGGACCGGTGGAGAAGATGCTGGCCGATCCGAACACCACCCGCACCACGCTGGGCTCGAACGCGCTCTGGCAGCTGGCGCTGCTGGAGATGTGGCTGCAACACCATGGGGTCTAGTCCGGCTCTCTTCAGTGCGGGCGACCTGGGCGCGGCGCTGGTCGAGGCCTGGGGCAGCTGGTGCCCGACTCTGAGTCCGCACGCCGAGCAGATGGCCTTTGTCAGCGACCGCAACGGCGTCCCGCAGGTGTTCGTGCAGGACCTGCGGATGGACGGCCACCCGGACGACCCGACCATGATCTCGTTGAGCGACGACCCGGTGGTATCGGTCAACTGGTCGGCCGACGGCGCCTGGCTGGCGTGTGCGGTGGCGACCGGTGGTGGCGTACGGACGCAGGTGTGGGTGGTCCGGCCCGACGGCAGCGAAGCGCATCGGATCGCCGGCTCGGTCGACCAGCACGCCCGGCTGGGCCCGTGGACGCGCAGCGGGCATCGGGTCACGGTGATCATCCCCGACTACGCCGGCGATGGTCAGACGCACTGCTTCCTGGCCGACCCGGCGACCGGGGAGCTGCACCCGATGGCCACCGGTGACCTGCTCGACGTGCTGGATATGTCGGTCGACGAGCACCTGGTGATCCTGAAGGACGGTCAACGGGGCAAGCAGTTCTGCGTGGTGGTCGACCGGCTGGCCGACCAAGATCATCCACTGCTGCCCTACCCGGACACCGGCTCGACCGAGGTGGCGATCATCCGGCCGGCCCCGCCGGGAGATGTGAGCTCGTTGATCGCGTACGTATGCACCGATGCCGGGCTCCCCCGCAACCAGCTGGTGGCCGTGCCGGTCGGTGCCCAGGGCAGGCGCGGGCACTCCGGGGTGCTGGCGGCCCGGGACGACGCGGAGCTGGAGGACCTGGACGCCGACGACGCCGGCCGCCAGCTGCTGCTGGTCTGGAACGTCGGTGGACGCAGCGAGCTCGAGCTGTTCGACACGGTGGCCGGGATCGGCCGGACGCTGCCCGGGCTGCCCGGCAGCGTCGTCTCGGGTGCTCTGTTGAGCCGGGACGGTCGTCGGGTGATCCTGGCGGTCGAGGGACCGGAGCGGCCCCGGGAGCTGTGGTGTCTGAGCACCCGGACCCTGACCTGGACGCGGGTCGCCGGTGTGTCGACGCTTCCCCAGCAGCCCCTGGTGTCGCCAGAGCTGATCACCTATCGCGCCCATGACGGACTGGAGCTGACCGGCTGGCTCTACCGGGTGCCGGGGCAGCTCGAGCCCGGACCGGCGATGCTGTCCCTGCACGGCGGACCCGAGGCGCAGGAACGACCGGTGTTCTCCCCTCAGCACCAGGCGATGGTGGCTGCCGGGATCGCCGTGCTGGCGCCGAACATCCGCGGCTCGTCGGGCCTCGGCCGGGCGTTCGTGCACGCCGATGACGTGCACGGCCGACGTGATGCCTTCGAGGACGTGATCACCAGCACGGAGGTGCTGATCCGGCTGGGAGTGGCCGAGCGCGACCGGATCGCGATCACCGGGCGCTCGTACGGAGGCTATCTCACCCTGACCGGGTTGGCCTTCTATCCCGGCGTCTTCGCCGCGGGGGTGGACATCTGCGGGATGTCGGACCTGCACACCTTCTACCGCGACACCGAGCCGTGGATCGCCGCGGCAGCGGTCAGCAAGTACGGCGACCCGGTGACGGACGCCGCGCTGCTCGCGGCGATCTCACCGCTGCACCGGGCCGAGAACATCGACGTCCCGCTGCTGGTCGTGCACGGTGAGCTGGACACCAACGTGCCGATCGGCGAGGCTCAGCAGATCGTGGCCGCCCTGCGTGATCTCGATCGTCCGGTGGAGTACCTACAGCTGGACGGCGAGGGCCACGAGTACCGCCGGACCGACTCGCGGATCTTGTTGATCACCACGATGCTGGAGTTCCTGGGCAAGGCGTTAGCTGGCTAACTGCAACTTCCATGTTGACGCGCCCTGAGCCTGTCGAAGGGCAATCCCACGCGCCCTGAGCCTGTCGAATGGCAGCGGCTTCGAAGCTCAGCGCGCGTGCCTATCGCGTGACACGAGATACGGCCTCGCGGTCGAACGCGGTCAGCGTGGCCCCAGTCCGGTTCGTCCATCCAACAGCTCACGGGCGATGTCGAGGTGCCCGGCATGCCGGGCGATCTCCTCGATCACGTGCAACAGCACCCCACGTACGGTCGTCACCTCGCCCACCAGCTCGTCTGGCTGCAGGGTGAGCGGGTCGTCCAGGCTCAGCCGGCTCAGGATCTGATCGGAGCGCCGTGCCTCGGCCCGCAGCAGCTCGACGGCCTCGGCCAGCGTCGTCGGTTCGCCGTCGAGAGCCGGAGTGTGGGCCTCGTCGCCGTCCAGCGTGTACGCGGAACCAGTGCCGCTCGACGCCGGCGAGGTGGAGGGTCAGGTCGAACGGTGTCCACCCGCTAGGCACGATGCTGCGCTGCGCGTCCTCCTCGGACAGCCCATCCAAGACTTCCAGGGCAGCACCGCGGTTAGCGTCGAGGAAGTGCTGCAGCGCGGTGCGGTCGTCGGTGTCGGGTGCGGAGATCATCGCGCCGGGTCACGCTCCACGGAGGCGGGCTCGTCCCAGATAGGGCTGCAGGAACAAGACAGCGCCCGTGAGTGCAAGCACCGCCAGCGGTAGCAGCGGGGACAGGTAGATCCACGCCGCCGGCTCCGGGTGCGTCGCGATGGCGACGCTCACGAGCACGACGGATGCGACGAACACCACGGCCGTCCAGCGATGGACCTGACGAAACCACTTGTTCTTGATCATGATTCCTCCTCTGAGTCGAGATGGTCGACGCTACGGGAGGACTGCGGCACTGTGCTTCTCGATTCCTGACCACCACCGGGTCATGATCACCAGGAATCCGCCGTCCGGATCTCAAGCATCACGCAACTGCCTCGGTCCGGTACGGAGTCACCTCCCACTGCAGTCCTCGACGGGAAGAAGAACGGTGCGCGTCACGCACCTGCGTCGCTCCCCTCGGCGCCCGCGGCCAGGAGCACATCGAGATCGCGTTCCGCAAACCGTCGGTGCTCGCACTCCTCGCTGACCACCACATGCAGACACAGACCCACCGTCGGGTGCTCGTCCCGATAGCCGGGGAGCGCCGGCCGTGGACACGGTCGCTCGAGGTCGGCGCCCCCGACGCCAGCGAGGATCTCGTCCATCTGGGCCTGCCGGTCGCGTCGCATCTCCAGCACCTCCGCCCATCCGGGGGTCGCGTCGAGATCGAGCCCGATCTCCCGGGCCGAGTCTCGCGGGTACTCGGTGTGGTTGAGCCCGTACGGATGGAACGGCCGCTCCCGGTCCAGGATCGTCCGCGCGGCCCAGGCGTCGGTCGCGAACACCAGGTGTCGCAGGGTCTCCGCAATCGACCACTCGCCGGCGACGCGCTCGAACCGGGTCTCCTCGGGCAACCGTTCCGCCCGCGCGACCGTCTCCGCCCACAACGCCGAGACCCGCGACCAGGCGTGTCTGAGCTGGTCGGGCGTCTTCGCCTCGCGAACCTCGACCCGCTCCGGATACTGCCGGTCCAGCTCTGCCTCCACGAACGACGTCACGTCCACCCCGTTCACCACCAGTCCTTGAACGAACCCGGTGATCGAGAGGTCCTCGACCCAGGCGTTCGCGATCCGGGTGTGCCGCAGCTGCACCTCGCGTACTGTCGCTCCGCTGAGATCGGCGCCGTCGTCCATGCCAGCAGTCTCGCACTACCGGCCCACCGCGTAACCCTGATCACCACGGGAGTTCGCGCCGGCCTTCAACCAGCCCTCCTCCTGCGCGACAGCACTCACCCGACCAAGCGACCAGTCCCCGGCCACCTCCAGCCGGTGCCCGCGCTCGGTGAGTTCGCGGCGGACATCTGCCGAGTGCCGGCCCTCCAGCCGGAGATGCGCCGGCCGGAAGCCGTGCGGATGAAAGGAGTCGATCATGGCGGCCGTATCGAACGACGGGCGGTCGATCGCCTGCTGCAGGTTGTCGTCGGTGTGCAGCAGGTTCAGCAGCACGTGCAGCGTCCACTGGTCCTGGCAGTCGCCACCCGGCGTGCCGAAGGCCAGCCACGGCCTGCCGTCGCGCAACGCCAACGACGGCGACAGGGTCGTCCGCGGCCGCACACCCGGGTTCAGCGTGGTCGGCTGGCCCTCCGCCAGAGTGAACATCTGGGCTCGGGTGCCGAGACAGAAGCCGAGCTCGGGGATGGCCGGTGACGACTGGAGCCAACCGCCGCTCGGGGTCGCGGAGATCATCAACCCGTCCGCGTCGACCACGTCGAGATGGCAGGTGTCGCCGCGCGGCGGTCCGAGCGTCGGTTCTCCCCCGCCCGCATCATGATCATCACGCTCGACCCAGTACGGCGGCAGCTGGGGCGTGCGTCCGTCGGGTGACCCGGGCCGCAGCTGTGTCGAAGCCGAGTCCGTGATCATGGTGGCTCGCTCGTTCGCGTACGCTCGCGACAACAGCGTCGCCAGCGGAACGTCGGCTACCGCCGGATCGCCGTACCAGGCGTCCCGATCGGCGAAAGCGAGCTTCGCGCACTCGGTGATCAGGTGGATCCAGCCGGCACTGCCCGGCCGGTGGTCGCCGATCCCCGCGGCCTCCAGCAACGCCAGCTGCTGCAGCATCACCGGGCCCTGTCCCCACGGGCCGGTCTTGTGTACGTCGACCTCGCCGTAGCGGCCCCTGACCGGATCCTCGATCCCAGCCGCCCAGCCGTCCAGGTCAGCTGCACTGAGCAGGCCTCCGTTCGCGCCGCAGAATCCGTCGATCGCTTCGGCGACGAAACCTGAGTACCAAGCGCGACGAGCTGCCTCGATCTGCGCCTCGCGATCCCGGCCCGCTGCCTCGGCCTCCTGCACCAGCCGTCGGTAGGTGGCCGCCAGCGTCGGGTTGCGCAGACGCTCTCCAGCCCGGCGCTCGCGGCCCGAGACCAGCCAGAGGTCGGACGAGGTCGGCCAGTCGCGCCGGAACCGGTCGGCCGACCCGTTGATGGTCGCCGCTGCCGTGGGCACCAGTGGATTGCCCTTCTCGGCCAGGGAGATCGCCGGTTCGAGCACGTCAGACAGCGACCACGTCCCCCAGCCGGCGAGCAGGGCCAGCCAGGCTCCGAACGCACCAGGAACAACGGCGGCCAGCAGTCCGGTGCCCGGGATGGTCTCGAGGCCACGCCCCCGCATCGCCGTCACCGTGGCTGCGGCCGGCGCCACCCCCTGTCCGCACACCACCCGGACGGCGTCTGCGCCGGGATCCCACAGCAGGATGGGCAGGTCGCCACCCGGGCCGTTCAGGTGCGGCTCGACCACCTGCAGGGCGAACCCGGCCGCCACCGCCGCGTCGGCGGCGTTGCCGCCGCGTTCCAACACCCCCATCCCGACGGCGGAGGCGATCCAGTGGGTGCTGGCGACCATTCCCAAGTCGCCGATCAGCTCAGGACGTGTGGTCATCCAGCCAGTCGATCACAACCGCCGTGACCTCGTCACGGTTGGTCTCGTTGAAGATCTCGTGCCGGGCTCCTGGGAACAGCCGTACGGTCACGTCGGTGATCCCGGCCTCCCGGTAGCGCTCACCGACCTGCTCGATCAGCTGACCACCTCCGGCGAGCGGGTCGGCGTCGCCGGAGAGGACGAGGATCGGCAGATCGGAACGGATCTCGCCGAGCACCGTACTGTCGGCGAGCCGGGTCGCCGCCCCGAACATCTGCGGCATCACGTCGGGTGAGGCCTCGAAGCCGCACCACCGATCTGCGACGTAGAGATCGACCTCGGCCTCGTCCCGGCTCAGCCACTCGAAGCCGGTGCGGTGCTCGAACCCAGCGTTGAAGGCGCTCAGGTCTCCGCTGGCCTCCCCACCGGCCGCAAGCGCCTGCGCCATCACGTCCAGGGCCGTGGTGCCGGACAGCACGACGCCCGCCCACAGGTCGGAGTGGTCGACGATGACCTGCTGCAGGGCGAACGAGCCCATCGAGTGCCCGACCAGGAAGAGTGGGAGATCCGGGTGCTGCCCGGCCACCGAGCGGGCCACCACCGCCACGTCCGCGACCAGGGCGTCCCAGCCAGCGGCCCCGAACGATCCGAGCGATGCAGCAGCCTCCCCCGTGGCTCCGTGCCCGCGATGATCATGGGCGTAGACCAGGTAGCCGGCCCGGTTCAGGGCCACCGCCAGCCGGTCGTAGCGACCGGCGTGCTCCGCCAGCCCGTGGGAGATCTGGACGACACCCTTGGGCTCGCTCACCTCCTCCCACGCGTACGTGGTCAGGGCGAGGTCGTCCGTGGGCGATGGCAGTGTCGACGTGGTGTAGGTCATGGAAGGAGACGATAGAACCGTAG
>DASQLI010000254.1:0-16966 GCA_035630075.1 Microlunatus sp.
GCGAGCTCGGACTGGGCGAGGTGGACGATCGCATACCAAGCCGTCACCAGGCCCCAGCCGGGATCGCGCGGGTCGCTCCCCCGCGGCATCGGCGGCACGGCGAACGTGCCTTGGACGAAAGGAATGTCGGGATGCAGCTGCCGGGCCTGCTCGATCATGGTTGCCGAGATGTCGAAGCCCGTCACCTCCATGTCGAGGCTCGCCAGGTAGCCGGCCACCTGGCCCGGCCCGCAGCCGACGTCCAAGCCCTGACCCGGTGCGTTGTCGGCCAGCTCCTCCAGGAACCAGCGGTCGAAGGGCTTCGCGTCGAGGTCATCGCCGAGTGCGTTCGCGTACGCCTCTGCCAGCCGGTCGTACTCGGCGCCGACCTTCCGGTCCCGCGCCCGTGGCCCTTCGGCGATCACCTGCTCCCGGTCCACGGCCGCGGCCGGTTCGCTGGCCTCCGGCGGTAGATCGACGCCCAGCAGGTGGATCCAGCGAGGATCGTGCTGTCCGGGCTGTCGTTCCAGCTCGCGAACCAGGGGTGGCTCCATCACGGCCAGCGCCTGCAGAGTCGCCTCGACCGCCGTACGGTCGTCGAACGCGTGCAACCGCTCGGTCCGCGGCCGCAGCTCGCCGCCGGTCTGCGCGCCGCGGAGCAGCAGCACCGCGATCAGCGCGGTCTGCGGTGGATCGAGACCGAGCCGCTCTTCGAGCCGCTGGTGGTACTTCACCACCCGCAGCCCGGTCGGCTTGACGAAGCGCACCAGCTCACGATCACGTAGCCGGTTGAGGGCGTCCAGGATGGTCGCCTCGTCGTACGCCACCACGGGGTCGCGGCTGGTCGACT
This sequence comes from Microlunatus sp., assembly GCA_035630075.1. Lineage (GTDB taxonomy): Bacteria > Actinomycetota > Actinomycetes > Propionibacteriales > Propionibacteriaceae > Microlunatus. Next base: position 830 of record DASQLI010000254.1, read on the forward strand.
GGTTGCAGGCGGTCCGGAGGCTGTTCAGGGAGAGCGGGTAGGAGTCCGGCACCGTCCGTTGCTTCTCCAGCAGGGCGCCCAGCACGCGTTGTTCGACCAGATCCAGCAGCGGGAGATCGGGCACGGGGCCAGCCTGCCATGCCTGGCCGGGCGGTGGAGTCGAGACGTGTCGCCCTCACTTCAGCCCACAGACTCCCGCCGGCGAGGTCAGGGCGCCGGCCGATGGTCAGGAGGCCTGCGTACTGGCCCGCTCCACGACGCCTCGAAGGGCGTCGACGCTCGAACCGGCCTCCGTCAGCACCCGCCTCAGCACCGTCTCCGCCGACGACCCCGTGGCCCGGAGCACTCCGAGCAACAGCATCCGTTCGTCGATCCGGTTGGTCCGCAGTCGGACGGCCTCCCGCAGGGACAGCTCCAGGACCTTCTTGGCGTCGGCAGTGAACGGGATGTGCCCCTTCAGCGGCGCCCGTCGACCTCGATCGAGCGCTCCCTCGCCGAATACGGCATCGGCGCGTTCACGTACCGCGTCGAGGTCGATGCCGACCGAGGCGAGGGCGTCGGCATCCAGACCACCCGCCCGCAGCTCACCTCTCAGGGAGTCCGCGAGTTGCTGGGACTGCACGCCGACGGCCAGCAGGTCCTGCGCGGAGGCGGCGCCGGGCTCGATCAGGGCGAGCAGCAGATGTCGCGCGTCGATGGCGCGCGAGCCTGCCTGCCGGGCCGCCTTCTGCGAGTTCTCCACCACGTCCCGCGCCTCGCGGGTGAACCTCTCGAACATCAGATCCTCCTGCCGTACTTCTTGTGGACCGCTTGCTTGGTCACCCCGAGCGCGTCGGCGATCTCCTGCCAGGACCAGCCGAGCGCGCGAGCGCGCTCGACCTGAAGGTGCTCCAGTCGCTCGGCGAGCTCGCGGACCGCACGGACGGCGCGGAGCCCTTCGCGCGGGTCGTCGCCCGCCGCGGTCAGCAATGCATCGGACATGTCGTCAACCTACGTTGACGGCACAAGCTGTGTCAACTCTTGTTGACGGTTATCTACGGACTCGCCGCCTGTGCGCCGCCGATGCCCCATCTGTCAGCCTGCCGTCGTGATCCGCTGGTGCGCCCTGACCGGTATCCATCACGAGATGGCGCTCAGTAGCCACCCTCACGCCTGCTGTCGACGCGCTCGTCGAAGATCACGATCCACCGCCCAGGCGTCGGCCACGGGGCCGAGGTGGTGCAGCTTGTCGGGATTGCCCACCCCACGGACGGTCTGGATCTGTCCGTCGAGCACCTCCAGCGCGATCACGAACAAGACCTTGCCGTCCCGGTCACGAAGGATCGCGCCGGGCTGTCCGTTCACCTCGTTGGGCTCACAGGTCAGGTCCCGCTGACCCAACCACGGGCCGAACGCCGCGAGCACCCGTGCCACCCTGTCCGCGCCGACCACAGCGCGGGGGAGGTTCGGGGCCTTGCCCCCGGAGTCGCCGACCAGCTGGACGTCCGCCGCCAGGAGTGCCTGAAGCCCGTCCATGTTGCCGTCGGTGAGGGCGTCGAAGAAGTGGGCCGCCAGCTCGCGACGCTCCTGCCGATCTGCGTCGAACCGCGGCCGCCCCGCCGCCATGTGCCGGCGAGCCCGGACGAGCAGCTGCCGGCAGGCCCCCTCTGATCGCCCGACTGCGTCGGCCACCTCGGCGTACTCGAAACCGAACACCTCGCGGAGAACGAACACCGCACGTTCCAGCGGACTGAGGCGCTCCAGCAGCAGCAGGGCGGCCATCGACACCGAGTCGGCCGCTCCTGCGAGCGGGCCGGGTCGTCGTACGGGTCGTCGGTCAGCGGCTCGGGGAACCAGGGTCCGACGTAAGCCTCCCGACGCACCCGCGCGGATCGCAGCACGTCGATCGAGATCCGAGTCACCGTGGTCGACAAGTAGGCCTTGACCGACCGGGGCTCGGTCGACGAGGCGTCAAAGCGCAACCAGGTCTCCTGAACAGCGTCCTCCGCCTCGTGGACACTGCCCAGCAACCGGTAGGAGATCGAGAACAACAGCGGTCGCAAGGACTCGAATTCCCCTGACCTGCTCACCGAACTCCCCTCGATCATCTCGCGGACCCTCTAGTGGAACTGTCCGACCTCGTAGCTCCCGGCGGGCTGGCGGTTGATCACGTTCAGTCGGTTCACCATGTTCATGAAAGCCACCAGCACGACCAGAGCCGTCAGGTGCTCGCTGTCGTAGTGCTCGCCGGCCCGCATCCAGACAGCATCGCTCACACCGGTGCCGGCGTCGGCGACCCGGGTACCCGCCTCCGCCAGCTCCAGCGCCGCTCGCTCGGGCTCGGTGAACACGGTCGCCTCGCGCCAGGCAGCCACCAGGTTGAGTCGGACGGCCGACTCACCCGCCGCCGCCGCATCCTTGGTGTGCATGTCGATGCAGACGGCACAGCCGTTGATCTGGCTGACCCGCAGGGCCACCAGCTCTTGCGTCGAGGACGGCAGCGCGGAGCTCTGGATGATCTTGCCCGCCGTCATCAGCTGCTTCATCACCTTGCCGGCCGTCTCACTGGCGAAGTAGTTCAGTCGCGCATCCATCGTCCTTCTCCTTCGTGTCGGTTCGTTGTCCTCTGCGACGAGACAGGGACGTCGTCCGTGACATCCCCTTCACGTCCGAGTCCGTCAACCACGGCCTCCTAGACTGACCTGCCGTGGCCACTACGTCGGCGATCGCTCTGCTCGTCCTCCACGCCGTACGGCTCACTGGCATGGCCGACGAGCAGCGGGTGGCGACCCGGTTCGGACTCGATCGGGTGCAGACCGCGGAGCTGCTCGCAGACTTCGAGGCCTTCGGATGGATCACCTGGAACGACTTCGCCGGCAGCGGTGGCTGGAGCCTGACCGCTGCCGGCAAGGTCCGCAACGAACGCCAGCTGGCCGAGGAGCTGACAGCGGCCGGCGCCACTGACGACGTGACTGCGACTTACCACGATTTCGTGTCGAGCAACGCGCTGCTGCTCCAGGCTTGTACGCACTGGCAGCTACGGCCGACCGGCAGCGACCGCCTGGCGACCAATCGTCATGACGACAGCGCGTGGGACGCCACGGTGTTGGCCGATCTGGAGGCCGTGGGCCAGACGCTGGCCGACCTGCAGCCGAGACTGGTGCGCGGACTCGGCCGCTTCGCCGGTTACGACCAGCGATATCGACGTGCGCTCGACCGCGTACACGCCGGCGACTTGGACTGGGTGACCGGTGTGGGCAAGGACTCCTGTCACACCGTCTGGATGGAGCTCCACGAGGACCTGCTGGCCACGCTCGGTCTGGAGCGAGGAGAGTCGGCAGACATGGGCCATGCTTGACCCGAGCCCAGTCGAAAGCGAGTTGCCGTGACCGACGAGACCGCCATCCCCGAGCTGATGCCTGCCGCCTTCTTGGGTCACGGGAACCCGATGAACGCGCTGGCCGACAACCGCTACACGCAGGCCTGGCACGCGCTCGGCCGGGCGGTCCCGCGGCCGCGTGCGATCCTGGTGATCTCCGCGCACTGGTACATCAACGCCACGGCTGTCACCGCCATGCCCCGGCCGCGCACCATCCACGACTTCTACGGGTTCCCGCAACCGCTGTTCGACGTGCAGTATCCGGCGCCTGGTCTGCCAGGCTTCGTCGAGGAGGTCAGCGATGCCGTGCACCCGACCTGGGTGGGCGCCGACGTGGACTCCTGGGGCATCGACCACGGCACCTGGTCGGTGCTGATGCACGCGTTCCCCGACGCCGACATCCCGGTCATGCAGCTGAGCATCAACGCCGACAAGCCGTTCGACTACCACCTCGACCTCGGCGCCCGGCTGGCGACCTTGCGGGAACGCGGCGTGCTGATCATCGGCAGCGGCAATGTCGTGCACAACCTCGGCGGCGTCAGCGCGAGCATGCCCGACCACGGCTTCGACTGGGCGCAACGGTTCGACGAGCAGGTCAAGGCCGTGATGGCCGACCAGCCCACCGAGACCGCCGCACTCGACGGTCACCGCGACTTCCGTACGGCTGTGCCGACCCCTGACCACTACATCCCGCTGCTCTACCTGGCCGGCCTGGCCGGCGCCGCCGAGCGCGGCGCGGACGTGCTCGTCGACGGGTACGCCTACGGGTCGCTGTCGATGACGGCCTACACCTTGGATCTCGCTTGCCCGGGTGCTGGCGACGGCACCGGACCGGCCGCTGCTCTCCCCGAGGGCGTACCGCCGGACGGCACCAACCTCTAGCCAATGTGGGGCTGGGACCATTTCGCACTAGGCCTGCTGACGCGCGTCCGCTCCCGTGCCCCGTGAGGGCTGTCGGCGCTGACTGAGTCCTACCTCCGGTGGCGTATCAATTCGCTGGTGCCGAACCTCTTCCTACCGGACACTGGCGACTGGGGGCGGGCATGTCGGAACAACGGCGTCGGGTTCGGGAGTGGATCGGTCGCTACCTGGTCGCCGAGATCTGTGGTCTCGCCGCGGCGCTGGCTGCTGCTCTGGCTGCGGTGGCGATCGTCCCGGATCGGCTGGCGGTGGTGGCGTACGCATCGTCCCTCGGCGAGACGATCGGCTTCTACGCCGGCTACCTGATCACCCGCTATCTACGCGAGGACGTCAACGGTTCGGCGCGCCGACGGCTCGCCATCATCCTGGCTGCCGCCGTCGTGGAGTTCGGCCCAGCCGAGCTCCTCGACACCCTCCTGATCCGCCCCGCTGCCATGTATGCCGGAGTCTGGGCCACCGGCCACGTGATCGGCGGCGTGCTGATCGGCAAGGTGGCCGCGGACCTGATCTTCTACGGCTTGGCGATCACCAGCTACGAGATGGTGGTCCGTCGTCTCCTACAACGGTTCCGCCGGGCTGCCCCCCAGCCCGAGTCGCGCTCCGACGAACCAGCTCTGATCGCATGCGCCGAGGACCTGGTGGTCGCCACCGCGGCGTCCCTGACCATCGGTACGACGACGCGTCGACCGGCCGACCCGAAGCTGATCATGGACCTGGATGTGGTCAGTGATCACTACCGCCGGTTCACGGCCGCGCTGCCCGGCGTGGCGGTCCACTTCGCCACCAAGTGCAATCCGGATCCTCCGCTGCTCGCCCACCTGCACCGCCTGGGTTCCGACTTCGAGATGGCGTCCACACCTGAGCTGGCGACCTTGATCGATGTCGGCGTTCGTCCGGTCGACGTGATCTTCAGCAACCCGGTGAAGCCCTGGTGGCACATCCGGGATGCCCACGCGGCCGGCGTCCGGTGCTTCGCCGCCGACAGCGACGCCGAGCTGGTCAAGATCGCCGAACACGCTCCCGGCGCCTCGATCACGATCAGGATCGCGGTCGCCCCGGCGGTCAGCGACGTGCCGAGTGAGGGCAAGTTCGGCGTCGACCCGGACGAGGCGATCCGGCTGCTGATCGCCGCCGTGGATGCCGGCCTGCAGCCCTGGGGACTCACCTTCCACGTCGGGTCGCAGATGACGGATCCGCAAGCCTGGGTCGCTCCCATCCGCGACTCGGCGATGATCATGGAGCGGCTCCTTCCGCTCGGCATCCGGCTGGCCGTCCTGGACATCGGCGGCGGGTTCCCGGCCGACTACGGTCATCCCGTCCCTCCGATCGAGGACTACGGCGTCGTCATCTCAGCCGCTCTGACCACGCTGCCGTACGAGGTCACGGTGCTCGCCGAGCCGGGGCGAGGCCTGGTGGCCGACGCCGGGTGCCTTCACACCACGGTGATCGGCACCGCTCGCCGACACGGTCGGCTGTGGGCGCACCTGGACGTCGGGGCCTTCAACGGGGTGATGGAGGCCCTCGAGACGGCGCACCAGCTGGTGCTGCCGATGAGCGACTCCCGAGGCGGCCCGACCAGCTCCTGGGCGGTCACCGGCCCGAGCTGCGACAGCCAGGACACCCTGCATCACAACGTGCTGCTGTCGACGAACCTCCAGGCGGGTGATCGGGTGTGGCTGGGCACCGCCGGGGCCTACACGACGGCGTACGCCTCCACCTTCAACGGCTTTCCCGTGCCCACGACTCACTACCGCGGCAACGGGCAGCCCACGGTGTCTGAGCAGCGCACCGGTCAGTCCAGTGAGCTGAGGTCGTCCGGTACGTCGACCGCGAACTCCCTCAGCGCCTCCAGCCCCACCATGTCCAGCACCTTCTCGTTGGTCGCCGCCAGCACGACCGGCGCAGCCGCCCCCGCCTCGTAGGACTGCAGCCACCGCTCGAGCAGGACGCACCAACGGTCACCCGGCTGGAGCCCCGGGAACCCGTACGCGTGGATCGGTGTCGACAGGTCATTGCCGAGCAGACGCTGGTGCCCGAGGAACTCGGTGGTGACCACCACGCAGATCAGGTGCCGCGCCTGCACCGGACCGCAGGTGCAGTGCCCGTCTCGATAGAAGCCCGTGATCGGATCCAGTCCGCAAGGCTCGAGCGGACCACCCAGCACGTTGCGCTCCTCCGGCATGGCCCCAGTCTGGCCCACGCCGACAGGACGGTCAGCCCCCCGAGCCGGGTCCGTAGAGCCGGGCGATGTCCGGCGAATCAAGCCAGCCCTCGTACGTCTCCGTCTGCGGCCAGCCGGCGGGTGAGTCCTGCCACGGCTCCTGCCGACCGTACGGAAGCAGGTCGATCAGCGGGAAGGTGTGGCTGAGCTGCTCCGTGCCGCGACCGGAGCTGTGCCAGGCCCGGAACACCTGGTCCCCGTCGCGCAGGAAAACGTTGATCGCGAACCCGCCGCCGCGAGGGGCGTCCACGTCCGCACCGAACGGACTGTCCGCCGTGGAGTACCAGGTCATCTGGTTGCCGACCTTCTCCTTGTACGCCAAGGCTTCGGCGATCGGGCCCTGCGTGACGATCACGAACCGGGCGTCGTAGGACTGCAGGAAGTCCAGTCGGGTGAACTGGGAGGTGAAGCCCGTACAGCCACCGCACTGCCACTCTGCGCCCGGCGACCACATGTGGTGGTAGGTGATCAGCTGCCGCTGACCGTCGAACACGTCGACGAGCCGGACCGGGCCGTCCTCCCCCTCCAGGGTGTAGTCGGGCAGCGCAACCATCGGCAACCGCCGGCGCTGGGCGGCGATGGCATCGAGCTCGCGGGTGGCGGCCTTCTCGCGGATGCGGAGCTCGTCGAGCTGGCGGCGCCAGGTGTCGGCGTCGACGATCGGCGGCCGGGCAGCCGTGTCTGTAGTCATCGTCATGACTGCTGGGACTCCACCGACCGCGCGAACTCATCGGCCCCGGTCACAGAGCCTCGCGTCAGGCCAGCTCGGCCACCGACAGGTCGACCAGGATCTCGGAGGCCAGCTCCTCGAGATCGCCGCGGACCGCCTCGAGCGGGACGTCGGAGCCGGCGGTCAGGACCGCGGTCGCCTCGAACAGCACGCCCCCGGCCATCGGCGCCTCGCGCGTGGCAGTCTGCAGATCCGCGACCCCGACCCCGTGACGAGCGAGGACGCCCGACACGGCTGCCACGATGCCAGGCCGGTCGTTGCCGAGCAGCTCGAGCCTGACCTGACGCGGCGGCGTGGCCGACTTCGGTTCCCGGGCAGCGGCGCGGACGGCCACGTTCAGCAGTCCGTCCAACGGCTCGAGCGCTGCCCGAAGTCGATCGGCCTGCCGGTCCGGCACCGTCACCACCACGACACCCGCGAAGGTGCCGGCCAGCTCGGCGAGGTGGCTGCGCTCCCAGTTGCCACCGTTGACCGACACGACGTCGGCCAACGCCTTGACCAAGCCGACACGATCATCACCGACGACGGTGAGCACGAGGGTCGTCACTTGCGTGATGCTAGGGCATGTCTGGCGATCCTTGGTCAGCTGAGATCTCCACCAGCGCCTGCTCCGTCTCCGTAGCTGTGGCCAGCACCTCCTGGGCGGCGATGTCGACGGCGGCAGCGCTGATCAGCTCCGCCTCGACCAATGCCTCCAAGGCGGCGGTCGCCGCCGTGTCCACCACGATCTCGGCGGCGATGAGCGCCCGGATCGCGTCGACGGCAGCAGCAGTCTTGATGTCCTCCGCCGCCGCGATCGCCGCGGCGGCATCCAGCATGGCCGCACCGGAGATCGCGGCCGAAAGCTCGACCGCGGCTTCCGCCTCGGCAATCGCCGCGACCTCGGCACCGACCATCAGCGCCACCTCGGGTGTCAGAAAGCCCTGGGCGATCATCCGGCCGCCGACGCCGCGGATGGCCGCCTTGAGCTGAGTGGCCCAGGTGTGCTCGAAGAGCAGGATCCCGACGGACTCACCCGGCGCGATCTCGTTGGCCAGCCGGTCGATGTCGGCCGGCCCCAGCCCTGCCGCGCCAGCAGCGTCGGTCGAGCCGGCAGCGCCGGTCGAGCCATCCTGGCCGGCGAGAGCCCGGAGTGCGTCGATGACCTGGCCGAACCCGGCGCGCTCCTCCTCCGACAGCGGATCGAGCTCCAGATCGATGACGGTGCCGTCATCGAGCGCTGTCAGGAACCGCAGGTCCAGCACCCGGATCGTCCCGCGCGAGATCAGCCGCTCCAGCTCGGCAATGATCTCGCCGGAGAAGTCCGCATCGGCATCGAAGCCCACGACCAGGACCTGCAGCGGACCGACGTCCTCGAATCTCATCCCGGTCACCGCCCCTCGTGCGCCATCATGTCGATCACGACCGTGATCGCCAGCATCAGCGCCTCGTCCTGGCCCGGCGCGATCTCCACCCCGTACGAGTCCCGGATCCTGAACCAGCGCTTGGAGACCGTGGCCACCGCATCGCCCCCCTGCTCGATCCGGTACTCGTGATTGACGATGTTCCCCTTGGTGGACAGGTCGGCTCCGCCCGGGACGTCGATGGACCAGCGGTCCCGCAAGGGTGTGAGCAGCGCGTTGTGCACCTTGGCCGCCGCCGAACCGTCCGGACGCTCGATCGTCATCGAGTCCCGCACGCGGACCATCCGCTCCTGGATCTTGTAGAGCTCATCCCCGCGCGCGTCGTTGAAGATGAGTGTCGACCGTACCCGCAGCGCCTTGCCGTCGACGCGGAACGCCGTCTGTCCCTGCTCGTTCTCGATCGCGAAGTCGTCGCCGATGGAGAACATCCGCTGTCGCATCTGGTAGCGCGATCCACCGGCAACCGCCTGGCGCGCCCCAGCCCTCTTGGCGCCGGCCACCCCGACCACCGCACCCGTGGCCGCCGCCGCGGCCAGTGGTCGTCCCGGTGCCGCTGCTCGCCGTCCCAACAATCCCATGTCGATCTCCCTTTCGTCGGCAGCCACGTTGCTACGGGTAGTCACTCCCGAGCATCATCCGGACCGGGTGACTTCGACGCCGTACGGGAGTCAGGACTCGTCGGTCCCCTGGTGGAACCGCTGCCGCCAGTCGCCGCCGTCGCGGACCCAGACCGAGCTGCGCACGGTGATGCGTTGGTCGGTCGAGGCGCGCCAGACCAGCAGGACCACATCATCGGCGATCCGACTCACCGAGATCACGTCGAGCGTGATCAACTCGGTCAGCGGCGCGATCCTGGCCAGGATCTCCGCCCGGTCCCACAGCCGACCGGAGCGTCCCACCTCTCTCCACTGCGGGTGCAGCAGGGCAGCGACGGCGGCGGGGTCGGCCCGGACGTCGTCACGCAGCAGGTCCCGTTCGAGCGCGATCACCCGCTCCTCGTCGGTCGGGGCCGCGCGCTCCGCGAGCAGCCCGTCGGAGTCCAGCAGCGAGAACAGATCAGCCTCCGGCTCAGGCTTGGGCGTCGGGACGTACGCCGCATGCGCGTCCTCGACCCGCACCGAGCTCCCGAAGCCTGGTCCGGGATCCGGCTGTCGACCTTGGCTGACGGCGACGGCCGCCCCGTTGGCCAACCGGTCGGCGTGCTCGTTCAGCTCGTGGCCGGCATGGCCCTTGACCCACTCGAACCGTACCCGCCGACCCTGCATGGCCGCGTCGATCGCCTTCATGATCTCCACGTTCTGCACCGGTTTACCGTCGCCCTTGCGCCAGTTCCTGCGCTTCCAGCCGGGCATCCACTTGGTGATCGAGTTGATCACGTACGTGGAGTCGCAGTAGATCAGCAGGTCGTCGTCGAGGTCGGTGGTCTGTTGCAGCAGGTCCAGCACCGCAGTGAGCTCGCCCATGTTGTTGGTGCCGTGCGGCCAGCCGCCGCTGGCCCAGCGGTCGGCGTCGACGTACCAGCCCCAACCGGCCGGACCCGGGTTACCGAGCGCCGATCCGTCGGCCGCAGCGATCACAGTCACCGCGGCATGGTGTCAGACGCGGCCGCAGCGAGCGATTCGCTGGACCCGGCGAGTCGCCACCCGGCGACACCCACCGGCCGCGGGACCGCAGGTTTCTCTGAGAGGCTGGCCAGATGAGGCCGCGGAACGACGCTCCCGTACGCATCGGCCACGGTCACGACATCCACGTACTCCACCCCGGCCGCGAGCTGTGGCTCGGCGGGGTGCTGGTCGACGAGTCGCCGGTGGGTTTCGCTACCCACAGCGACGGCGACGTGCTGTGTCACGCGGTGGTGGACGCGTTGGCGGGCGCGATCGCCGACGGCGATCTCGGCAGCCACTTCCCCGAGGACGATCCAGAGGCCGATGATGCCCGCAGTCTCGACTTCGTCCGGGCCTTCCTGCCCGTCGTGCGCGGGGCAGGCTACGAGGTGCTGAACCTGGACAGCTTCGTCACCCTCGGCACCACGAAGCTCCGCCCGTACCTGGAAGAGATGGCGCGCAACCTGGCCGCCGCTCTGGACGTACGGCGTGATCAGGTGTCGGTGAAGGCGCGCTCCCATGACGGCATCGGACCCGAGGGGCGAGGCGAAGCAGCCAGCGCCTCCGCGGTGGTGTTGCTGCGGTGGAGACTGGGTGTCGAGCCGGAGCGCCCAGGTCACTCCGCGCCGTCGGAATGAAGGAGGTCAGGTGACTCTCGATGTCCTCGAGAATCAGCTGCAGCAGTGGTCGGTGCCCAGCGACGTCCGGGACGCAGTGTGGCGCGCCGTGGCCGTCGTCGACCGTGAGCGGATCGAGCTGGTGGAGGCGTTCCTCGGCGATCAGGTCGCTGTCGCGGTCCGCGGACAACCTGCCGCGCTCTACGTCTCGCCCTCTCGGGTGTCGGTGGCGCTGACCCCCACCGATGCCGAGCGCGCCCATCGCGCCGACTCCGCGATCGGCCTGGAGAAGGAGAGTGCGTCGACCTGGTTGGTGCACTGCCGGTACGGCCGGCTCGACTCCTCCCGGCTGAGTTCGATGACCGCCTTGATGGTCAAGGCGCTTCGGCGCCACGCACCGATGCCGGAGCCGCGCCGGTCGGTGACCAGGCCACGCCGACGAGCCGCGAGCAGCGGCGCAGCCGGTGCCGCGTCGGGCGCTCGGGCGGCCAGCGTGGCGCCTCGTCCCGGCCGCCGCAGCGAGGAGGAGCGTCAACGAGCGGTCGAGGCGGCTATCCCGCGCTGCCCGGTGCCGGGATGCAACCTGCCGATGGTCGGCGGTTCCTGCGGCTTCCACGACTGAGCCTGCCGGCGCAGTCCGCAGACAACTCGACACCAGCTGGCGCATGATCGTCGCCAACTCCGTCGTGGCCAGTCCGTGCGGGGTGCATCGCGTGGATCAGTCGCCGGCGAGCCAGGACTTCGCGTCCTCGATCGCAGCTGTCGGATAGCTACGGAGCTCACCCGGCATCATCCAGCCGAGCATCTGGCTCGTCCGTTCCACCCAGTCCGCGTCGCTCACGATGGCCGTGCGTTCCCAAGCCGACAGGTGCGGCAGCCCGAGGGTCGCACCGGTCTTCAGATCCTGCCAGGCGGCGCCGGTCGAGTAGTCGGCGTCGTCGTCCAGCTCGAACAGCAGCCTGATCGGTCGGCCGGCGTCCACCGCTGCACGCAGGGCGGGCTCGAGCACCTCGGTGTAGTCCTCCGCGGTGATCCGGCCGGACGCCCGGAAGCCCAGCGTGCCTGCGGGCATCGGTGACAGCGTCGTGATCATGGCAGAGAACCCTACCGACCGCATCTGGCCGGCCTCGCGCGGGCGAGGTACCGTCGAAGTACCGCTCGGGGGAACGGGAGGGCGCTGTCATGTCGTGGATCGGGTGGTTGATCGCGGCGGCGGCCCTGGGCGCGGCGGAGTACTTCACGCTGACCCTGGCCTTCGGGTTGCTCGCCGCCGCGGCGCTCGTTGCCGCTCTGGTGGCCGGTCTCGGCGCGCCCCTGTTGGTGCAGGTCCTCGCCTTCGCGGTCTCGGCTGCTGCTGGGCTGCTGATCGTACGACCGATCGCGAGACGTCAGATGCGTAACCCCCCACTGGTACGCGAAGGCAGCTATGCGCTGATCGGGAAGAGGGCGCTGGTGCTCGAGCAGGTCACCGGCACTGGTGGATTGGTCAAGCTCGCCGGCGAGGTCTGGTCGGCCCGCGCGTTCGACGAGAACCAGGTGATTCCGGCGGGGACGCCGGTAGACGTGATGGAGATCGATGGGGCTACGGCGATCGTCTACCCGCTGGAGCCGCTGTCGTAGCCGGCCGAGCGAGAGAGCGACTGAGAACTGGATCAACTACGAACAAGGGGGAGGAGATGGACTGGAACCTGTTGGTGCCGATCATCGTTGTCGCGATGGTGATGGTGTTCCTGGTGGTGTCGGCGGTGCGCATCGTCCCTCAGGCACGCCGGTACAACATCGAGCGGTTCGGCCGCTATCGCATCACCCTGCAGCCTGGTCTGAACTTCATCATCCCGTTGGCAGACCGCGTGAACACGAAACTCGATGTGCGGGAGCAGGTGTTCTCGTCACAGCCGAAGCCGGTGATCACCGCGGACAACCTGGTGGTCAACATCGACACGGTGCTCTACTACCAGATCACCGACCCACGGGCCGCTGCGTACGAGATCGCCGACTACCTGCAGGCCATCGACCAGCTGACGGTCACCACGTTGCGCAACGTCATCGGCAGCATGGATCTGGAGCGGACGCTGACCTCCCGCGAGGAGATCAACTCTCGGCTGCGCATCGTGTTGGACGAGGCGACCGGCAAGTGGGGCATCCGGGTGAACCGGGTCGAGATCAAGGCGATCGATCCCCCGGTCACCATCAAGGAGGCGATGGAGAAGCAGATGCGGGCCGAGCGCGACAAACGCGCCGCCATCCTCCACGCCGAGGGAGAACGGCAGGCCAAGATCCTGACCGCCGAGGGAACTCGTCAGCAGGAGATCCTGGTGGCGCAGGGCGATCAACAGGCCGCCATCCTGCGAGCCGACGGCGAGGCCAGGGCTGTCGAGCTGGTGTTCCAGGCTGTCCATCGCAACAACGCCGATCCCAAGGTGCTGGCCTACAAGTACCTGGAGACGCTGCCGCATCTGGCCAAGGGCGGGAACACGTTCTGGGTCATCCCGGGCGAGCTCACCCAAGCGATCCGTACGGTGACCGAGGCGTTCGGCGACCACTCCGAGATGGGAATGCCAACGGTCGACCAGGGCACCGCCGACGAGGCTGCGGCCGATCGTTCCGGGGCGGACAGCTCGACCTCGCCGATCCAGGTGGGAGAAGGGGAGGGTGTTCGTGAGCTGACGCCCGGCGACGGGCCGGATCTCGACGCGGCTGCGGCCGCCGACCGGGTCGCGCGGCTGGCGCAGGCAGCGGTCGAGGATGCCAAGGCTCAGGTCGCCGCCGCCCAGAGTGGCCCCGAGAGGCTGCTGGGCCAGGGGGCGCGGCGCTAGCCGACCACGGGTGCGGCAGCTGTGGAAGCGTGTCCGCTAGGCACGGCTCGAACGACACCACGACCGACTCAGTGATGTCTACGCGTCGCTGCTCGCTCCAGCGCGCTGATCACGTGATCCGAGCTGAGATCTCCGGCACTGTAGGTCGCGACCGCACCTGGCACGATGTCCGGGTGGCTCTGCCGACTGACCCGCTCCAGACCGCGCGGCTGGTGCTTACGCCGGTCGGCCTCGACGACATCGCCGACCTGATCGTGCTGCACGAGGATCCGCTGGTGGAGCGCTGGACCGGACCCTGGACGCACGCCGCCACCACCGCGTGGGTGCGGGGGATGGCCGAGCGGTGGGCCCGCGACCAGGTCGGAAAGTGGCTGGCTCGCGATCGTCGGCAGGGCCTGCTCGTCGGCCGTGGCGGCTTCACCCGATTCGACCTGGACGGCGAGGCCGTCCTGGAGCTCGGCTGGAGTGTCCGGGACAGCCTCACCGGCCGCGGCTACGCGACGGAGATCGGACGAGCCGCGCTCGACTGGCGGGCTCACTTCTTCCCTCAGCTGCCCGTCGTCGCCTTCACCGAGGTGCACAACCTGGCTTCCCGGGCGGTCATGCGTCGGCTCGGCCTGCGTGCCGCCGGGATCATCCATCGTGAGGGACTTCTCGAAGGGCGCACTGGTGTGCATCCCGACGCGCCGTTCGCCTTGTACCGGCAGGACTGATCGCCGGTCCCGATCATGGCCCGGTTCAGCCGGCCATCGGCGGACCGGCGAGCACGGTGGGGACGTACTCCAGCAGCTGGATCCCGCCCTCGAACGTACGGCTCTCGACCAGGTCCAACCTGAGGTCCGGATAGCCGTCGTAGATCCGGTCCCGCCCGGTCGCTCCGGTGACGACCGGGAAGACGACGACCCGGAGACGATCCACCAGCTCAGCCTCGATCAGCGCTCGGCACAGACTCACGCTGCCCAGGGTCGTCAGGTCGACGCTGCTGTCGTCTTTCAGCGCTCGCACGGCTGCCACCGCGTCGCCGGTGACCAGGCGTGTGTTGGCCCACGCCAACGGCTCGGTCAGCGTCGAGGAGAAGACCACCTTCGGTGTCTCGTTGAGCTCATCGACCCCTTCCTCGCCGTTCGCGGCGAAGCCGGACATCAGTCGGTAGGTCGTCGCTCCCATCAAGATCGTGCGCTCGGGCTGCTCGCCCAGCCAGCCGAGATACTCGGCGCTCTCCATGCCCCACCAGCCCGGCCAGCCCTCAGCGGCGCCATAGCCGTCGAGCGAGGTGATGAAGTCCACCATCAGTGTTCCCACGATTCCTCCGTCCCTGTGGCTGTCCTGCTGACCCTAGAACCTGATGGGTGCTCTGCTCCAGAGCCGATGACCGCCGCGTACGCGGCTGGACCTCTCGGTGAACCGGTGCGGACCGGGCACCGGGCTCTTCGACTTGGGCGCCGACGCGGAGGTCGAGGGCCGGACCCAGCTGCTCGAGCAGGCGGGGATTGTCCAGATACTCGCCGTACTGGCCTGGCCGCTCGCCGGCACCACCTGCTCTACTGCCCAGCTCCGTTCCGCGACCGGCCTAGGAGGCAGTGCGGGTCTCGGACTCGATCCTGCGGGTGATGGCGTCGATGTCGTCCGGGAACCGGTGTACCTCCTGCGGCCAGTCGAGCGCGACGGCCAGCCGCCCGGCCCAATGGCGTGCGGCATCGTCGTCCGACACGTCCACGACGCAGAAGCCACCCAGGTGCTCCTTGGTCTCGACGTACGGACCATCGGTGAAGACCGGCTCCCCGTCCCTCGCCTCGACGCTGCACACCACAGTCGAGGCGTCGATCCCCCCGTTGCCGAACAGGAAGACGCCTGCGGCCTTCATCTCCTCGACCACAGCATTCCCAGCCGCGCCCTTCTCTCGTATCTCCTCAGCCGTGAAGTCGGGAACCCACTCATCGTTGAACGCGATCAGATACTCCGCCACTGTGCTCTCCTCTCAATCCCAGCCGACCGAGATGGCCGTCATCACCTCCACGAACGGGTGCGCACCGATACGACACCATCCCGCAGAGAAATCTCAGCAATCATCGCGGCGACGCCGCGGCGTGGGCCGGTAGCCTGCCGCTGGCGTCCAGGTGTGATCGCTCTGCCTTTGCAGGACTACGAAGGAGTACGACGGTGCCACACTCCTCGGCCGACCGGCGTGAACCGATCCTGGTCCGCGAGGCTGAGGTACGCGATGCGGCGGCGATGGGCGAGCTGATGGTCACGACCTGGCTCGCCGCGCATCGTCAGCACATTCCTGCGGCCGCCTGGGAGCGACGACGGAAGCACTGGACGGCGGAGGTCTCGGCCGCCGGATGGGACCGTACGCTCCGCGAACGGGACGCCGCAACGGTCGGCCAGCGCGGCTGTTACCTGGTCGCCGAAGATCTGCACGGCATGATGATCGCTCTGGCTGCCGCGGCCATCCGACCCCCGCAGA
>DASQLI010000255.1:0-6561 GCA_035630075.1 Microlunatus sp.
TCAGGGCGGGCACGACCGACATCACGGCCCACATCCATGCGTCGTTCTCCACCGCGGACCTCTTCCCCCGGACGCTGGGCAGCAGCGTCGAGGAGTCGGTGACCATCCGCGCCTGATCGCCGATCATCGGGGATCGGCGCGTGGCATGCAGCCTGCATGCAGTGGGGGTAGACAACGTGTCCGGTTACGACGCCATCTACATCGCTCTGGCCGAGACGCTCGGGGTTTCGCCGGTCACCACTGATCAGAGGCTGGCCGGGGCGCCCGGTCTGCGCTGCACCGTCGAGGTGGTTTAGGAGGGTGGCGTCGAGTGGTAGAGGGTGCGGACGATGTCCTCGATGGCCGGCTCCTCCAGGGTGAGGTCACGAACCTCGGCCTGGGCCGACACCTCGGCCAGCACTTTGGCGGCGGTGGTCTCAGTCGGCGAGAAGGCGAGCCGCTGGCGGACACCCTCACCTTCGCTGCCGATCCAGGTCGCCGCCTGCGGGTCGAGGGGGGCCCGTGGCTCCCACAGGTCGACCACGAGCACCCGCTGTAGCGCCACCCGCTGGGACAAGTCGGGCAGCGACCCGTCGTAGACCAGCCGGCCGTGGTCGACGACGAGCACGCGGTCGCAGAGCCGCTCGATGTCACTCATGTCGTGGGTGGTGAGCAACAGCGTGGTGCCGCGCTCGGCCCGCTCGGCGACCAGGAAGTGGCGCAGTCGCTCCTTGCTGATCATGTCCAGGCCGATGGTCGGCTCGTCCAGCACCAGCAGCCGCGGGCTGTGCACCAGGGCGGCCGCGACTTCGCCGCGCATCCGCTCGCCCAGCGACAGCTGGCGGACCGGAGTGTCCAGCTGGTCGGCGATGCCCAGCCCGTCGACCAGCTGGGCAGTGCGATCGCCGGCGGACTGCGGGTCGAGGCGGTGGATGGCGGCGAGGATCCGGAACGAGTCCCGCAGCGGCAGATCCCACCAGAGCTGGCTGCGCTGCCCGAACACCACCCCGATCTCGCGGGCCAGCACCCGACGCTGTGGCACCGGGTCCAGGCCGCAGGTCCGGACGGTTCCGGCGGTCGGCACCAGGATGCCGGTGATCATCTTGATGGTGGTCGACTTGCCGGCTCCGTTGGCGCCGATGTAGCCGCAGGCCTCGCCCGCCGCGATCCTGACGCTGATGCCGTCGACCGCGTGCACGGTCTTCTTGCTGCGCGCCAGTCGGCCGGCCTTCTGGCGGACCACGAACGAGCGCCGCAGCTCGGTGAACTCGATGATCGGATCGCTCATGTCAGCCTCCCGCTCCGGTGAACCTGCGGATGCCGGCGCGCCAGGCCAGCAGGGCCAGCAACCAGGCCCAGACCGCGAACAGCGGCGCGAACCACCCCAACCAGGCGGGCAGGAGCGGTGGCCCGGGCAGGTCGAGGATGATCAAGGCGGGCAGGTAGGCGGTGGCCGTCGCCGGGATGACGAAGGTGAACAGCACCCGGATCGGCTCCAGCAGCACGCTGCCGGGCAGCTGACCGGCGTACGAGCCGCCGTAGACGAACGCCGAGGTGAACTCCGCCCCGTCGATGACGAAGAACTGCACACCGCCGGCCATCACGAACAGGGCCCCGTAGATGGCGCCGCCGACGAACGGCGTGATGATCAACAGGTAGATCACCTCGGGCGTCGGCGCCAGGTCGAGGTGAGCCAGGGCGACGACCAAGATCACCAGACCGACCGCCACCCGGCCGAGGCGTCGAAGCTGGAAGTCGGCGGTGACGAACTGCACGATCAACGGCAGCGGTCGGACCAGCATCACCTCCAGCCGGCCGAGGCGGAGGTGGGACGGCATCGAGTCGAACTGCCCGAACACCATGTCGCCCAGCGAGAATCCCATGTTGGCCAGAGCGAAGACCAGCGCAGCCTGCGCGAAGTCCAGGCCACCGAAGACCGGCACGTTGGTCAAGATCACGTAGATCTCGACGAACTCGATCAGGCCGACACCGACCGAGGTCGCCACGGTGAGCCAGAAGCTGGTCCGGTACGCCGTCTGGCTGCGGATCCGAGAGCCGAGCAGGACCATGATCGACTGCCGTCGGCTGATGCCCGGCCGGTGCGCGAGCTCAGCCACCCTGGACCACCAGCTTCCGGGCCGCGCGGATCATCAGCCAGCGCGTCAGGGCGACCAGCAGGGCGAGCCAGCCGATCTGCATGACGACGAGCAGCAGCGCATCCACGCCGAGCGCCCGGCCGCTGAGCACGTCGATCGGCACCTGCAGCAGGGAGGGGAAGGGCGTGGCGTACGCGATGGTGCGCAACCAGTCCGGGAACAGGTGGACCGGCACGTAAAGACCGCTGAACGGGGCGACCACGACGAGGTAGAGACCGATGAAGCCCCGGATGTCGATGGTCCAGAAGGCGATCAGGTTCACCCCGAACCGGATGACGAAGCTGAGCGAGATGGCCAGCAGGACGCTGAGCAGGCCCAGTGGGTAGGCGGTCCAGGATCCGGGCAGGGCGAACCCGATGGTCAGCGCGCCGATCAGCAGCGGTGCCAGTCCGCGGGTGAGCAGCTGGAAGCCTGCCCGGCCGAGATCAGCGGCCCACCAGGACAGCTGCACGTCGACCGGCCGGGCCAGATCGACGGCGATGTCACCGGTCTTGATCCGGTCGGCGAGCTCGGTCCAGCCGAAGATCGCGATCGGGGCGAGCAGGGCCTGACCGAGCCACACGTACGTCGACGCCTGCTGCTCGTCGTAGCCGGCGAGCTCACCCCCGGCCGCCGCGATGGCGGCGAACAAGACGCTGACCCGGATGAAGCCGAAGACCGACTGGGTGACCACGCCGGCAGCGATCGCCATCCGGTAGGTGCTGTACCTCTGGAAGCCCGCGGCGGCGAGCTGGTAGTAAGTACGCACAATCGCGTGACTCTAGGTCGGCCGTTGCCCGGGGTCAACGCTGTACGCGCGCCGCTCACCTTGCCTCGGCGTGTCGCGCGGCACCGGACACGGCGCCCCAACCCTGAGAACCACCCCACTCCGCGAGGGTTCGAGCACACGCGGAGTGAACCACCCACCACTCCGCGAGCGTTCGAGCACACGCGGAGTGGGGAGGTCTCAGACAGCTCAGTCGAGGAGGGGGATCAGCTGGGCGGGGCCGGCCAGGACGCCGCCGTCGACCGGCAGAGTCACTCCGGTGACCCAGGAGGCGTCGTCACTGGCCAAGAACGCGACGGCCGCCGCGATGTCGCTGGGCTCGCCGACCCGACCGAGCGGATACAGCGGACGCAGCCGGTCGGCGCCACCGTCCTGGCCGTCCCAGACCCGGGTCCGCACCGTACCGGGGGCGACCGCGTTCACTCGGACGCCGGCCGGGCCGAGCCGAACCGCCAGGTTCCTGGTGAGTATGCCCAGTCCCGCCTTGGCGGCAGAGTAGGGCTCTTCCCCGAAGGCGGCCAGCCCGTTCACCGAGCTGATCGACACGATCGCCGCGTGCGGCGATCGACGCAGGGCTGGTAGTGCTGCCCGGATGCAGCGCACCGCCCCGGTCAGGTTCAGGTCGAGCATCTCGCTCCAGGCCTCGTCGGTCAGCTCCTCGAAGGCCGGCGTCGGCATCGACCCCCCGGCGACATTGACCAGCACATCCAGTCCGTCGAAGTGCTCCACCGCGAAGGAGACGGAGTCCTCCACCGAGGAGGTGAGGTGGATGTCGCAATGCACGCCGACCGCCTCGGCCGGTGCCAGTTCGGCAGCGGCCGTCGCCGCGGCGGCCTCGTCCAGGTCGGCGAGCACGAGCCGCGCACCCTCGGCGGCCAGCCGCTCGGCCACCGCCCGCCCGATGCCGTGACCGGCACCGGTGACCAACGCCACCCGTCCGCTGAAGCGACGACCCAGTCCGTTGTCCATCGAGATCAGAGGACGTCGCCGGGACGGTAGGCGGCGGCAGTGGGGTGCTCGGCGGCGATCTTCTCCACCTCATTGACCACCGCGACGACCTGCGCCTGGGCGGTGCCGGCCATGGTCAGCGGCTCGGCGATCAGGGTCTCCAGGTCGGTCTGGGTCAGGCCCAGCCGCGCATCGGCGGCCAGCCGCTGCAGCAGGTCGTTGCGGGTCAGCCCCTCTTCGCGCATCTCCAGCGCCACCGCGACCGCGTGCTCCTTGATCGCCTCGTGTGCGGTCTCCCGGCCGACGCCATGCCGTACGGCTGCCATCAGCACCTTGGTGGTGGTCAGGAAGGGCAGATAGCGCTGCAGCTCCGCCTCGATCACGGCCGGGAACGCGCCGAAGTCACCCAGCACGGTGAGGAAGGTCTCGAACAGCCCGTCCAGCGCGTAGAACGCATCCGGCAGCGCGACCCGGCGGACTACGGAGCAGGAGACGTCGCCCTCGTTCCACTGGTCTCCGGCCAGCTCGCCGATCATCGACACGTAGCCGCGGATGATCACCGACAGCCCATTGACCCGTTCGCAGGAGCGGGTGTTCATCTTGTGCGGCATCGCGCTGGAGCCGACCTGCCCGGGCCGGAATCCCTCGGTGACCAGCTCCTGCCCGGCCATCAGCCGGATCGAGGTGGCGACGTTGGACGGGGCGGCCGCGGCCTGGGCCAGAGCGGTGACGACGTCGAAGTCCAGCGACCGCGGGTAGACCTGGCCGGTGCTGGTCAAGATGGTCGGAACGCCGAGATGAGCGGCCACCAGACGCTCCAGCTCGGCCAGCTTGCCGGGGTCACCATCGAGCAGGTCGAGCATGTCCTGGCCGGTGCCGACCGGGCCCTTGATGCCGCGCAACGGGTAGCGGTCGATCAGCTCGGTGATCCGCCGGTACGCGATCAGCTGCTCATCCGCTGCGGTCGCGAAGCGCTTGCCCAGCGTGGTGATCTGGGCAGCGACGTTGTGCGAGCGGCCGGCGATCGGCTGGTCGGCGTACGTCGTGGCCAGCCGAGCGAGCTGGGTCAGCGAGCTGACCAACCGGTCGCGGATGATCTTCAGCGAGGAGTGGATCTGCAGCTGTTCGACGTTCTCGGTGAGGTCGCGACTGGTCATCCCCTTGTGCACGTGCTCGAAGCCCGCCACGGCGTTGAACTCCTCGATCCGCGCCTTGACGTCGTGCTTGGTGATCTTCTCCCGGGCCGCGATGCCGGCCAGGTCGACCGTCTCCACCTGCTCGGCATAGGCCCTGATCACGGTGTCCGGATCGTCGCCACCGAAGTCGACGCCGAGGTCGCGCTGCGCCGAGAGCACCGCGATCCAGAGCAGCCGCTCGGCGATGATCTTGTTCTCCGGGCTCCAGGTGGTCCGCATCGCCGCCGAGGCGTAGCGGTTGGCCAAGACGTTCGGGACGGTCACGACCGGGCGGCCTTCTCGGCGTCCTGCTCGGCCGCCTGACGGGCGATATCCGTACGATAGAACGATCCGGGCAGCTCGATGTGGGCGATCGTGGCGTACGCGGCGTGCCGAGCCGTGGTGAGCTCGCGGCCGGTGCCCACCACGGCCAGCACCCGCCCACCGGTGCTGATCACCCGCCCGTCGCCGTCGAGGCCCGTGCCGGCGTGGATGATCATGGTGCCGTCCGAGCCGCCGACATCCAGTCCACCGATCACTCCGCCGGTGACGGGACCGACCGGGTAGTTCTCCGCGGCCAGCACGATGGCGACCGCGGCGTCGTCGGACCACTCCAGCGGCGGCTGCTCACCCAGGGTGCCGGTTGCGGCGGCATAGAGCAGGCCGCCGAGCGGGCTACGCAGTCGGGCCAGCAGTGGCTGGGTCTCCGGATCACCGAAGCGGGCGTTGAACTCGACCACCCGGATCCCCTTGCCGGTCAATGCGAGCCCGGCATACAGGAGACCGCTGAACGGAGTTCCACGGCGGGCCATCTCGTCGACGGTGGGTTGCAGGACGGTGCGCTGCGCCTCCTCGACCAGGTCCGCGGCTGCCCAGGGCAGCGGCGTGTACGCGCCCATCCCGCCGGTGTTCGGTCCGGCGTCGTCGTCGTACGCCCGCTTGAAGTCCTGCGCTGGTTGGAACGGGACGACGGTGGTGCCGTCGGTGATGGCGAACAAGCTGACCTCGGGTCCATCGAGGTACTCCTCGACCACCACCCGGGCACAGGAGGCCGCGTGATCGACCGCGGCCTGCCGGTCGGTGGTCACCACCACTCCCTTGCCGGACGCGAGCCCGTCGTCCTTGACCACGTAGGGAGATCCGAGCTCGTCCAACGCGGCGGCTACCTGCTCGGCCGTCTCGCAGACCCGGGCGGCCGCGGTGGGCACGCCGGCGGCAGCCATCACGTCTTTGGCGAAGGCTTTGCTGCCTTCGAGCTGGGCCGCTTGCCGAGACGGACCGAAGCAGGCGATTCCCACTCCTCGTACGGCGTCGGCCACCCCCGCGACCAGCGGCGCCTCCGGCCCCACCACAACCAGATCGACGCCCAGGTCCACCGCCAGGGTGGCGACCGCCTCCGGGTCGTTGACGGACACCGGGTGGTTCCGGCCGACCTGGGCGGTGCCCGGGTTGCCGGGCGCGCTGTGCACCTCGTCCACCCCCGGGTCGCGGGCGAGCGCAAGGGCGAGGGCGTGCTCCCGTCCCCCGGAGCCGATGA
>DASQLI010000256.1:0-2066 GCA_035630075.1 Microlunatus sp.
GCAGGATCGCCGTGGGGTACGACGACGCCGAGCCCGTCGACGCCTCCGCGCAGGCTGATCACCACCATCGTGTTCCCGCCAGGCGTGCCGGCGAAGCTGGTCTGCATCATCGCCTCGCCGAACATCTGCGTGACGGCCATGCCGCCACCGACGGCCGCGGCCCCCTGCAGCAGTGAGCGGCGAGAAAGGCTGGCCCTGGTGAAGTCGCGGCAGCAGTCCGACTCTGCCGGGTGGGTGTGCTGGGTCATCGTCTGCCTCACGTCGTCATGTGGTCGGGGGTGTCCAGGAGCGAGCTGACCAACCGCGGGAACAGCCAGCTCGCAAGTGAGTGTTCGCGGTCGACCGTGGTCGCGGCGGTGACGATGGCCCACCGCTCCGGGCCGGTCACCGCCTGGGTTGCGGCTTGGAGCAGGCGGCTGTCCGCAGGCTTTCCCAGCCACATGCGGCAGAGGTGGTCGACGTACGTCTCGAACCGCACCGAAGGGGCTGGCAGCCAGGCAGCCGCAGGGCGGTACTTCGCCGCCTCCTTGGGCCACCAGCCGCCGGCGAGGTTCAGGTGCATCCCGTAGCTGTTCAACACGCGGGAGGGGGCCGACCAGGCCGCGCCCGTCAGCGGCGGACCGTCCGGCCGGGGCCAGGAGAACAACCGATCGGCGCCGTGTATGTAGTTCGCGACGTTGGCCCACGAGCTTCCCGAGACCGGGGCGAGCACCTCGATCTCGAGCACGCGGGCGGTGGCCACCAGGTCGGCGGCCGGGGTGCGCACCTTGAGCCCCGAGGAGGTGAGGAACTCCGGGTGGGTCGACAGTGCCGTCAGCACTGCGCGAATGTCGGTGCCCGAGCTCGAGTAGACATCGGCGAGCGTGTTGACCAGTCCTTCAGAGGGCGAGTCCGAGACGAACTGGACGGCGAGCTTGGTGGCGATGCGGCGAGCGGTCGCCGGGTGGTTGGCGAGGTACTTCAGGTAGGCCAGCGTCGCCGCCTGACCGTCAGCTGAGCTGTTCGGGTGGCTGAAGTCGAGGACCTGGACCGCGCCGATGGTGTGGGCCGCTGAGTCGTAGCGGGCCTCGAAGGTCTTCCCCCAGTCGACCGTGTAGCCGGAGAGGAGCACCGCAGAGGCCTTCACCATCGCCTCCGTGTAGCCCGCGTTGCGGCCTACGGTGTGCAGCTCCAGCAACTCCCGCCCCTGGTTCTCGTTCGGCTTGTTCCGCACCGACTTCCAGTTGTCGAGGTACATACGCATCGCCGGGTGAAGCGAGCAGGCGACGAGCAGGTCCTCGAAGCGCCCGAGGGCGTGCTGACGAATGGTGGCGTCGTAGTCGAACCGGTAGACCCAGGCGCGGTCATGCCCCACGGGGATGTGCATGTGGTGGGACCAGAACTCGGTCATCGTCTCGAGGACGGACCGTTCGGAGTAGATCCGGCGAAGGATGCTCCAGTTGCCCAGGTCGTTGCCGTACTCCCACGCCTTTTTGCCGGAGCCGGCGTTCGTCGCCGACTTCTCGGCGGGGGTGCGGCGCAGCGGTTCGAACCAAGCGTCGACGGCGGCGACCTTGGCCGCCTCGGCCACGCCTCCGGGCGTGAGCTGTCGCTCGAGCCACGCCTCCGGGCTTCCGGCTGTCCGCAGCTGTGTCAGGGCGCGTTGGGTGAACCCGGTGCCGAACCGGTTGAGGTACAGCCGCTCGCGAGCCGTGGCCGACGTACTCGATGGGGGCGAGACTGCCGTCCAGAAGGACGACGCGTTGTAGCGCCTCGAGAGCAGCATTCGATCGCGCTGCTGGGTGTAGACCCGGACGTAGTACAGCGTGTTCTTGGACAGGCGGGTCATGGTCGCCGTGTGCCGGACTCCTTGCCGGCCGAACGCCGAGGTGGCCGTGCGGTAGGTCTTGAACGTCTTGTCGCTGCTGTACCTGACGACCATCCGAATCTTGTCGCGAGAGTCCCGGTCGTTGATGACCGCGGAGATCGCCATGGTGCCGCTGGTGTTCCTGGTCAGCTTTCCGGCTGCCGCGCGGGTGCCGCTGATGTACAGCGACGTCGGAGTGCTGGGACGGGCCATCAGGCTG
>DASQLI010000257.1:0-4359 GCA_035630075.1 Microlunatus sp.
CGACGTCACGTTGGGGACGAAGTACGCCACCCGGTAGGCGCCCTTGAACCGGATGTTGGAGTGCAGCAGGAACGCGATCACCAACGCGAGGAACAGCATCGGGATGGTCGACAGGAACCAGATGATGAACGTGTTGCCGACCGCGTTCCAGAACCGGCTGTCGGTGAGCAGGTACTGGTACTGGGCCAGTCCGACGAAGGTGATGTCCCCCATCCCGTCCCAGTCGGTGAAGGACAACACGATGGAGAACACGATCGGGAACAGCCCGAAGACCAGGAACAGGATGTAGAACGGGGAGACCGCGAGGTACTGGGGCCAGTACTGACGCCAGCCCTTGGGGCGGGGCTTCGGTGACGACGCTGTGCTGCCACCGGCGGCGGTCTCGGGCGCGGGGGCATCCACACTCATCAGAGCACCCCTCTCTTGGCGAGGATCTTGTCGGTCAGCGTCACTGCCTCGTCCCAGGCCTGCTCCGGGTCCTTGCCGCCGGCCTCGACGTTGGCGAGCTCGGTGGTGAAGGCGCTGGTCTGGGCCTCGTAGGTGCTGACGAATGTGGTCGGGACGGCCTCGGCAGCCTTGCTGAAGAAGTCGAGCGGGTCCTGTGGACCGAAGAACCCGGTGTTGCTGATCATCTCGCCGCTGGTGAAGCTGGCCGGAGTCGACGGGAACAGCTGGACGTCGTTGAAGGTCACAGCCTGGTTGGCCGGCGTGGTCAGCCAGCTGAGGAAGGCGAACGCCGCCTCGGGATCCTTGCAGGTGGAGGGGACGGCGAGGAACGAACCGCCGCTGTTCCCCGGCAGCTCCGGCTGGTTGGCCAGCCGCCACTTCCCTTTCGTGTCGGGGGCGGTGTCGGCCAGGATCTCGGCCCACCACACCGCCTCGATGTGACCTGCCACCTTGCCGGACACCCAGCCGGAGTTCTGGTCGGTGGCGACCTGCAGGTTACCGGTGATCTTGGACCGGACCGCCTCGACGGCGGTCTCCCAGGCTCTCCTGACGGCGCTGTCCGGCTGCGAGTACAACGGCTGGTTGGAGCTGTCGAAGTAGCGCTCGGGGCTCGCGTTGATGTACTGGTTGAAGAGCATCGTCGCGTTGGCGATCAGGGCGAGATCGCTGTCGGCGCGCAGCTTGGCGCCCAGCTCCAGCAGCGCGTCCCAGGTGCGGATGGACTCCGCCACCTCCTCGGGCTCCGACGGCAAACCGGCCTCGTCGAAGAGGTCCGAGCGGTAATAGAGGCCGGTCGGACCGGTGTCCATCGGCCAGAACAGGAACCGCCCGGTCGGCGTCGTCCCGAGCTGCCACTTCCACTCGAAGAAGTCCGGCTTGAACTTCTCAGCGCCGAGGGTGTTCAGATCGGTGAAGAGGTCCTCGTTGGTGAAGTAGAGGGCTGCGTTGGAGTTGATCGCGGTGATGTCGGGGATGTACGCCTTCCCAGCCAGGCTGGTCCGCAGCTTGGTGTCGAAGGTGCCGCCGATCACGTCGGCTCGCAGCCGCTTGGTGGTGCCGGGGATCTGCTCCGCGGCTTGGGCCAGCAGCTTCGGGCTGATCGAGCGGTTCCAGTACCAGAGCACGAGCTCGTCCGGATCGTCCGAGATCGAGACGCTGCGACTGCAGCCGGTCAGTGGACCGGTCGCGACGACCAGGCCCAGCCCGGCGGCGGCGGCGAGGAGCCGGCGGCGCGACAGCCGGCCAGGAGGTGCGGGCATGAGTCATCCTTCTGCGTCGACGATGACGTGACCCCCGAGTGTCCGTGAGCGTTCACGAACTCGGGCCCAACACCACCACGGCAACGTTTGCGTGTCAACCCCTCATCGACCGGTCGAGCCAGATCGCCAGGCACAGAACAGCCGGAGCGTCATGGCGCAGCGTTGACCTGTGGCTGTGTCCGGTCCTACAGTCGGTCCAGTCCGTGAGCGTTCACGATTCAGGGCGACAGTGCCCGCCGGAGGGACCACTTCATGACGTCATCGACCGTGCCGCCGATTCGCTGGGCCATCTTGGGACCCGGCTCGATCGCACGCCGCTTCGTCTCTCAGCTGTCGTCGTGTCCGGACGCACGTCTGGTCGCCGTCGGCAGCTCCGACCGGCAGCGGGCCGGTCGCTTCGCCACCGAGCAGGCTCCGGGTGCGGACGTCCATCTCGGCAGCTACGACGAGATCCTGGCCGACCCGGATGTCGATGCCGTCTACGTCGCCACCGTGCACACGACTCACCCCCAGCTGACGATCGCCGCCCTGGAGGCGGGCAAGCACGTCCTGTGCGAGAAGCCGCTGGCCGCCAACCACCCGTCCGCGATGGCCATGGCGGAGTCGGCCCGCGTCAGCGGCAAGGTGCTGGTCGAGGCGTACATGTACCGCTTCCACCCGCAGACCCGGCGCGTCCTGGAGCTGGTCGCCGAGGGAGCGATCGGCGACCTGCTGCACGTCGACGCGTGCTTCTCCTTCCGTGCCGGTGAGCGAGCCGGCCGGCTGTTCGACCCCGCGACTGCCGGCGGCGGCATCCTCGACGTCGGTGGCTACCCCGTCTCGTACGCCCGGGCCATCGCCGGTGCCGCTCAGGGCGCGCAAGTCCTCGAGCCGACCTCGGTCACGGCGGGTGGCACCCTCGGCCCCACCGGCATCGACGAGTGGGCTGTCGCCGACCTGGTCTTCCCCGGCGGAGTCACCGCCAATGTCCGCACCGGCGTCCGCCACGAGGAGTTGCCCACGGTGACGATCTACGGGTCGCGGGGCAGCCTGCACCTCGACGACCCGTGGACCCTGGGCAGCGAGCAGCGGATCGTGATCACCACCACCGAGGGCACCGAAGTGGTCGAGTTCGCCGGCGACCAGCCGTACGCGTTGGAGGCGGCCGGCCTGGCCGTCGCCACCGTGGCCGGTGGTCAGGCCCTGGAGATGAGCCTGGCCGACTCGCTCGGCAACGCCAAGGTGCTGGACGCCTGGCGCCAGCAGCTGGGGCTGCGCTATCCGTTCGAGGCCGATGACATCGACCTGCCGACCGTCTCCGGGCAGCCTCTGCGGGTGCGCGACGACGCCCCGATGCCGTACGGGAAGATCGACGGTGTCGACGTCGGAGTGTCTCGGCTGGTGATGGGCTGCGACAACCAGCAGACCCTGGCGCACGCATCGGCCGTGTTCGACCACTTCTTCGCCGCCGGGGGCAACACCTTCGACACCGGCTACATCTACGGTGGCGGGCTGCAGGAGCGGCTGCTGGGACGCTGGATCGCCAATCGCGGCGTCCGGGATCAGGTGGCGATCATCGTCAAGGGGGCGCACACCCCGCACTGCGACCCGTCCTCGATCCAGGCGCAGCTGACGGAGTCGTTGGACCGCTTGGGCACCGATCACGCCGATCTCTACTTCATGCACCGGGACAACCTCGAGATCGGCGTCGAGGAGTTCGTCGACGTGCTCGACGCCGAGGTCCGGGCGGGGCGGATCCGCGCCTTCGGCGGGTCGAACTGGACCCCGGCCCGGATCGACGCCGCCAACGCGTACGCCGAGCGCAGCGGGAAGCACGGGTTCTCCCTGCTCAGCAACCACTTCGGGCTGGCCGAGGCGTACGACGTGCCCTGGGAGGGTTGTCAGCACGTCACCGACGCTGCGTCCAAGCAGTGGCTGATGCAGCGGCAGATCCCGCTGTTCCCCTGGTCCTCGCAGGCGCGCGGCTTCTTCACAGGGCGAGCTCGTCCCGACGACCACAGTGATGCCGAGCTGGTCCGCTGCTACTACAGCGACGACAACTTCGAGCGTCTTCGGCGCGCCACCGAACTCGGGTCAGAGCTGGGCGTGGCTCCGACCGCGGTCGCCCTGGCATACGTGCTGCACCAGCCGTTCCCCACCTTCCCGCTGATCGGACCGCGGACGATCGCCGAGACCGCGTCGTCGATGGCCGGACTCGGGGTGGAGCTGAGCCCGGAGCAGGTTGCCTGGCTCGATCTACGCATCGATCAGCGGCCCTAGCGTCACGCGATGCGTCGCCCGGCCACCATCAACGATGTCGCCGCCGCCGCTGGGGTGTCGCGGCAGACGGTGACGCGGGCGATGAATGCGATGCCAGGCATCAGCCCCGAGACCCGGGACCGTGTCCTGGTCGCCGCGCGCGAGCTGAGCTATCGGCCGTCGCGCTTCGGCCGCGGCCTGGTCAAGGCCGACCACCGGATGCTCGGCCTGGTGCTCGACGACCTGACCAACCCCTTCTACCCGCAGCTCGCCTCGGCTGTGACCGGCGCGGCGGCGGCGGCGGGTTGGAACGTGGTGCTCACCGACATGACCCACGCCGCCGACCGGGAGACGCTGCTCGCGGACCTGGCCCACCAGGTCGATGCCGTCATCGGCTACGTGCGGCTCGACCCCG
>DASQLI010000258.1:0-2278 GCA_035630075.1 Microlunatus sp.
GACTTCATGGGTATCCCGGCGGCCGGGGTCCGGCAGGTTTTCACGGCCACGTTCATCCACCGGATCTCCGAGGGCAAGATCGCTGAGACCTGGCGAAACGCCGACGACCTCGGCCGGATGCTGCAGCTCGGCGTCCGGCTGATGCCGCCCGAACTCGCCGACGAGTGACACCGCCGTGCCGACGAACCTCGCTCTGATCGACCTGATCTCCCCGTACGTTCTGCGCAGCACCGACATCGGCACCTGGCGGCCGATCCTGGCGATCTTGTTCGTGGACCACTGCGACACTGTTGCGGACGAGTCCGGAGTGGTTCTCGAGGGCGTTGCCCACTTCAGCAGCGACTCGCTGCCCTTCTTCGATCCCAAGAACGCGGTGCTGGGGTCGACGCCGCTGGCCGACAAGCCGTCGAGCACACCAAAAGCCACCGAGGCTGTACACCCCAAGGATGACCCCGAACGACGCGACCCGTGGTTCGACCTCCGCGACACCTCCGTCGATTTTCGGCTGGTCGCACCACGCACGGCATCACAGAAGGTGGCCACTGGTCTGGCCGGCGCCGCCGGTGACGCGTTCGCGCCGACGGCAGCCGTGCTCGCTGCCTGGGACGCGGCTCCCAGCGACGCGCCGCCGTCGGACTATCCCAACACCGCCTTCACGCTCGACCTGTTGTTGACCGCGGCGGTGCTCCGGCCGCCCTTCCTGCACGGCGCCCGAATGGACGTCGACGGAGCATTGGTTCCCGACCCCGACCACGACCGTGTCTCACTGACCCTCCCGCGGCTGAAGTTGCGCTTGACCCAGGGCAGTAACCCGGCTGACCCGTTGAGCCTCGACCTGATCTCCGCAGGCGCCTCTGGGCTGGACGACCCCGCGGACCGCTCGGTGGCGGAGTTGATCACGATGGACCCGCCGTACGCCTTCATCGGCACCTCCCAGGTTGTCGGGTTCGGCTTTCGGTCGGCGCTGCTCGACCTTTCCGAAGGTGTCACCCCACCGACCATCTTGGAGAGGTTCGGGTTCGACGAGAGCTGGAAGGGCGTCTACCTCCCAGAGGTGCGGTTGTTCGTCGCCCCGCACGGGATGCGGGGACTGGCCCTCGACGCCGGCGCGAAGGATCTGCTGATCGGCGTCGGTGACCACTCCGGCGTCAGCGGTGACTTCGACCTGGAGGTCATCCAGCAGGGGACCGGACCGGCCAAGGTCAGTGCCCGATTCTTAGCGGCCGACGGCCAGTCGTACGGGACAACCGAGACCGACGACAAGCACGCCATTGCCCTGGTGCCCCCCCAGACCACGATGGTGATCGATCTGGTCGGCGGCCGGGAGCCGCAGGTGGTGACCGTGAGCTTCGGCACCGAGACCGCCACCACGCCGGGGAGGGTGCACAGCCTCAGCCTGCTCGATGCGCCGCAGGGCCGAGGACCGAGCGTCAACATCTTCATCAAGGTCGCCCAGCCTGGCAGCCCGCAGACCGTCACCGACTTCGTGATCACCGCGATCCGGAAGCCGGAGCCAGCCGCCCTCACCCCAGGTCCGGACGCACCCGCATTGCCTGCGCCACCGGCGACGGTCACCACGACATCGGTGGTGGGAGAGGGCTCGACGCCGACGTCGCCATCGCTGGTCATCGAACAGCAGACCGACACCGCGGTCGTGCTCAGCCTGCAGCCTCCGGACGTGAAGACCGTTTGGACCGTACCGGGCGAAGGAGATCCTTCTGACCCCTCGGTCAGTACCAGCGTCAGCCTGGCCCCAGGCGAGACGAAGCCGATCATCGCCATCCGGCCGGCCTACGAGGGCGGGGACAAGCTGGTCTGCTACTTCCAGGCCGACCACCCGTTCCCTGACGAGGACAGCTCCGGATCGGGTGCGGGCGGCTACTCGGACAATCCGGCCAATACGCACACCACCCCGGCCGTGGCCGGCGATCAGGCTGCCGGCTGGGAGCCGGCCGGACACGCCGTGCTGGTGGCGTACGCGCCGGTGCTGGAACGGGTGCCGGCAGGCAAGACCCTTACCGTGGTGGGGTTCGACGATCAGGGGGACAACTCAGAGGTCGGCGCCGCCTATCCGGAGTCGCTGGCCCTGCGGCGGGCCCAGGGGTTTGCCGCGCTCGTTCAGCGCGCTTATCCGGAAAAGAACTTCCACTTCACGACCAGCGGCCAGGCCGACCCGTCGCCTGTCGAGGGACGTCCCAGCCGTAGCTGGCGGGCCGAACTCACCGTGCCGTTGGTTGCTCTGCCAGGCCCCACCGTGGGCACCACAACGACCGGCACA
>DASQLI010000259.1:0-9044 GCA_035630075.1 Microlunatus sp.
TCGACCCGACCCCGGGTCCGGCGTGGACCGCGCAGCCCTCGCCGCAGCGCACCTGGCCGTGGTTCGTCTCGATCGCAGTCGCCCTGGCGCTGGTAGTGGGACTGGTCTGGGCGGCCGGCGGCTTCGAGTACCGGGACGACCTCGAGACGGCCGTCGCCCCCGGTGCCACGTTCGAGACCGGGCCGTACGTCTTCACGTTCAGCGCCGCCACCATCCAGAAGTCGAAGAACTACAAGGACGAGCAGATCTGGACGCTGATCGTGACGGGGACCGGCCGGACGACGGCTGAGGAGTCGTTGTCGCCGGACTACGAGGACCTGTTCGTGGCCAAGGACACCCCGAGCGGGGCCTACCGCGAGGCCGAGGGGCAGGAGTTCGGCGCTGAGGAGTCCCGCGGCTCGAGCGGCGGCGCGCACTTCACCCCAGGGCTGCCGGCGATCCCCTACCGGGTCACCTTCGAGTTCCCGGCCAGCGACTTCGATCCAGGCACCAGCATCGTGTTCGTGGCCTGGGAGCTCGAATGGCGGGACGTCTCGCTGCTGCAGGTCGACGACTTCCGTTGGGCACCGACCAGCCACTACTACCGGCTCGAGCTGCCAATGCGCCGACTGGCCGACGATCTGGATTGACGCCGGCCGGTGGACGCTCAGCTCTTCGGCACCATCACCGGTCGTGCATCGCGCGACGCTCCGTCGTTGACCACCAGCCCAGCCAGCTGGTCGACGTAGCGAGTCGGGATCTGGAAGACCGTCTCGACCTGGATCGGCCGGCCGAGGGGCGCGGACTCCCCGTCACAGAAGGAGCTGATGTCTCGCGACACGAACCCGCTGTCCTTCTCCCACACCCGACGATCCGGTCCCAGCAACGAGAAGCTGCACAGGAAGAAGTCGCTCTCGACCTGCCGTTCCACCTCGACGCGCGCCACGACCCAGACCGAGTTCGGCATCGGCGGGAGGATCTCGTCGGTGATCTGGTTGGTCAGCTCATCGGTCTGCACCAGACTCGTCAGGCGGAACTCCGCACCCATCGCCGACGCCGGGACGCCGGGTTCGAGCTGGCGGTAGCGGCCGTACACCGAGAGCCCGTTGACCGCGTACGTCGTCCACCAGCACAGGTAGATGAGCACGACCAGGAAGACGCAGCCGGCGCGTAGCCAGGCCTGACGGCGACTGCCGGTGCCGCGTCGGGCCGGAGCAACGATGTCGACCACAGGGGTGGGGCGGCCGCTCACGGCAGCGCCACCGTCGTGCCGCTGATCTGGTACGGCAGCTCGCGACCAGCCGCCGCCTGGCGCCACTGCTCGGCGTTCGCAGCGGTGATGCCGAGATGGATCCGGCCGCGGGCGTAGAACCCGTGGACGATACCGGCCGACCAGATCTCCAAGGTGAGGTCGTCGATCTGGCCCGGGTCGACCTCGAAGACCAGCTGCTCGGTGTCGGCGAACCCCGGGCCGGCACTCAGCACCGCTCCGGACCAGGAGTCGTAGGTGCGGGTCCGTGTGATCAGCTGTGCCTTGTTCATGATCACCTTCTGCGACCCGGGCACGGCCAGGGTGGCGGTGACCACCACGAACATCCCTGTGGTCTCGGCCTTGACCTCGCCGTCGTCGACCAGCCGGGTGCCGACGGCCACGTCACCGACGGTGAGCTCGGACTGCTCGATGGTGATCGGCTCGTTGCGGATCCCGTCGACGTACATGAACTCCGGGGAGTCGTAGACCTTCATACCGACAGCGCTGAAGGCCAGACAGGCCAGTGCGACGACCACTCCGACCAGCTTGTCGCGGGAGATCCGGGTCCGACCGGTGGGACGACTCATCGAGATCCCTCTCCGGCGCCGATCGGCTGCGCTGCCGCAGCCGGCGCATCGCCCACCGGCAGCGGATCCTCGAGCCCCAGGGGGTCGGGGAAGTTCGCGGCCTCCTCGTGTGACCTGGCCCAGAACAGCTCGAGACAGCGGCGGAACGCCACCGCGAGCAGGCAGATCCGTAGCGGCTCGAACAGCAGGTCCGGCAGCAGGCCGATCCACGGTCCGAAGGCGTACCAGAACGAGATGTCGCGACCCCCGCTGAGCCGGTCGGTGAGCATGTCGACTCCGGCGCTGGCCATCTCGATGGCCGAGTAGACCGCGACGTAGGAGCCCAGGAACACCACGCCGGCCCGCAGGATGAGCCGGAGCGAGTGGAAGGTCGGGAGGTACTTGTCGTCGATGTCGCTGAAGAACGCCTCCTTCAGCTCGACGGCCGCCCGACCGACCCCGGCAGGCGGCGGCTGCTTGCCTTTGGCCCGCCGACGCTCGGCGTGCGTGGCGAAGACGGTCGAACCGGGGACTCTCGCCAGGTAGGGCTCGCCCTTGCGCCACAGCTCGGCCAGCGACAGCACCGCGGAGCCGAAGACCAGCGCGGCCACGGCGAGCCAGATGATCGGCTGCGCCAGAGCCTCCCAGAACAGCGGCCACACCTCCTCGGCGAGGAAGTCGGCCAGCCGGGTGACCAGCTCGGGCAGGCGGATGGAGATGACCGACAAAGCGTCCAGCACGGCGTTCTTCAGCGCATCGAGCCAGGCCATGAACATCCGACCCTCGAGCCAGATCCGGGCCTGCTGGAACACCCGGATGCCGCCCAGGATGATCACCAGCAGGAAGAACGACTCCACCAGCGCGACGGCGATGCCGAGGAGACGCCAGCCGGTGCGGTCGTGAACCAGGTCCAGACCGCGACGGAGCAGGTAGAGGGCGCCCAGACCGGCGAACAGCTGCCACGGGTGCTGGGTGGACAGGGCGTTCAGGTCGCCGAGGACGCTGGGGACGTCGCTGGCGAAGGCACCGTTGCGCAGCAGCTGCTCGTTGGTCAGCTGGGTGGCGCGCGCCTGTACCTCGCCGAAGGCGGCGTAGATGCCGAGGAACGGCAGCAGCGTGATCGACACCAGCCGGGTCAGGCTGGTGTCTCGGTCGTCGGCGACGGCCTCCGACTCCGGGACCAGATCGCGCACCCCGAGCTCGCGTCCGACGATCTGCAGGATCACCACGACGGCGACCAGCTGGGACAGCAGCCCGAGAGTGAAGATCACCAGGGCGGGCCAGGTGTTCCATTCGCCCACCCGCACGGCCAGAGCCTGGGCCAGCCGCGCCGCGACCCAGCCGAGCAGGAAGACCGACAGGATCTGCGGCAGAGTCCGCCACCAGACGCGCCCGGTGTCCAGCACCAGGATGCGGAGGTCGGACCAGATCACCCGCCGCAGCCTAATCGGGGGTGCGGGTCGGTCGTCGTGCTGACTGTCTCTTCGTGCTCCTCGTCACCGGGTAGCGGGAGGGTCAGAGGCGGCCGGGCCGTCAGCCGTACGTGTCCCGAGGCCCGCGTCCGTCCCGCACCGACAGCGGCCCCTTCTTCCAGGACGGTCCCTGCGGACCGAGCACCTTGACCCTGGTGACGGTGCCGTCGCCGAGCTGGTCGTTGAGCTTGGCCACCAGCTGGGGTGCCATGGCGCGCAGCGAGGTGGCCCAGACCGTCGACTCCGTCCGCACGGTGAGAACCGTGTCGGCATAGGACTCCGGCCACGAGTGGGCGGCGTTCGTCGGTCCGACCAGGAAGGGCCAGCGGGTCAGCAGGGCGCGGACGCTGAGGTCGGTGCTCCAGCCCTTGGCCTCGACGAGGTGGTCCAGGGCGCTGCCCAGCGGCTTGGGATCGCGGTCGTCGGGGGCGGCCCCGGAGCGGATCGGGTCGACGTGAGTCGGCCGAGTGGGCCGACGGCGCCTCCTGCGACGCTGCTGGGCGCCGACCGAGTCGGCGATCGAGCGGGCCAGGTCCAGTCCGGTCGGGTCGTGCGCCGGCGCCAAGGGCTCAGGCTCGACCCCGTTTCCCAGATCGTCGGTGCCGGACGGTTGCTCACTCATCGGCGGTCACCTCACCTTCCGACACGAGGTAGCGGCGACCGGCCAGCTCGGCGGGGACGTCGGCGCCGACGGCCGCCGTGACCAGCACCTGCTCGGCAGTGGCCACGCTGCCCGCCAGCCGCTCGCGCCGGGTGCCGTCCAGCTCGGCGAACACGTCGTCCAGCACCAGCACCGGCTCGACGCCGTCGGAGCGGAGCAGCTGGAATGCCCCCAGCCGCAGGGCCAGCGCCAGCGACCAGGACTCGCCGTGGCTGGCGTACCCCTTGGCCGGCATCGGCCCCATGGTCAGCACCACGTCGTCGCGGTGCGGCCCGACCAGGCAGAGACCGCGCTGGATCTCATCGGGTCGGCGTTCCTTGAGTCCGGTGACCATCGCCTCGGTCAGCTCTTCCCGGCTCAGCTGGTCGCTGATCTGCAGTCCCGACTTGTACGTCGATCCCACCTCACTGTTGGTCGGAGCGATGTCGGCGTAGGCGGAGCTGACGTGCGGGGCGAGCTCGCTGAGAGTGCGCAGCCGCGCCGCGAGCAGCTCACCGCCGGCCGCCGCCAGGTGCGCGTCCCAGACGTCCAGGGTGGACGCGGCGTCGGCCGGCGGCGGTCCGCCCCGGGACCGGCCGCTCAACGACTTGAGCAGGGTGCTGCGCTGCTTGAGGACCCGGTCGTAGTCGGCCCGAACCCCGGCGAACCGGGGCCAGCGGGCCACCACCAGCTCGTCCAGGAACTGCCGCCGCTCCGCCGGGTCACCCTTGACGATGGCGAGGTCCTCCGGTGAGAACACCACCGTCCGCAGTACTCCGACCAGCTCCCGGGCGCGGCGCAGCGGAGACCTGTTCAGCTTGGCCCGGTTGGCCTTGCCCGGGGTGATCTCGATCTCCAGCTGCAGCTGCCGCGGGTCGTCCAACCCGGCCTGCACCCTGCCCCGGACGATCGCCCGCTCAGCCCCGAACCGCACCAGCGGGATCTCCGAGGACACCCGGTGGGACGACAGCGTCGACAGGTACTCGACCGCCTCGACCAGATTCGTCTTCCCCTGCCCGTTGGCCCCGACGAACGTCGTCACCCCCGCCCCGAGCGCCACATCCACCTGCGCGTACGACCGAAAATCGGCCAGCTGCAGATGATCGACGAACACCCGCACCACCCTAGGTCTTCAGCCCCAACGCCGACGAGGACGAGGCCACCGAGGGCCGGTTACGAACTCGAGGCGGGTTGGGTGCGGACGGGCGTCAGGGCGTGGTCGGGCGTTCCGAGCGGAGCCTGCGGAGCGAGGTGGGCGAGACGCCCGTCCGCACCCAACCCGCCGGGCAGCACCACATCTACCGCTCCTTGTCGGTGGCCTCGACCTTGTCGGCCTTGGCGCCCCCCGCTTCGAGGGAGTCACCAGCCGGCAGCTCGGCATGACCACCGAACTGCTGACGCATCGCCGACAGCACCTGGTTGGCGAACTTGTCCTCGTCCCGGGACGCGAAGCGCTCGAACAGCGACGCCGCCAGCACCGGTGCGGGAACTCCGATGTCGACGGCGGCCTTGACGGTCCAGCGGCCCTCACCCGAGTCCGATACGCGGCCCGCCAGCCCGTCCAGGGTGGGATTGGCCTGCAAGGCGGCAGCGGTCAGGTCCAGCAGCCAGGAGGAGATGACCGAGCCGCGACGCCACAGCTCCGCCACCTTGCCGGTGTCGATGTCGAACTGGTAGTACTCCGGCTCCTCCAGCGGCGCGATCTCGGCGGAGTGCTCCGCTTCCCGAACCCCCGCGTCGGCGTTGTCCAGGATGTTCAGCCCCTCGGCGAAGGCGGCCATGATGCCGTACTCGATGCCGTTGTGGACCATCTTGACGAAGTGACCGGCGCCGGACGGCCCGCAGTGCAGATAGCCCTGCTCCTCGGCCGCCAGGTCGCCGCTGCGACCGGGCGTGCGGTCGATCTCACCGGGGCCGGGGGCGACGGTCTGCAGCACAGGATCGATGGTGGCGACGGCCTCCTCGTCACCGCCGACCATCAGGCAGTAGCCGCGCTCCAGGCCGAACACGCCGCCACTGGTGCCGATGTCGACGTAGTGGATGCCTTGCTCGGCCAGCTTTTTTGCGCGGCGGACGTCGTCGCGGTAGTTGGAGTTGCCGCCGTCGATGATGATGTCGCCCTCGTCCAGCAAGGCGGCGAACTGCTCGACGATCTTGCCGGTCAGCCCGGCCGGGATCATCACCCAGACCGCCCGCGGACGTTCGAGCTTGGCCACGAAGTCCTCTGGGCTGTCGGCGCCGACCGCGCCCTCGCCCGCCAGGGTCGCCACCGAGTCGGGGTTCACGTCGTAGACCACGCACTCGTGGTCGCCCCGCATCAGCCGGCGCACGATGTTGGCGCCCATCCGGCCCAGACCGATCATTCCCAGCTGCATGCCAAGCCCCTCTCGCGTACGTGTAGGGCACGCTAGCGGACCAGTCGTGAGACGACTTCACGGGTCTGTCGACGAGCTCCAGCGAGGAGCCCGTCGCGAGCGGCCGCGAACGGAGCGCGGTTCTGTCTGGACTGAGAAGTGAGCAAACACGCTTTTCGTTTGCGAACGCCGAGGGAAGACAGAGCCTGAGCGCTCAGCGAACAGCGAGTGACGATCAGCTGGGCAGCCGCATCAGCATGATCACGTGCCGGTAGTCGGTGATCGGCTCGCCGTCGATCTCGGCCAGACCGGTCAGCTGACACGGCTTGCTCGGCGCGGTGAAGGCGACGTTCACGTACGGGGTGTCGAAGGCCCCCAGAGCGTCCAGCAGGTACGTCGGGTTGAACCCGGCCGCAGTGACCGCGAGATCGCCGCCGCTGGGCTGGTCGACCACGGCCTCGAGTGCCTCCGACGCCTGGGCCTGGTCCCCGGTGGCGGCCTCCAGGGTCACCACCCCGTCCCCGATCAGCATTCTCAGTGAGGTGTTGCGCTCGGCCACCAGGGCTACCCGACGGGCCGCGGCGATGGTGTCGGCGGTGTTGAGCCGGACCGTCATCACCGGCTGGGTGTTCATGATGTGCCGGACCTTGGGGAACTCACCGTCCAGCAGTCGGGTCGTGGTCTGCCGGTCGCCGGCGGCGCCATGCCCCTCGAAGCCGATGATGCCGTCGCCGCTGCCGCCGGACGCCAGACTCAGGATGATCTGCTCTCCGGCCGACATCGAGCGCGCCGTGTCCGCCAGCACCTTGGCCGGCACCAGCGCGACCGCGGAGATCTGCGGGGTGGCCGGGTTCCAGGAGAACTCCCGCAAGGCCATCCGGTAACGGTCGGTGGCCAGCAACGAGACCGTCTCGCCCTCGATCTCGACCCGGACCCCGGTGAAGACCGGCAGCAGCTCGTCCCGGCCGGCGGCCACCACCACCTGGGCGACGGCGTGGGCGAAGACGTCGCTCGGCACCGTGCCGGTGGCTTCGGGCAGCGTCGGCAGCGTGGGGTAGTCCGCGACCGGCAGAGTCTGCAGCGTGAACCTGGCACTGCCGCAGACCAGCTCGACGTGGTTGCCGTCGGCGGTGATGTCCACCGGCTTGCCGGGGAGGCTGCGGGAGATGTCGGCGAGCAGTCGGCCGGAGACCAGAGCCTGGCCCTCGTCGGTGACCTCGGCCTTGGTCGTGATCTGGGCGCTGGTCTCGTAGTCGAAGCTCGACAGCACCACGCCGGTCGCGTCGGCCCGGATCAACAGCCCGGCGAGGATCGGCACACTCGGCCTGGTCGGCAGGCTCCGCGCGGCCCACTGGACCGCCTCGGCCAAGGTGTCGCGTTCGAGTCGGATCCTCACTCTGCCTCCTGCCGATGTCAGGCTCCCCGTCCGAGGCAACCCCGCCGCACGCACCCGGACCGGCCTGGGCGCTGGTCGATCATACGGTGCGGCACCCTTTCCGTGCGGGCCGGTGACGCGCACGGTGGCGCCACTCGATGCTGTGGGCCAGCCACCGATGGGCGAGACGGCCGTCGCGGCCGGTGGATGTCCACGAGATCCCGGTCGCAGGCTGCTCTCAGCCGCGCTCCGACGGCGACAGCACCCGGAGCTCCTCAGCAGCAGCGAGCACGTCGTCCTGGAGCGGCACCAGGTGCTCCAGACCGGTCGGTGGTGTGCCGGAGAAGAGCGGTCGGACCTCGAACACGAGGTCGAGGACGCCCTCGCGGGTCACCTCACCGCGCCGCAGTGACATCGCGTCGCCGGCGAGCCTGGCGTACTCGTTGACCCGTACGCGCCAGGCGGGGTTGTCCATCGACTCGCAGGTACGCATCTGGTTGGTGAGCTGGTCGAGGGCCTTCTCCAACCGCAGCAGCTGACGCCGGCGTTGCTCCTGGTCGAGGTGGATGGGCGCATCCTCGCCCTCGTCATCGGTGTCTCCTCGGCGGAAGAGCTTGCGTAGAAAGCTCATCGATCCTCCCTCGGCTCTCGTGCTGGTCGACGTCAACGTCGCGCAGACGCACAGCCCAGACTTCGAACCATTGAATGCCATGTCACTGATAGTCGTCGTCGTAGGTGCTGTGGACCCTGTGGACAATCAGGCGTCACCCGAGGTCAGCACCGGATCCGGTCTGTGGTCACGGCTGTGTCTGACTCGAAACTACACGGGGAGTATCTGCGGACAACCTACGCGCCCGCTGCACGATCCACCGAGCACGCCCAGCCCAGTCCTCAGGATCGAGCCCGGTTGTCCCCATGCCGGGGAGTTATCCACAGAGTTTCCCCCAGGTGTGTGGGCGGCGTAACCAATTCGCAACCTGAGTACCGATATCCGACGCGGAAATGACAGGGTTGGCCGCGACGATGCCTCTGTGGACAAGTCAACCGCCGACCCCGATCGGCTGGCCCGGCTCGCCGAGCTCCAGACGGTGTTCGCATCCTCGATCCCCGAGGTCGATGCCGCGACGCCCGTCCCCTGGTGCGGCCGCTGGGTGGTGCGCGACCTGGTCGAGCACCTGGCCGTCATCCACCACTGGGCGGCTGCGATGGCCCGAGGTGACGACGCGCAGCCATTGCCGGATACCGACGACCTGCAGGGCCGTTACCGAGAGTGCGCGGCCGAGCTCATCGACACCTTGAGACGTCTCGATCCCGAGGCGCCGACGCGCACGCGGGTTCCCGGCGGAACCGTGTCGTTCTGGCACCGCCGTCAGCTGCACGAGACGCTGATCCACCTGTGGGACCTG
>DASQLI010000260.1:0-11871 GCA_035630075.1 Microlunatus sp.
CGCGCAGGTCTCGAACTTGGCGTCCTCCCACGAGGTGTTGGTGTGCGTGGGTCGGTACAGGTGGCCGAACTGGGTCTCCGCCGCCACGTTGTCGGCGTGCACGTCGAAACCGAAGCCGAGCTTGAGCAGCTTCTGCTGCTCGTGCCAGTCGATCTCGTGCTCGATGTCCACCGCGTACGCCCCCGGAGCCAGCACGATCCGCTGCCGGATCACCGATCCGGCCGGCGTCCGTCGCTCGGTGCTCACCGCGCCGATGGCCTCGTCGACGCTGAACGTGTCGACCTCGTCGAGCTCGATCACGGTGCGCCGGTAGTACTCGTCGATGTCCCAGGCGTCCCAGTTCGCCGGCTCGTCGCGGTGCAGCCGTAGCCGGTTCGCGGGCTCGTCCGGGCTGAGCGCCTCCCGGCCGGTCGCGTGGTCGATCAGCGAGACCAGCTGTCCGGCGCGGTTCAGCACCGCACGCACGATCCCGTTGTCCAGCACGACCTGGTCACCCTCGGTGGTCACCGAGGTGGGCTCGGCCTGGACCAGCTCGGTCCGAGAGACACCACCGAGCGCGGGCACCCCGTCGCGCAGGTGCGGTGCCGCGTTCACGGCGATCTCGTTCGTACCGGTGCCGGTCAGTGCGGCCAGGGCAGCGGTGATGATCTCGTTCGCGCCCGCGGTGATCGCCGCGTGGTTGCGCTCGGCGTCGTGGTGCACCCAGGCGATCGAGGATCCGGGCAGGATGTCGTGGAACTGGTGCAGCAGCAGCAGCTCCCACAGCTCGGCCAGACGCTGGTACGGGTAGTCGTAGCCGGTGCGGGCCGCGGCGGTCGACGCGTACAGCTCCGCCTCGCGGAGCAGGTGCTCGTTGCGCCGGTTGCCCTGCTTGGTCTTCAGCTGGCTGGTCAGCGTGCCGCGGTGCAGCTCCAGGTACATCTCGCCCCGCCAGACCGGCGCGTGGCCGTACTCGGCCTCCGCCCGCTCGAAGAAGTGACGCGGGGTGGACAGCTCGACCCGCGCCGAGCCGTCCAGGTCGGCGGTCCGGTATGCCGCCGCGATCATCTCCCGGGTGGGCCCGCCGCCGCCGTCCCCGTGCCCGTACGGCAGCAGCGACAGGTTGGCCGCGCCCTTCTCGGCGTACTGCCGCGACGCCCGGGCCAGCTCCGTGCCGGAGATGACGGAGTTGTAGGTGTCGGCCGGCGGGAAGTGGGTGAAGACCCGGGTGCCGTCGATGCCCTCCCACCAGAAGGTGTGGTGCGGCATCCGGTTGGTCTGGTTCCAGGAGATCTTCTGGGTCAGGAACCAGCGGGACGACGACGCGGCCACGATCTGCGGCAGCCCCGCGGAGTAGCCGAACGAGTCGGGCAGCCAGACCTCCTCGGTCTCGACATCGAACTCGTCCAGGAAGAACTGCTTGCCGGCCACGAACTGGCGGGCCATCGCCTCGCCGCCGGGCATGTTGGTGTCGGACTCGACCCACATGCCACCGACGGGGGCGAACTGGCCGCGAGCCACCAGACCGCGGATCCGCTCGTACAGGGCGGGGTAGAACTGCTTCATCCAGGCGTACTGCTGGGCCGAGGAGCAGGCGAAGACGAAGTCGGGATGCTCGTCGGCCAGATCGGCCACGTTGCTCCAGGTCCGGGCGACCTTGCGGACCGTCTCCCGCAGCGGCCACAGCCAGGCGGAGTCGATGTGCGCATGCCCGACGGCCACCATCCGGTGGGCCGACGCCGAGGCGGGCGCCTCCAGCACGGAGGCGAGCTGCTTGCGGCCCTCGGTCGCGGTGCCGGCCACGTCGACGGGATCGACCACGTCGACCATCCGGCTGAGCGCGTGCAGGATCTCGTACCGCCGGGCGTCGTCGCCGCTCAGCTCGGCCATCAGGCCGCGCAGGGTCCAGATGTCGCGGAGCAGCTCCCAGACCTCGAGGTCCAGCAGGGCGACGTCGAAGGCACGCAGCTCGTAGAGCGGGGTGTCACCGGCGGTGGCCTTGTCGCCCAGCGGGGTTGGACGGAAGCTGCCGCCGGCCATGGCCGCACCCACGTCGGGGTTGGCGGCCGCCTCCAGGTAGAAGTCGATCGACTCGCCCTCCACCGGAAGCCAGTGGTTGTCCGGGGAGATGGCCTTGATGATCGAGCCGTCCGGCCGCCAGGCCAGGCCCTCGGCGTTGAAGCCGGGGCCGCCGGTGAAGCCGAGGTCCACGATGATCTCGGGCCGGGTGCCGGGGACGTCGCTCCAGGCCGCCGGCACGGCGCCCTGGACATGCAGCCACAGCGTCGACCAGGCCCGGCCCCAGCGGGTGCCGGTCTCGATCGGCTGGTACGCCTGCCCGACGGCGTCGGCGAAACCGACGGGCTCGTCGGGCACCGGCCAGGCTTGCAGGCTCAGTGGCCGGCGCTCTCGATAGAGCTGAGGGGCGAGCTGGTCACGGACGAAGCGGTCGAGGCGCTGGGTGAGGATGTCGGCATGAGAGTGCACCCGCCCAGATTAACGCAATCATTTTGATTTAACCAGGCGGAGGGCAGATGCCGGCGCCAGGAAATGGTGCAGGACCAGAGCCGCCGCTCCGTACGCGGAGCCGTGGTCGGCGAGCCGGCTGCCCTCGACCCGTACGTCGTCGCGAGTGGAGAGCCGTGGGGCCACCTGCCCGGGCAGCATCCTCAGCCAGTGGTGGCTGACCGGTGGCCAGGACGGTCCACCGAGCACGATGCGGCCGACGTCGAGCACGTTGACCAGGGTGGCGATGCCGCGCGCGAGCTGGTCGGCGGCCTCGGTGAGCAGGGCGTCGATCCGCGCGTCGTCGCCCGCCAGCCGGCACAGCTGCTCGAACGCCGGCCGGACCTCGGAGTAGGAGGGCGGTGCGGTCGGGAGGATGCCCAGCTCGGCTGCCTGGGCGATCAGGCTGTGCGGCGTCGGCACCTGGTCGAACAGGCCGGCGATCTCGCCCGCGTTGTTG
Organism: Microlunatus sp.; assembly: GCA_035630075.1. Taxonomy (GTDB): domain Bacteria; phylum Actinomycetota; class Actinomycetes; order Propionibacteriales; family Propionibacteriaceae; genus Microlunatus. The sequence continues at coordinate 2,945 of DASQLI010000260.1, forward strand.
GTGGTGCCGCGATGCACCCGGCCGGCCAGGCACGCGCCGACGGCGAGCCCGGAGCCGAGGTAGACGTACAGGAAGTCGTCCCCGGGACCGTCCGGCGCCCAGTGCTCGCCGGTGACGGCGGCGAGGACGTCCTTGTCCAGCAGCACCGGTCGGTCGAGGGCCTCCCGCAAGGTGGCCACCAGCGGCACATCGGCCCAGCCGTGCAGCTGGGGTGGCTGCCGGATGCGGCCCCCTTTCAGGTCGATCGGTCCCGGCGCCGCGACCCCCACACCGAGCACGGTGTCCGGCTCGGCGCCGGGCCACTCGGACAGCACCTCGTCGGTGAGATCGCGGACCAGGCCGGCAACGGTGTCGGGGGTGACGTCGGGCGGCGTGGGCGTCGAGGCGACCCGGTGGACACCGCCGCCCAGGTCCATGCTCAAGGCGGACACCAGCGCGGGGTCGATGTGGATGCCCACGGACACGTGCCGGGTGCGCTCGATGTGGAGCAGGGTCGGCGGCTTGCCTCGCGGGGTGCGGACCCGCTCGCCCTCGCCGACCAGGCCGGACTCGGCCAGCCGGCGGACGATGTTGGAGACGGTCTGCGGCGTGAGCCCGGTGGCTGCGCCGACGGCAACGCGACCGATGCCGTCCGGCTGTCGCCGGATGACGTCCAGCACGAGTCGCTGGTTGAGGTCACCCAGGACCGGCAGATCCCGTACGCGCTGCTCGACCACCTCAGATCAGATCGTCGGGCCGGCGCCAGCGTACGTCGGCGAACAGCGTGAAGTCATGGTCGTAGGAGACCACCTCGGCTCGGTGCTCGATCGCGATGGCCGCGAGGTGGGCGTCGTTCACCAGGTTGCCGCCGAGGCCGAGGCTGCCGAGCAGCCGAGCGAGCTGCTCGGCGTGACCCGGCCCCGGGTGGACGACGATCCCTCCGGGCGCCGAGGTCCAGGCGGCGAGCTGAGCCGTCGCGACGTCGACCGGCAACGGGTGGGGGAACAACCCGGGCTTCGTCGCAAGTCTGAGAAAGGCAAGCATGGCCAGCCACGAGAATCCCACCGTGTCATGGCCGCTGAGGGCCGAGTCGAGCCACGTCCTCGACACCTCGTGGTGCTGGGCGTCGGCGTTGACCGCGTAGAGCAGGACGTTCGCGTCGACGACTCTCACCGACCGGCTCGCAGCCGACCGGTCAGCTCCTCGTCCTCGAGGTCAGCGGCGAGCTGCAGAGCCCGATCGAGGTTGACGGCCGGGGCGCCCAGGTTGTGCACGTCGGTTCGAAAGCTCGACCGGGTGCGGGCGGGCGCGCCTGCCCTGATGGCGTCGTTGAGTGCCTCCTTGAAGGAGACGCCGCGCTCGGCCATCCGCTGGCGGACCAGCTGCTCGGTGTCAGCGTCCAGGGTGACGGTCGTCCGCATGCTGACAGCATAGCATCAACGATCTTGATGCTTTGCTGTCAGTCACCGGACGCTTCCTTGGATCGGCGGACCTCCCCGGTGAGTGGGGTGGCCGGCCGGGTCAGCCCTGCCGACGGGCGTCGATCTCGAAGACGGTCCAGGACAGTGCCGGCAGGGTGGCGGTCAGCTGACCGTCGTCCACGGTGTGGTCGTCGAACCGCACCGGGACCACCGCATCGTGCTGCTCCAGGTTGGTGGTGTGCCGATCCTGATCACTCCGGGCGTGCAGAGTCGTCGAGCCGACGACCGCCGTGCCGCCGATCCCGCGGAGGTCCACCTCCAAGGACGCCGAGTCGGACTGGCTGCGGTTGGCGACGAAGACCGCCGCCCGTCCGGTTTCGGCGTCGTAGGTCGCGCTGGCATCCACCAGCGGAACGTCGGTGTAGGCCGGAGAGTCGAACAGATCAGAGCTGGAGACCACCTGCAGGATCTGTCCCCGGGCGAGCTTTCGCACCTGCTCGAAGGGGTACGCGATCGTCTGCTTCCAGGCCTCGCCGCCCGGCTCGGAGCGCAGCAGTCCGATGACGTTGACCAGCTGGGCCTGGCAGGCGACGGTCACGCGATCGCCGTGCCGCAGCAGCGAGTTGAGCAGGGTACCGACCACGACGGCATCGGTGACGGTGTACTCGTCCTCGATCAGCCGCGGCTGCGGCTTCCACTCCACGTGGGACGGCTTGGGTCCGTCGCCGCTGAAACGCCGCTGGTACCAGACGTTCCACTCGTCGAAGGACAGGTTGATCCGCTTGCTGCGACCCTTGCGCGCCCGGACGGCGTCCGCGGTCGCCACCACCGACTCGATGAAGCGGTCCATGTTGACCGCACTGGCCAGGAAGGAGAGCGCGTCGTCGCCGTACTCCTCGTAGTAGGCGTGCAGCGAGATGTAGTCGACGGTGTCGTAGCAGAGGTCCAGCACCGTGGACTCCCACTCGCCGAAGGTCGGCATCGAGGAGTTCGACGAGCCGCAGGCCACCAGCTCGATGTCGCCGTCGATCAGCCGCATGGCCTTGCCGGTCTCGTTGGCCAGCCGGCCGTACTCGGCGGGGGTCTTGTGGCCGACCTGCCAGGGGCCGTCCATCTCGTTGCCGAGGCACCACAGCTTCGCCCCGAACGGATCCCGCGCACCGTTGGCGATCCGCTGGTCCGACCAGTAGGTGCCGCCGACGTGGTTGGTGTACTCGAGCAGATCGCAGGCTTCCTGCAGGCCGCGGGTGCCCAGGTTGACCGCCATCATCGGCTCGGTGTCGACCTTGTCGGCCCAGGCCATGAAGTCGTGCAGTCCGAACTGGTTGGTCTCGATCGAGTGCCAGGCCAGGTCCAGTCGCGTCGGCCGCTGCTCCCGGGGACCGACGCCGTCCTCCCAGCGGTAGTTGGACACGAAGTTGCCGCCGGGATAGCGCACCACGGTCGGGCCGAGCTCGCGCGTCAGCTCGAGCACGTCCTGGCGGAGCCCGTGCTCGTCGGCGGTCGCGTGGCCCGGCTCGTAGATGCCGGTGTAGACGCAGCGACCCATGTGCTCCACGAAGGAGCCGAAGAGCCGCCGGGGCACCGGCGCGAGGGCGAAGGCGGAGTCGAGAACGAGGCGGGCTGCGGGCACGGAGGGCTCCTGGGCATCGAGGATTCGGGACCGATGAGAACGCTACAACGATGTAACCTCGCTGTGCAACGCCGTCGCGCGAGTAATGTCATCATGCGTGCCAAACGGCCGTGCGTGGCTCACCGCCACGCACGTGGTACCTGCGCATCGGAGCAGTCAGGTGCTGTCCCTGACGATCACCTCGTACGGGAGAGTGATCGTCTCCGGTGCGCGCTCCGGATCGGCGATCCGCCGAACCAGTAGGTCGATGGCGGTCCGGGCGAGCTCGGACTTGTCGGAGCCGACGGTGGTGAGCGCCGGCGCGAAGTACGCCGCCTCCCAGATGTCGTCGTAGCCCGCCACCGCGATCTCGCTCGGCACGCGCCGGCCGGCCACAGCCAGGGCGTGCAGGGCACCCAACGCCAGGGCGTCGGTGAAGCAGAAGAGCGCGTCCACCTCGGGCGCTCGCTCGAGCAGAGCGTCGACCACCGCGGCATCGCTCGGTCCCCAGCCGTCCGTCTCGACCTCGAGCAGGGGGTCGTACGGCAGCCCGGCGTCGGCGAGACCGCGCCGGTAGCCCTCGACCCGCAGTCGCGCACTCTCGGACTCCATGATTCCGATCGCGGCGATGCGGCGCCGGCCGCGAGCGGCGAGGTGGGCCACCATCGCCGCCGATGCCGCCACGTTGTCGATCCAGACGTGGTCGGCGATCGGCTGGTCGACCTCGCCGATCACCACGACCGGGGGCAGGGCGATGCCTGGCTGGATGGCTGAGGTCTCGAGCGAGACGGGGTTGAGGATGAGTCCGTCGACCAGACGAGCCCGCGCTCTGAGCATCAGCTGGTGCTCCGGATCCGGGCCACCCTTGGTCTCCTCGATCTGGATCGCCCAGCCCTGCGTACGGGCGTGGTGGACGAAATGGTGCGCGAGCTCGGCGGAGTAGGCGGTGTTCAGCTCCGGCAGAGCCAGCGCGATCATCCCGGTCCGGCCGTTTCGCAGCCCACGGGCGGAGAAGTTCGGAACGTAGTCGAGCTCGGCCATCGCGAGCTCGACCCGCTCGCGGGTGCCGGGTGAGACCGGGAACGTGCCGTTCATGACGTTGGAGACGGTCTTGGGAGAGACGCCCGCCCGCACAGCGACGTCCTTCACGGTGGCCCGGCCCACGTCGTCTCCCTCCCTGATCAGCTGCCACAGGATCATAGGGTCGCGGATCGCACCTCGACACGGCCTGCTCATGCACGCCGAACACACCTCGCGCACGTCCTGCAGCGGCGCGTGAGGTGTGTTCGGTGTGCGTCAGCGGGTCTGGTGTGGCGGCTAGGCTGGCCTGGTGAGCGAGCTGCCGATCTCGTCGCCGTACCGGAGCACTCCCGATGCGCCGGTCACCGACGAGCTGCGTAACCAGCTGAGTGCTCAGCTCAACACGTCCTACACCGACGGAGCGATCGACGGCGACGACTTCCGTCGACGGCTCGACACGTTGTTCGCCGCCCAGCGACTCGGCGAGCTGGTGCCGGTCGTCCAGGGTCTGCCACCGCTGCAGACGTACGCCGACCCGGCCATCGTGGCCAGCACCGGCGGCCGGCCGGGCGAGCTGGCTCAGCCCCGCGACGCCGGCAAGCTGGCGTTGGTCACCGGCGGTGTCGTCATCGGCGCCATCATCCTGATCGTGATCCTGCTGGCGATCCTGCTCTGACCGTCGGCTCGAGTCCCGCCCGCGTCTGCGGTTAGGGGAACCTAAATCCTGTGGCCCGAAGCACACCCGTCGACGGTTCGCGAAGGGCCCCGCGTCGATAGAGTAGAACCGTGCCGCGGCAACCCATCACGCAGCAGAAGATCGCTGAGCACGTCCAGCGGCTGGGCGAGCTCTATCCGCCGATCGCTCTGGACTCGGTCGATCGCTCCATCAAGAACCCGTCGGCGGTGGCGGACAAGTACGGTCACGTCATCGACTACCTCGCTCGGGTCGAGCTGGAGGTCGATCGCAACGTGCTCGAGCTGTTGTGCCTGCTGCCCGATGTGGACGACACCAACAAGACGTTCTACGCCGATGTCTGGCAGCCGCAGGAGATCCAGCACGGGCTGATCCTCGACCGGCTCCAGCAGGACCTCGGCCGGACGGCGGCGGAACCGCACCTCGAGGTCTCGTTCAAGATCAAGATCCTGGGTGCGCTGGCCAACCTGTCACCCATCCAGGACGTCGCCAAGCTCCTGTACTTCCTCACCGGAGCCAGCACCGAGCGACAGGCGGTGCTGGCGTACAACCAGATCAACGCCGGCATGCAGGAGCTGGGGGAGGTGGCCATCTCCGAGACGATCATCACCCCGATCAAGCAGCAGGAGCCGGGACACTTCGCCTTCTACCAGATGTCGGCGACCGCGATGATCCAGGACGGCGAGCTCAAGCCGTGGCAGCTCTATCTGGCCCGGGTGTTGCGGGAGAAGTCGTACAACCTGGTCGGCACCAATGCCATGGACCGCTACAAGGCCGACATGGGCGGCCTCATCTCCGCCCTCGGTCTGGACGCCGACCTGGAGGGCTACGCCCGAGAGGTGGGCCGCCTCGAGGCGCGGCTGCTGTGGGCGAACCAGAACGGGATGGAGTTCCCTCCGTACATCCTCAAGGCGCTCCGCGAGAGCGTCGACCTGTACGAAGAGCGGTTGACGCGCGAAGCGGTGTAGCACCCCTCTCGCTCGGGATCGTGCTTCCTGCACTAGCTGCAACCAGTGCAGGAAGCACGATCCCGAGCGAGAAAGGCAGGCTCGCGCATGCGCGCTGGGGACCAGGTGCGCGCGATTTGGGTCCGTCCAGGGATTGGACTAACATTGCCCGTCGGCCACTTCGTCGGTGGTCCGTTTCCGCATGTAGTCGATAGATAGTGAGTTCATGGCGAAGAAAGAAGGAGCACTCGAGCTCGAGGGGACCGTCGTCGAGGCACTGCCGAACGCGATGTTCCGGGTCGAGCTGGCCAACGGGCACAAGGTTCTTGCCACCATCAGTGGCAAGATGCGGCAGCACTACATCCGCATCCTCCCGTCGGACCGAGTGGTCGTCGAGCTCTCCGCCTACGACCTCACCCGCGGTCGGATCGTCTACCGGCACAAGTAGTCCGGCTCCCGTTGTCCACCATCGCAACGAGCTCGCCCAGAGGTCTCACACACAGGGGCGCGCTCGACGCCGAGTCCAGAAAGTAGCTCGATGAAGGTCCAGCCGAGCGTCAAGAAGATCTGCGACAAGTGCAAGGTCATTCGCCGGCACGGTCGCGTGATGGTGATCTGCGAGAACCCGCGGCACAAGCAGCGCCAGGGCTGAGTCCCGGCACCGCAGCCTGCCGGGGTTCCACACAGGTCACCGGCAATCGCGCCGACCGGCGCCACACAACTGAATACCAAACGTGATAGCACCCCCGGGCAACGCCGCAGCAGCGGCAGAGTCCGGGTCCACCCCCGGTCGGAGGCCGGGGCCCCACCGCCCGGATCAGCTCGGGACCAACGGTCAGGGGACGCATCACGCAGACACCTCCGCGGCGGATCTCCGGCAGTCCCGGACCCGACCGACATCGTGAAAGGCAGTACCGCCTGATGGCACGTCTCATCGGGGTCGACCTCCCGCGCGACAAGCGCCTCGAGGTCGCTCTCACCTACATCTACGGCATCGGCCACACCCGGGCCCTGGAGACTCTCGCCGCCACCGAGATCAGTGGCGACACGCGCGTCCACCAGCTGAACGACGACCAGCTGGTCGCGCTCCGCGACTGGATCGAGGCCAACTACCAGACCGAGGGTGATCTGCGCCGCGAGGTCGCCGCCGACATCCGCCGCAAGGTCGAGATCGGCTCCTACCAGGGTCGTCGTCACCGCAGTGGTCTGCCGGTACGCGGTCAGCGCACCCGGACCAACGCCCGCGGCCGCAAGGGTGCACGCAAGCCCGTGGCCGGCAAGAAGAAGGTCCGCTGACGCGGTCTGTGACGAGTAGAGATCCAGGAGAAGAGAGACATGGCTACTGCAGGCCGTAACACCGGGGCCAAGAAGGTCCGCCGCAAGGAAAAGAAGAATGTTGTCGCCGGTCAGGCGCACATCAAGAGCACGTTCAACAACACGGTCATCTCGATCACGGACCCCACCGGTGCCGTGATCGCGTGGGCGTCCGCCGGCACCGTCGGCTTCAAGGGCTCCCGCAAGTCCACCCCGTTCGCTGCGCAGATGGCCGCCGAGGCAGCCGGCCGCCGCGCCATGGAGCACGGCATGAAGCGTGTCGACGTGTTCGTCAAGGGTCCGGGTTCGGGCCGCGAGACCGCCATCCGCTCCCTCGGTGCGGTCGGCCTCGAGGTCGGCGCGATCTCCGACGTGACCCCTGTCCCGCACAACGGGTGCCGCCCGCCCAAGCGGCGTCGCGTCTAGTCACCCGTACCCTCGAGAACACGTAAGGACACAAGAAGCAGATGGCTCGCTATACCGGTCCCATGACCAAGAAGTCGCGTCGGCTGGGTGTTGACCTGGTCGGTGGCGACACGGCGTTCGAGCGCCGCCCGTACCCGCCCGGCGTGCACGGCCGTGGCCGTACCAAGGAGTCGGAGTACTCGCTCCAGCTCCGCGAGAAGCAGAAGGCCCGATTCTCGTACGGCGTGCTGGAGAAGCAGTTCCGCCGGTACTACGAAGAGGCCAACCGGATGCAGGGCAAGACGGGCGACAACCTGTTGCAGATCCTGGAGTCCCGGCTGGACAACGTCGTGTACCGCGCCGGCTTCGCCCGGACCCGCCGCCAGGCCCGCCAGCTCGTCGTACACGGTCACTTCCTGGTCAACGGGCAGAAGGTGAACATCCCGTCGTACCGGGTCAGCCCGCACGACGTGATCGACGTCAAGGAGAAGTCCCTCAACCTCACCCCGCTCGTGGTCGCCCGGGAAACCCATGGCGAGCGCGACGTGGCTGGTTGGATGGACGCCCTGCCGAACAAGATGCGCATCCTGATCCACCAGCTCCCGACGCGCGAGCAGATCGTGCTCGACGTCCAGGAGCAGCTGATCGTCGAGCTCTACAGCAAGTAACCGCGACACCGAGCTTGTCGAGGGTTCACGCGCCCTGAGCTTGTCGAAGGGTCGGTCCTTCGACGGGCTCAGGACACGGTTGTTCGACGGGCTCAGGACACGGTCCACGGGCTCAGGACACGGTCCTTCGACGGGCTCAGGACACGGATGCACGACCCGTACGCGTCGGATACGCGGACGGTTCTGCGAGATCAAATAGCGGTTCTCGCAGGGAAGGAAGAACACCATGCTGATCGCTCAGCGCCCCACCCTGTCGGAGGATGTGCTCTCCGACTACCGCTCCCGGTTCGTCATCGAGCCGCTGGAGCCGGGCTTCGGCTACACCCTCGGCAACTCGCTGCGTCGTACTCTGCTGTCGTCCATCCCGGGCGCGGCAGTGACCAGCATCAAGATCGACGGCAACCTGCACGAGTTCTCGACCATCGAGGGCGTCGTGGAGGACGTCACCGAGGTCATCCTCAACCTCAAGGGTCTGGTCGTCTCCTCCGAGGAGGACGAGCCCGTCACGATGTACCTGCGCAAGGCCGGTGCCGGCGCCGTGACCGCGGCCGACATCGCTCCGCCCGCCGGCGTCGAGGTGCACAATCCCGAGCTGCACATCGCCACCCTGAACGAGAACGGCAAGCTCGAGATGGAGCTCGTCGTCGAGCGCGGCCGTGGCTACGTGTCCGCGGTGCAGAACAAGGCGATCGACGCCGAGATCGGTCGGATCCCGGTGGACTCCATCTACTCGCCGGTGCTCAAGGTCACCTACAAGGTGGAGGCCACCCGTGTCGAGCAGCGGACCGACTTCGATCGGCTGATCTTGGACGTCGAGTCCAAGCCGGCCATCCGGCCGCGGGACGCCGTTGCCTCGGCTGGTCGCAC